>JAXSPD010000053.1:0-11079 GCA_037926845.1 Candidatus Pampinifervens yunnanense | reverse complement strand
TTTCCAAAGCCTTGTCTATCAACGGTCTGGTATCTCAGAAAATCTCAAAAAATCACAAAAAATTACGCCCAAAAGTTAACCTGTAGTTAACACTTCCAAGCCTTGTATGTCAAGGGTTTTAGATGGTCTGGGTTAACTGGTTTGTAGTGTGTTAACTGGCATGTTAACTGAGAATGTGGCTAAGGCTTGGTGGTTAAGGGTCTTGTGGAGTTAACTAACCTTATGGCTTTGTATCCGGCACTGGTTAGTTAACTGCTATAGGGTTAGTCGTATGCAGATTTCCTGTGTCTGATGTGGTAGATTATTATGACCTCGTTGTAAATCTTATATATGACCCTGTAATTACCTACTCGTAGCCTAAAAAAGCCATTTCCACCTTTTAATGGTTTTATGTTGTTTTTGAGGTTTTCTGGGTTGTCCGCAAGAAGTTGCAGTTTTTCCTTTATTAGCTTTTGGTATTCCTTTGGAATTTTCTTAAGCTCCTCTACCGCCTCTCTTTCAAATCTTAGCTGGTAAGCCATAGGAGATTAAAACTCAAATACCAAGCTCCGCCCATACCTCTTCTGCACTAATGGTCTGAGACTTACCCTCAAGCACTGCCCTTTCTCTCTCTTTAGCAATGGCTAAGTCAAGATAGTCAATGTAGTGTTCTAAGGCATTTTCTAAAAGCTCTTCAATACTAATGCCCAGCTCTTTAGCTATAAACTCCAGCTCCTGTGCTAAGTCCTCTGATACCCTTAGCGTTATGGTCTTTAGCTCCATGAGTATAAATATAAGGCTTTGGTTAGGCTTTGGTCTGAGAATGCCATAACACTATCTTGCCTTATTGCCTTATTCCTCTCAAAGCCTTGATACACAAGGACAAAAATAAGGCAAGGCACTTTTGCCCTATTCTGCCCTATTGCCTTGTTCCAATAACCTACTTAGCTGTGTGGCTAAGTCCTTTAGCTCTTCTTGTCTTAGGTCTGGCTTTTGTATCTGAAAGCCAAGCATTGCCTTTTTTAGCTTTTCAAGGACTTCTTTCTTTGTTTCCTCTGGGATATTGGCTTGTTCTAAATGCCTAAGGTTAAAGATAAAGACTTCTCTGACAAGCAAAGCCTCATATAGTGCGTGCCTGTGGGCTTGTCCTACACTTCTGAGTATGTTGGCTATCTGACCCAGTGTGGTGTTTATAGTGCTTTGGAGTTCTAATAGCATGTCCGCAGTCTTTGGCTCAAAGGCTTGAAGTCTTTGAATGTTCTCAAGGCTCTGGGTTAGCAAAAACAAGGATACTCCAGAGAGAAAGTCAAGCATGGTCTCATAGTCCTTTAACTCCGCTCCGTATTCTGTAAAGGCTTTTATGGTCTCCTTGTCCTTTAGTGCTTGCTTTAGCAGTTTGTTTATGTCTATTGCTGGAAGTTGAAAGTTCAGACTTCTGGCTTGCCTTTTGCTTTTCCTGTGGGCTGGTGGTCTTTCCTCAAAGCTATCAAAGTCCATTAGCTTTAAACTTGACCGGTTATCTCTAAAGCATGGGATAAAGGACTAAGAAAGGCAAAGTTTACGGGTTAAGGTCTTTGTGGTTATGGTGTTGGTTAACTAACCATAGGCTTATTTTTGTCTTTTGGTTAGTTAACTCCCTACCAGTCTCCTTTGTTTACCATGCTATCTCTTCTCCTTTTATCCTTAGTCTCCAAAGGTATTTACCTTCTACCGGTAGCATGCCCACAAGTGCGTAGCCCTTTTCTAACCAGCCAACCCATTCCACTTGGTCTCTTAGCCACAGCCCAGTTCTGTAGATTACGCCTTTTATCCTGTCAAGGGTCTCCTCTACTGTTAGCCTTTTGTGTGGGATAACGGACACTGGCTGGTCTAAGAACCTAACCACTACCACTCCGCCCCAGACCTCTAAAACCCAGCCAGCAGAGTATGGCAGTTCTGAGTTAACAAAGTCATAAAAGGCATTTATTAGCTCTCTGTTCTTGTATTTCATAGGCATAGCCCTACCTATGACATGGTTAACTACTGCTTGCCAGTCCTCTTTGTCTGGGTTGTAGCCGGTAATGTCCCAGCCAGCCACTTTCATGTAAGCCCTTATAAACTCCTTAGGACTTTCTTTAAACTTGTTTAGTGGGACTTCAAAACTTACAGGTTGACCCTTAAAACCTTTTGCTTGGAATTTAAGGCTATAGCCTCTACCTCTCTTTATGGCAGTGTAGCCTTGTATTCCAAAAAGTGCTTGCCATATCTCAACCGCCTTGTGTTTCATGGCTTGCCTCCTTGTTTTTGGTATGCCCCCGCCCTTTGTCTCCACACAGGATAAGGGTAGCCATCAT
This sequence comes from Candidatus Pampinifervens yunnanense, assembly GCA_037926845.1. Classification (GTDB taxonomy): domain Bacteria; phylum Aquificota; class Aquificia; order Aquificales; family Aquificaceae; genus Pampinifervens; species Pampinifervens yunnanense. Next base: position 8,767 of record JAXSPD010000053.1, on the reverse strand, counting down.
CCACAGGCTTAAGTTCTCCGCTTATGGCTTTTTTACACATGCCTATGACAAGCCCGTAGTTAATGCCTTCTCTGAGGTCAAAGTCAAGCCTAAAGAAGACTTTGCCGTCCTTTATCAGATACAGATACAGCCAGCCCATGCCCGTATTCCAGTCCAGCCTGCACTCCCAAGAAAGGGACAACTTCTCCACAACCGCCAAGAGTTTTGTTAGCTCTTCAGAATGGAAGCTCATCTTCTTCCCTCCATAGGTCAAACCTCTCGGAAAAGACATTACGGAGCTGGCTGACCGCCTCAATCACGCTCAGCCCGTTGCATACTGGCAAGGTCATTACGACCTGTACGCCATCTATCAGCTCCCACTCTTTCCTTGCTTGGTTGTAGTAGTAAGTCATATTCCTTGCTCTGTCTCCGTATAACCGCTTTAAATCCTTAAGCTCCCTCTCTAAGGCTGTGAGGTAGTCCTGCTCTGTGGGTTGGCTCTGAGAAAATTGCTTATGGCTTTCTTGCCTCATTGCCTCATTAGGCTCAAAGCCTTGACTATCAAGGTTGGAAATAGGGCAAGCCCCCTTTGACTCATTCTGCCCTATTGCCTTATTAGGCTGGTGGTCTTCTCCATTAATAGGGCAATGAGTCAAAATAGGGCAAAAGGCACTTGCCTCATTTAGAGCATTGTCTGGCAAGGCTTTAGGGCTAATAAGGCAATCAGGCAGGCTCTCACTATCCTTAAAAATTTCCTCTGGTTCTGGGAAGGGTAGCTGTGGCTGTGGCAAATCCTCCAGCTTTAGGTAAACCTTAGCCCCCGCCTTGCCCTTGCCAGATGTTCCCACATAGCCCAGTTTTACTGCCCTTTCTATCCATGCTCGGACGGTTCTGTCTGACCTTCCTGACCTCTCTGCAAGTGCCTTTACAAGCTCCGCCTTTGTGATCTCTTTCTCCTCCTCCGCACCTGCCAGAAGCTCCTTAAGGGTCTGGACTACCACCTCTATATCCTTTGGCAGTCCGCCAAAGCTCTCAGTGAATAGCTCCTGCAGGTTGTAGGCTATCCTATAGTCCTCCTCGCTTGCTATGACCTTGCCGTCCTCTGTTCTGGCTCTCTTGTGCTGGTGGACTAAGGCACTTGCCATCACAAGCCCGATAAACTTGTCCCAATCTCTCAGAATTCGTTCCGCCCAGATTCTTTCCTTCATAACCTCCACGAGCCTTGGCATGTAGGGTATGACCACCTCCGCCGGCTCTATTAGTTTGTCAATCCCCTTCCAGAGGGCTATAACCTGTCTAATTGTCTCTCTTGGTGTGAGGCTTTTTAGCTCAAGGGCTTTACCACCAAGCTCTGTATCAAAAACAAGGCTCAGCACTATAGCCCTTGTCTGCAACTCCTCGTCCAGCATCGGAGACACGCCCGTTGTTATCACAGGCATGGACTGGCATGGGATAACTCTGTTTATTGGCTTTAGTCCGTTTTTTGTTGCCTCTACGCTACGTATCACAAGCTCTCCTTCTGTAAGAGCCAGCTTTAACCCATACAAGCCTTTGGTTGAGCCTTCCAGTTCAGTAAGCCATAGCACTCTATGGCTCAAGTCCTTAACGCCGTAGTAGAGATATGTTTTGCTTTGGTAGGATATCTCAAGCACATCCTCGTGGTTGATAAAACTCAGCACAGCCCTAACGAGAGAGGACTTTCCTACGGAGCTGTTCCCTCTTAGCACTACCATAAGGTTCAGAGGCAAATTCTTAACCTTTCTGGACATGGCGGTGAGGTATAACAATAACTTTTCCTTCTCTCTGCCTGCGTAGAGCCTTCCAAGGTCTGCCAGAAGCTCCTTTATGAGGTCTCCCTCCAGAACCTCCAGAGCCTTGGCTTTTAGCTCCTCTGGGAAGTCCTCGTGGGTGGCGGTCTGCTTTTCTTTCTCTACCGCCAGCCAGAGAGACTTATCAGAGACCTTTAGCCTTTTGCATAGCTGTTTGCTGACTTGCTCCCATCTTATAGGGTCAAGCCTGTCATAAACCAAGCTCAAGGCTCTGACCACTGCGTCAAGGTCTTCTGCCTGCACAAGCTCAGTCCACGCTTTGGCTTTACTCTCAAGCTCTTGCAGGCTGTCAGGACGGCTTGCCAAATAATCATCAATGCCTTTTAGCTTTCTATCCCACAAAGGAACTTTCACAATAGCCCCCAGAGAGTAGAGCTTTAGAGCCAGCTCAAAGAGAGCCATCCTCACGTGTGGGTTAGTCCATAAGTCCGAATCGAGGGCAAGGTAAACCATACGCCCCCTCCAGTCGAAAGCCTGCAGTTCGCCCCAGAGCCATCTATCGCCATCCGTAGCCCCTTGTGTGCTATCGCCCGCCCTGAAGTTCCAGACCCCAGAAAAGGCTATGGCGTATTCTCCATTCTGGAGTAGTGCAAGGGACTTTTTCTCACCCTCTGTCAACCAAATGGGTTTGTGTGGTTTGTGGGCTACGCTCCAAACTTCTGGTAAAATGTAAGGTCTCGCTGGCGTTCCAGAAGGCTGTAAGTATTTCACTTCTCTGGGCTTGCCGTTTTCCCAAAAGGTTAAAGGTGGGTAGAAACGGGCCCTTACAAATGCAAGCTCACCATCCGCCGTAAAGTAGGGAAAGCCCAAAAGTTCATGCTCAAGTAGGTCTTGCCCGCTGATTATGGCAGAGCTAATCCCAAGTAGTTCCTTCAAGAAGGCTCGTTTGGCAGGCTCCTCCAATGTGGAATTTCTAAGCCAGTAGGAGATGGGAAGCAACTTTGCCTTTTGGCAGATTTCTGGGGTAAGTCCGCTTTTCTGCACATCTGCCACGATGACCTCAAGGTCTGGCTTGTTCCAGAGCTTTTGCCAGTCCGTGGCAGAAAGCATACGCAACAAGAAAGACCCCGCAAATTGTCCCAGATGTCCGTTGATCTGCTTGACAAAACCCTCGGTTTGAGCTACACTGTTTTCCATAGTTGTGCCTCCTTTTTTGTGGTTGGTGTGTCTCCGTTACTCATGGGCTAACCTCCTTTTGGTGGTTGGCTTGCCCCCTTCCCCCTGCCCTTTTACCACCAACAGGCTTTAAAGCTTTCTCTATGTCTTGCCATTTGAAGTAGAGTTTCCCCCCGAGCCTATAAGCAGGTAATGCGCCTCTGTAAACCATTGCCCTAACAGCTTTTGGTGTGCTTCCCAAAAGCGTTGCTATTTCTGCCACGCTATAAAGCCTATGCTCGCTCATTGCTTACCTCCTATAATCGTTCTTGGTTCTCTTAATATAACTCAAACCGCCTTTGGTGTCAACCCATTACGACGAACTTGTGCAAGTGGCAAGAAAAGGCTATAATTAACCATATGGAGAAGATGGAAACCAAAGCACTTAGCACGGTGGAGGTTATGGGTATACTTCAAAAGGCTTTAAAGCAGAAGCTATATACACGCTTTGCCAAAGATATGTGGCTAACCATAGCAATGTGTCCTAATTTCCTTAAAAACCTTAAGGTTTGGCTTTTCCCCACTGCAGTTAAGGTAGAGCTTGAATATTTCCCAGACTGGTTTGTGGGTAAGCTAATACATGGGCTTACAGAAGAAGACCTCAAGAACCCAGAAGTTTTGTATTACAGCACTCTATCCGCCTACCTTGACCTTCTAAAAAAAGCAGACCCCAGTCTTAAAATGGATTTACCCGTAGACACGCCAACACTACCACCAAAACATCTATGGGATGTGCTTTATTCTTTGGCTTCTGTGATTTTCAACCTTGAAATTGGTAGAGATAAACCCAACTTAATAGCTCCTAAGACCATATTTGATACAGACAAGATTATAGTAGAGATAGAAGAAATCCCTAAAGAAGAAGCCCGCCAGCTTATAAAAGGCTGGCTTGATAGTCTTGTCCCCCCAGAACATAGACAAGACATAGTTAAGGAACTCGTGGCAGAAGGTTATATGACAGAAGACTATGAACCTCTTACAAGGCTAAACCTTCTGCATGACCTTATAGTGGGAAAGGTTCACAAGAAAAGAGAAAAGCCCGTAGTTATAACAAAATGCCCGTATTGTGGGAAGGAGTTCCTTAAGAAAGACCCAAAGGCTGTCTTTTGTTCCCGCTCCTGTGCCAAGCTATTCCACAGAGAACTGGTAAACCACAAACTTAAAGAGGAATATGACCAGCTTAAGGTCAAGCTATCCCAGATGTTTGCCCCAGAAGATGTGGTGTGGCATGCAGTAGACCACATGATAGAAAAATACCCATTCCTTTCCAAAGTTAAAAGACAAGAGCTTGGCATTGTAAGGAAAAGAGGAAAGAAAAAGAAAGAACCGCAACCCATACATGCTACACAGCCCCCGCCAGAGAAAGTTGAAGAAGAAGACCCTCTTGAAATTCTTAAGCAGATCCTGTTTGGAGAAGACCAGAAAGAGTAGGTAGTCCCCGCTTGCCCTATTGCCTTATTCCTTTCAAAGCCTTGTGTATCAAGGATATAAATAAGGCAATGTGGTTTTGCCATATTTTGACTCATTGTCTTATTCCTTTGCTGGGTGGTCTGCAAGTTTTAATAAGGCAATGAGGCAGAATAAGGCAAAAGGGTATTGCCTTATTTATATCGTTGTCTGACAATGCTTTGGCGTTAATAAGGCAATGAGGCAATAAGGCAATAAGTCCTATTGTGTGGTATGGCAGTTAACTAACCATGAGACAAAAATAAGCCTATGGTTAGTTAACCATTACCCCATAACCAGTAAAACAAGGATTGGGCTGTTAAGCTGTTTTAAGCAGAGCCTTGTGTATCAAGGACATAAATAGCTGACAGGGTTTTGAGCTATTTCCAGCTATTCAGCTATTCTCATAGAAATAGGTTGAGCCAGTTAATGACTTAATAGCTTAAAATAGCTTAAACCCAACTCAGCTATTTAAGTTGTTGACTGACAAGGACTTGAAGGAAATAGCTTAATAGCTGGGTTAACCTAAAAAGTAAAGAAAGTGAATTTTAAACCCCTGCCACCCATCCGCCATCTTGCTGTATATATCCCACAGCCTTGTTTATCATCCGCAGTTCTGTAGTGTGGTCTTTACCACTAACAAGGACAAGCAAGTAGTTAGCCAAAGAGGAAAGGACAAGCTCTCTGACCGCTTGGCTCTCTGTGGTTATGGTATGCCTTTGCTTATTGCTTTCCATTACACCAAGCACGGTCTTATCTTCCAAAAGCTGGATATAGTCCACACAGCCTGCAGATATGCCATTGCCTTCTATCCTGCAAGTAAGCCTTTGTATGGTCTTGCCATTTAGCTTAACCACAACGCCATAGGCATCTTCCACAACCTCAAGCAAAAGCCTATCCTCTGAAAGGAAAGGCTTAAGCACTGGACTTCTTATGACAGTCTCATAGCCTGTGTGGTCTATCCTCTGCCAATAGTGGCTTTCTGGCATAACCACAAGCAAAAGCCCATCCGCAATAACCAAAGAACTGCACCGGCTAAGGTAAGGCTTTAGGTTTGTAATGTCTAACTTAAGCATGGTCTACCTCCTTTTTTGCTATTTCTAAGGCTTCCATAACTGCAGGAAGCATGTCCAAAGGAATGTGTAGGCTATGCCTTCTGCCCTTGCTTGTTTTCTTTCTCTTACCTTCTTCCACCACCTCATGCTCCCAGCACTCTATAGCTAAGTAGTCCTTCCCTTCTTGTGGAAGCCAAACCCTTACAGCACGGACTTTAGAACCTTCATACCATTTCATAAGGTCAATGTGTCTTGGCTTCATGTCTTACCTCCTTTCTTGTTTTCTCTACCAAAAGCCTTTTATTACTTCTTGCCACCGGGACACCATTAACCTCTACCACAATGTCCCCATCCATGTCCTCTGCAGTCTCATAAACCTCTATCACCAGCCTGTGATTAGACAAGAAAGGCATAAGCTCCTCCTTGCTAAGAGGTATCCAGTAGACAACACCATCCACCTCTGGCATGCTACCCTCTCCATACAGGTAGTGGTTTTTAAAAGCCAGCCTGTCAGTCCAGAATAGCCTGCCATGTTCCTCTATCTTCCTATAGTCCCAGTAAACTTTGGCATGTGGGAAAGGTAGAGGATAGATAACCAAGCCAGTCCAGTAGTCTAAAGTCTCCACCATGTCTTGCTTAAGCTCTGTTAAGTCCAAAGTCCACCTTCTCATGTCTTACCTCCTTTGCCTTTCATAAACAAAAGCTCAAGTTCTTTGGCAAGATAAATGAGTTCTTGCCTGTTAAGGCTAAAGTTGACCTTGACAGTGTTGTCCTTGTCTCCTTTCTTGCCCTCTGATAGGCTAAGCATCACACCGCCATCCTCTGCTATGGATACGGTTAGCTTTTTGTAGCTTTCAGTCTTATCGTTGTAGTGCAGGAGGCTGACCGCCTCCTGCCAGCCGTTGGCTTGCTTAGGCTTGCTATTCATACTGCTACCTCCATAGAGTTCTTGCTTTCTTGTTCCTCTAAGACCTCAATGACTTGTTTAACAAGCTCCTTTATCTCCTCTTCTCTCTGGGATAGCCTTTCCCATTCCTTTAGCAAAACATCCACCTTGTCCCTACGGAGTTCCTCAATAACCGCCATACCACCTATCCTTTTTATGTTGCCCAGAGACTTCCACACAGCTTTGGCATGCCCTACAGTTCTCCACACATACAGGTAGGTATTGCCCTTGATAGTCTTAAGGCTGTAGCCTTGCAGGTTCATTAACTTCTCAAGGCTTTTCTTTCTTGCCTTGAGTTCCTTTAGCTCTTCCCTTAGGTCTAAGAGCCAGCTTTCTAAGGTTCTGAGTTCTTGCATGGTGCTACCTCCTTTGAAGGTATTCATGGAAATAAATATATACCATCATTGAATGATTGTCAAGTGGTATGGCTTGACAAGGTGGCAATAAAGTGCTATCATTAAGGTATGGCTATGCAGAGAGGTAAAAAAGGACTTAGGCATGTTATTAAGCCACAGCTTACCAAGTTCACATCCAGTGTCCCTACTGAGCTATATGAATGGCTTAGGCAAAAAGCAGAGACTGAAGGCAAGACCATAAGCCTACTCCTTACAGAAATCCTTGAGACCGCCCGCCAGAAGGATGAGGAAGGAAAACAATGAATACCTACGAACTCATAGGCTTTGCCTCAATCCTTCTTGGTGCTTTAGGCATTGGCTTTTTCCTTGCTGTTTTTGTTTACAGAACACTGAAGGAAAGGCATGGTTAGGCTATGTTTGAGCTTGTGGTGGTGCTTGTAGTCGGTTCTGTGATTATTGCTGGGCTTGTCTACATGCTTTATGAAGAGTTTAAGCCTACACCCCATGAAAAGGGTAAGACTTAAGCCATGTTTTTGTGGTTAACTAACCATAAGGCATTAGGTTATAAGATGGTTAGTTAACTGCCATATGGCTATGGATAGACATGAAACCCATAAGGTTGTCAGAACATGCAAAGAGAAGGCTACAAGCCAGAGGTTTTACGGAGGATGAAGTGCGTGAAACTATACTGACATCAGAATGGCAACCTGCAGAACTTAACAGGCTTGAATGCAGAAAGACCTACCCGTATGGCAAAACTTGGAATGGTAGGCAATACCAATACAAGCAAGTCAGACCCATATTTGTAGAAGAAGACGAAGAGATTGTTGTGATAACGGTTTACACATACTTTTTTAATGAGGAGGTTAAGCAATGAAGATAAGCTATGACCCAGAAGTGGACGCCCTTTATATCCAGTTTCAAGATACCACTGTTATAACACAGCATATTGCAGAAGGCATAGCCATAGACTATGACCAACATGGTAGAATTGCAGGCATTGAGATATTGGATGCTAAGAAAAGGCTTTCAAGTGCTATACCCTTTGATGAAATAGTGATTGAAAGTCTAATGGCTAAAGCAGAGATTAGCCAGCAGTAGTAGGTGGAGCTTTAAGAATGAAAGGCAACAATGATTTAGAGGTTAAAAGATGGATGAAAGGCTTATTTACCTACTGGCAGGTCTTATGTCTTTGCTTTTTACTGGGATGATAGCCTATATGATATGGACTGTCTGGCACGATGAACCCAAGGGTTGAGGTCTGTCATGGCTAAGGCAAGAAAGAAAGGCAAAGTGTCTTACGGAGACAACCTTTATGAAATTCATGGCTCTTATTGGCTAAAGTTCACATACAAAGGCAAGACTTACTATGAGAGGATTGGCAGGGTTGATGAAATGCCCTTGACAATGGCAAGGAACATAGCCATAAAGATAAAGCAAGAGATAATTCAAGGCACTTACCTACCGGTGAAAGAGAAGGGACTGACCTTTAAAGAACTGGCACAGGAATATCTCAAGTGGTATGAGACCCACCACCACAATACTAAGGAAAGCACTAAGAGAAAACACATATGGCTGGTTGATAGGGTTGTTTCTCTTTTAGGCTCTATGCCTGCAAACAAGATAACCACACTAAGGCTTGAAAGCTACAAGCAAGAAAGACTAAAAGAAGGGCTTAGCCCTCAGTCCGTTAACCATGAACTTAAAACCATAAGGTCTATTCTCAGAAAAGCCAAAGAGCTTGGACTTATCCACTTTGACCTGCCAAAGATAAGCCTTTTAAAGGTTAGCAATGAAAGAGTTAGGTATTTACTCCCAGAGGAAGTAGACAAGCTCATAAGCAACCTGCCAGACTGGTTAAAGCCAATGGTAGAGTTTGCCCTTTACACTGGGCTAAGGGCTGGAGAACTCACAAGCCTTAAGTGGGACATGGTAGACTTTGCAAGCTCAAGCCTACAATTGCCCGCCAGCCTATCCAAAAACAAAGAGACCGCACGCATA
>JAXSPD010000052.1:0-11109 GCA_037926845.1 Candidatus Pampinifervens yunnanense | reverse complement strand
CAGGAAGATATGGACTTGGTTTTGCAAAAAATTTCATGGACACAGACTATGTGGATATCTATTTTCTCCACAACCCAGAGGAACAGCTCAACTTCTTTGACAGAAAGGCCTTCAACGCAAAGATAAGAGAGTGCTTTGAATACTTGGAGTCCGAGGTAAAGAGGGGCAGGGTAAGGTATTACGGGCTTGCCACTTGGGGAGGCTTTAGGGTATCCCCTGCCAGCAGGCAGTATCTTAACCTTTCAGAGCTTCTAAAGATAGCAGAGGAAGTAGGGGGCAAGGACCACCATTTTAGGTTTATCCAACTGCCCTACAACCTCGGCATGCTAGAGGCATACACTCTAAAAAACCAAGAGGTGGGTGGTGAAAGGCTTTCCACCCTTGAGGCTTGTGAAAGGCTTGGCATATATACCTACATCAGCGCCAGCATATACCAAGGGCGTGTTGTAGGCAGGGTGCCACAGGAGCTCAAGGAAAGGCTTAGGGTAGAAAGGGATGTGCATGCGAGCCTTCAGTTTGTGCTTAGCACGCCGGGTGTGGGCACTGCCCTTGTGGGCATGAGCAGGCTGGAACACCTGAAAGAGAACATCCAGATGCTCCACATACCAAGACTAAGCCCGACGGAGTTTCTAAGCCTTTTTAAATAGCTTCAAAATAACCCAGATTTAGGTTCATAGGCTTCTGGGGTTTAAGCCATCAACTTTTTCTTGGTTGAAGGTTCTGGGGAACAAGCCTTATGATTTAAATACCCATTGAGGGGCACAAAGAAAAAGCGGAAGCGGTAGTTATGAGTCATGAGGGACTTTTTGCTTTTTGTGGAGAATAGAGATAGGTTTGCGGTGGGGCTCTTTAGGCAGTTCAGGATTGAGGAAACGCCCACCAGGGTCCTCATAATAACGCCGACCCTTGAATACAAAAGGTGGGTGCTGGAATACATAAGGGCAAGGCTTGCGGACTACGGCAAGGAGATACTTGTAAGGTCGCAGGAGGAGGACAAAAAGCCAGCGGAGGAGACCCTCAAGGATGGGCTACTTTCAAAATATAGCTTTGACAACTTTGTAGTGGGAAGGTCAAACCAGCTTGCCCACAGGGTGTGCCTTGAGATATCAAACAATCCTGGTGCCTACAGCCCACTTTTCATCTATGGTGGCGTGGGGCTTGGGAAAACCCACCTTCTGAACGCAGTGGGCAACAGGGCAAAGTCCAAGGGCTATAGGGCTATCTACAGACAAGCGCTGGAGTTCTCTGAGGAGATGATAAGGAGCCTCAAGGAGGGTAAGATAGAAGCCTTCCGGAGGGCTTATTCCAGCGTGGATATTTTGCTTCTTGATGATGTGCAGTTTCTGTCGGGTAAGGAGCGGACGCAGGTGGAGCTCTTTAGAGTCTTTGAAGCCCTGCAGGGAGCGGACAAGCAAATAGTATTGGTGAGCGACAGGCATCCCAAGGACATAAGGGATGTATCTGAGAGGCTTCTGAGCAGGTTTGCCAGCGGTCTCATCATAGAGATAGGGCTCGATGAGGAGACAAAGCTCTCCATTGTAAAGCACAAGCTACTCATATTTGGACTGCCTACTGACAAAAGATACATAGACCATGTGATGGAAAACACCGGCTACAGCGTGCGTGAGATAGAGGGTTTTATAAGAACTCTAAAGCTCACTGGCATCAGAGAAACCTCAAAGGAGAGGACGGAAAACAAAGGGGAGGACCTCCTAAGGCATGTGGCAAAATACTTCAACCTAAGACCGGAGGACCTAAAAAAGGACACAAAGGAGAGGAAGATGCTAAAGGCAAGGCAGACCGCCATGTATTTCTGCCGGACACTGCTCCATATGTCCTACTCAGATATAGCAAGGCTCTTTGGAAAGTCCGACCACACCTCAGCCCTCTACTCCATAAGGAAGGTGGAGGAGAAAAGACAGCAAGATAGGAAGTTTGCCTACATGCTTGAAATGTTAGAAAAAAGCCTCAAAAAGCATCTGGCATAAATTTTAAAGATAAACATGTTGACCAGGCTCAGCCTTGAAAACTTCTTCTTTATCAAGGGGGAAGAGGTCTTTTTTGACAGGGGTCTGAACGTGATAACAGGGGAGACGGGCACGGGCAAGTCTTTGACTGTGGCATCCCTGCTCTTTCTTATGGGTCAGGAGGGGGACTATGCGGAGGGCACTTGCGTGGAGGCGGAGCTATTTCTCCAAGGAGAGCCTGCGGTGGTTAGGAGGGAAATCACAAAGGGCAGGAGCCGGTATTACCTCAACGGCAGGGGAAGCACGAGGAAGGTGGTAGAGGAGGTGCTCTCTTCTAGCCTTCTCCTACAGGGCCAGAACGATAGGACAAGGATACTAAGGGCGGATTTCCAAAGGGATGCCTACGACAGCTTTGCGGGTTGTATGGAGCTAAGAAGCTCCGTGGAGAGGCTCTACGGGCAGGTGTTGGAGTTAGAGCGAAGGCTAAAAGATGCAAACCAGCGACGGGTAGAGAGGGAAGTAAGGAAAAGGCTCATAGCTGAGGAGCTCCAGCATATACAGGAGGTGGGGCTGACGCCCGAGGAATACCTCTTGGCAAAGCAAAGGCTTGAGGAGATAAACCTGGCGGAGAAGATAAACAACCAAGTCCTACAGGCGCTTTCGGGTCTTGATGCGTCCATGGAGGGGCTAAGGGTTGCAAAAAAAGCCCTCAGAGAGCTGGCAAGCATGGGAATCTTACAAGAGAGCCCAGAGCTTCAAAGCCTAGAAGACAGTCTCGCAGAGCTTCAAAGAGCCCTTCGCGCAAGGCTCATATCCTACAGCCAAGAGGAGCTAAACAGCCTAAACGAAAAGCTCTTTAAGGTCCAAAGGCTTGAGAGAAAATACAGAAAGGACTATCCAGACATATACCAGCATATGATCTCTCTAAAAGAAGAACTGCAACAGCTTGAGGAGGAGGAAAACACAGAGGAGATAGAGAAGGAGCTGAACCTAAAAAGGGAGGGTCTATACCGTCTTTACGATGAGCTCAGCCATATGAGGCTTCTTGCGAAGGAGGAGTTTGAACGCAGAATACTTGAATACCTCAAAAGCATGGGTCTTGAAAATGCCAGCTTTAGGGTATCCTTTGAGAAAAAGGAGGGTAGATACGGCAGGGAGCAGGTGAGGTTTCTTTTCTCTTCCTATGGAAGGGAGGAAAGAGAACTCTCAGAAGTAGCTTCTGGGGGTGAGGTCTCAAGGCTTTCCCTTGCCCTCTTTATGCTCTCGCCACCGGCACAAACCTATGTGCTGGACGAGGTAGACACGGGCATAAGCGGGAGGACTTCCATAAAGTTGGCAAGGCTTTTGAGAGAGCTCTCTAAAAGCACACAGCTCATCGTCATAACCCACTCGCCAGCCATAGCCAGCGCCGCAGACAAGCACTTTACCACCCGAAGGGAAAACATCGGAGACATGCCCCTCATAAAAGTGGTAGAACTCACAGAAGAAGAAAGGCTTGAGGAGATAGCAAGGCTAATGGGTGCGGTAAACAGCAAAACCTTGGAGGGTGCAAAAGAGCTTATAAAGGAGGTTTGCGGTGTTTGAGGAGTTGCAGGAGTTAAGAGAAAAAATAAAGCCCTACGTAGATAAGAGGCTTTCAGAGTTTAAAGAGCTTGGCAAGACCGGAAAGACCACCTTTGACTTCAGACCCTTTGCGGACTATGTTTACACCGCCGACCTTTTCTCAGAGCTTTGCTTTTGCCTTCTTACCGCCAACTCCTCCGCCCTCACGGGCATAAAACTGCAAAGCCTTATAGATATTGAGGGCTTCAAAAACATGAGCCTTGAGGAGCTTGAAAGGACCATATCCTCGGCGGGTCATCGCTTTGCCCGTCAGAGGGCAGAGAGGATAGTCAAGGCAAGGGAGAGCTTTGAGAGAGTGATGGAGCTAATAGAAGGCTCAAGGGATGGCAAAGCCATAAGAGACCTTCTTAGCGACACCTGTTCCAAATACAAGGTGGAGGGCTTTGGTCTAAAGGAGGCATCTCATTTTCTGAGAAACATAGGCTTTGAAGATGTGGCAATAGTGGACAGACACATATTCAGGTATCTCAAGGAGAAGAAGCTCCTTCCAGACTACAAAACCATAACCAGAAGGGTTTACCTTGAGGCGGAGAGGAAGCTTGAGGAGATATGCCAAGAGCTTGGTATGTCCCAGGCGGAGCTTGACCTGTATATTTTCTACCGCAAAACGGGGAGGGTGTTAAAGTAAAATTCTATACATAACCATTTTTGGGAGGAGAGCCATGATAATCAAATTTACCCATGACCTAAGGACGGGTGTGGAGGAGATGGACAAGGACCACGAGAAGTTGGTGGAGCTTCTGAACAAAGTCTATGAGCTTCTCAAGGAAGGCAACAAGGAGAAGGCAGAGGAGGTCTTCAGTAGAGAGCTGGTCGCATGGGTAGAACACCATCTCGCAAGGGAAGAAAAATTCATGGAGGCGATAGGCTATCCTGACTTTGAAAGACACAAGAAGGCTCACGAAGGCTTTCGCAGGATAGTTTTTGATCTCCTACCACATGTGGAAAAGGGAGACCATGAAGTTTTCAGAGAAGCCCTTGCCCTTGCCTGGGGTTGGCTGGCTGGTCATATTGGAAAAGTGGACAAAAAATACGGAGAGTTTGCCAGAGAGAGGGGCTTGATAGAGTAGGAATTGAGTGGTATAATTATCTTTTAGTCCCCGTAGCTCAGAAGGACAGAGCGCGAGATTCCTAATCTCGAGGTCGGAGGTTCGAATCCTCCCGGGGACGCACCCAACATGATAGAGATTAAGGTTCTCCAAGCGAGCCTTCTTGAAGTGCAGGCAGATGCAATCGTAAACCCAGCAAACTCTCTTGGTTTAATGGGTGGTGGCGTGGCTGGTGTTATAAAAAGGTTCGGCGGTGAGGAGATAGAAAGGGAAGCCATAGAGAAAGCTCCCATACCAGTAGGTTCTGCGGTCTTGACTTCTGCGGGCAGGCTACCCTTCAAGGGTGTGATACATGCACCCACTATGGAAGAGCCTGCCATGGAGACCACGGAGGAAAAGGTGCGCAGGGCGGTAAGGGCGGTCCTTGAGCTTGCGGACCGTATGGGCTTTGAGAGTATAGCCATGCCCGGCATGGGAACCGGAGTGGGAAGACTTCCCAAAGATATCTCGGCAAAGGTGATGCTCCATGAGATAAGTAGTTTTCAAGCCAAGAACCTCAAAAGAGTGCTCCTTGTGGACCTTGACCCACAGATAGTTCAGGAGTGGAAAAGGCTACTGTGAATGCGTCTTGTCCTCTCGGGTGGTTGGTTTTGCAGGGAAGGGCTCTTTGAGGCTAAGATAGGGAGGGTGCATTTCTTTGAGTCCCTTGAGGATCTAAGGAGGTCAGAGTTTGGCTTTCTTGTGCTTTCTTATTCCCTTAGCTCTCAGACCTTAGGCGTGCGGGTAAAGTCCTCTGGCTATCCGGCGGTGGTATACCTTGAGCTTGAAGACATATTTCCCTTCCACAGAGAGCCTAAGACCCTTAGCTTAGAGCAGGTCTCCTCTTCTTTGAGTGCCCAAGAGTATATGGGGGGCGTTGAAAGGGTAAGGGGGCTCATATCCGAGGGCATTCTATACCAGCTTAACCTCACCTGCCGGTTTGACTTTCTCCTTGAGGGTAGTCCCTTGGACCTCTTTGTGAGATATTACCAAAGACAACCTGTCCCTTATGCCTTCTTCCTTGAGCTTGAGTGCTTTTACCTGATGAGCGGTTCTATGGAGCTTTTTCTACAAAAGAAGGGGGAGATCTTGGAGAGCAGACCTATAAAGGGCACCGCAAGGCTCAAGAAGGACCTAATAGAGAGCGAAAAGGACAGGGCGGAGAACCTCATGATTACAGACATGGTAAGAAACGACCTCTCAAGGGTGGCAAACCCCAGAAGCGTAGAAGTGGTGGAGCTTTTCAAGGTGGAAGAGTTCAAAACCCTTTTTCATATGCACTCCACCGTGAGGGCAAGAACAAGCTATAAACTGCCAAAGATACTCTTGGAGACCTTTCCACCAGCTTCTGTGGTGGGTGCTCCCAAGCGCAAGGCGGTGGAGGTCATAGACCAGCTTGAGCCTCATAGCAGGGACTACTACTGCGGAGCAGGGGGCATAGTCATGGGAGAAGACTTTACCCTGAGCGTGCTTATAAGGACTGCTTTGGGCTCTGCCAACAGGCTCTCCTACTATGCGGGTGCGGGCATAGTCTGGGACTCCCTTCCAGAGAAGGAGTGGCAAGAAGTGCTCTTAAAGACCCGTGCCTTCCAATTTCATGATTAGCCCTCAAGCTCCAAAGACCTTCTTCTGGTGCTTGCCCTCCTGAGGTATTCTGTGAGGCTTTTTTCCTTGCCCTCTTCAATAAGCCTTTTTAGGCTATCCAGAGAAGAGAGGAAGACCTCCAAGGCTTTAAGGACTTCTTTTGAGTTTTCCAAGAATATGTCCCTCCACATGATTGGGTCAGAGCCCGCTATGCGGGTAAAGTCCCTAAAGCCACCTCCAGGGTATCTAAAGAGGTCCACATCTACACTAAGCCTTTCTATGGCGTCTATGAGGGCAAAGGCTACCGCATGGGGCAGATGGGAGACCGCACCAAAGACAAAATCATGAAGGTATGGGTCCATCTCCTCCACCCTTGAACCTATGGCTTCCCACAAGGCTTTTATGCTTTCCTTTGCCCTTGCGTCTGTCTTCTCGGTGGGGGTAAGGATAAAACGCTTGCCTCTAAAGAGGTCTTTTATGGCGTGCTCTACGCCTGCCTTCTCTGTGCCCGCTATGGGATGCCCTCCCACAAACCTCCCGCCAAGAAGTCCCTCGAGCTCATAGACAAGCTTGCCCTTTACCGAGCCAAGGTCAGAGACTATGCAAGAAGGCGACAAAAGACCAACAAGTTCCCTAGCAATAGGAACAAAGCTTCTGACGGGCGTTGCCAACATTACAAGCTCTGGTTCAAAGGACACAAGGCTTTTGAGTTCTGTAGAGCCTTCTTCAATAACACCAAGCCCTTGCCCCTTTTCTATAGCCTGGGGGCTTAGGTCCACTCCAAAAACCCTACAGCCAGTTGCCTCCCTACAGGCAAGAGCAAAAGAGCCCCCCATAAATCCAACGCCGATTACTGCCACCCTTTTAAACATCCTGATAAACTATCCTACCCTCAAAGATGGTATATACCACCTTACCCTTAAGGGTCTTCCCCCATAGGGGCGTGTTTTTGGACTTTGAGAGGTTTGTCTCCTCGTGGAGCACCCACTCCCTTTCTGGGTCAAAGAGTGCCAAGTTTGCCTTTGAGCCTTCCCTCAGGTTTCCACAGTCCTCAAGACCCAGTATGCTGGCGGGCTTGCAAGACATGAGCTCCACCATCTTTGAAAGGCTTATAACTTCTCTTCTCACAAGCTCCAGCATAATGGGTAGGGCGGTCTGCAAGCCTATCATACCGGGCATAGCTCTTTCTATCTGCCCCTTCTCCCAGACCGCATGGGGTGCGTGGTCGGTAGCTATGCAGTCAATAACGCCTTCCCTCAAGGCTTGTAAGAGGCTTTGGCGATGTTTTTCATCCCTGAGGGGCGGGTTTACCTTTGCCCTAGAGTAGGACCTCAAAAGCTCCTCCTCTGTAAAGAGCAGATGGTAAGGGTTTACCTCGCAGGTGACCCTTGCACCCTTTTCCTTGAAAAACCTTACCATATCCACGCTTAGGCTACTGCTCAGGTGTTGTATGTGCACATGCCCTCCCGTGTGGTATGCCAGTATGCAGTCCCTTGCCACCAAAAGGTCCTCCGCACTGGCTGGTCTTGAGGCTATTCCCAGCATGGAGCTAACATAGCCCTCGTTTATATGCCCTTGGGCTATCCTGTCGTCTTCGCAGTGGTTCATTACAAAGCTACCCAGCTGTGAGGTAAGCAAGAGAGCCCTCTCCATAAGCCCTGAGTCCATAAGGGGCGCACCATCGTCGGTAAAGGCTACACAACCTGCCCTTTTGAGGGCATAAAAGTCCACAAGCTCTTGCCCCTTTCTACCCTTTGTTATGGCGCCAGCGGGCAAGACCCTGCAAAGACCTATATCCTCCGCCTTACGAACCACATACTGAGCTACCTCTGGCGAATCTATGGCGGGCTTTGTATTTGGCATGCAGACAAGGGTGGTGTAGCCGCCAGCCACCGCACACTTCATTCCACTTTCCAAGTCCTCCTTGTATTCCTGCCCAGGGTCCCTCAGATGCACATGAAGGTCCACAAAGGAAGGGCACAGAATAAGGCCCCTTGCCTCTATAACCTGAGCCTCAAGCTCAAAAAGGTCATCACCTATGGCTTTTATCCTCCCCTTTTCTATTAGCAGGTCCTTAGTGCTGTCCAGCCTTTGCGAGGGGTCTATTAGCCTTGCCTTCTTTATGAGTATTCTGGACATTGCTAAGATTATAAACTACTTCTTTCAGAGCCTTGTATGGGTTTTTCTCTTCTGTTTCCCATACAAAGACACCCCCTTGACTTAGGATTCCCTTCGCCTTTGAGGACTCAGGGTGATGCCCGCATACTACTACAAAAAGACCCTTGCTACTTATAAGCTCAGAGAGGCTTGTTTCGTCTTTTGGCAGCTCTCCTATCCTCTCTGGAGAAGCACCAAATATGAGAAGCTCCCTTGCCTTATCAAACCTCTGGCTTACGTCTCCCCCTTCATCCACAAGCACGCCAATCTTTAGATCCTCGCCCTCTATGGGCTCGTAGTGTATAAAGACCATGTCCAGCTCCCTTATTTCTTCCTTTAGCTTTTCCTCTATGCTGTCCACCAGCTGATGCATCCTCACAAAGTCCCTGCCCTCCAACACCAACACAAGGTCTGCAAAAAGCCTTCCCCCAGAGCTTCTCACAAAAAGCCCCTTTATCTCCTTAACCTCTGGAAAAGACAGAAGCACCTGCCTTATTCTCTCAAGGGTCTTTTCATCCGCGGACACATCCAAGAGCACAGAAACCTCTTTCCAGAGTATGCTCAGGGCAGTATATCCTATAAGCAGGGCAACGCCTATGGCAAAATAGCGGTCCAACTGGTAGCCCATGTAAACCCCAAGAAGGCTCATGAGAACCAGAGAAGAGCCAAAGGCATCTGTGAGGGTATGGTAGGAGTCCGCTATCAAGGTAGGAGAGTTGAGCCTTTTACCCGCCCTTCTTTCCAGCACAGAAAGAAGCAAAGAGCCCAGCAGAGAAAACACCACCACCGCAAGACCAAAGCCAAGATACTCCTCCCTTACCACAACCTCCTTACCTATAGCCCTTCTTACCATCTCATAGGCGCTCAGGAGCAAGAAGAAGGCTATCACTATAGAGCCTATGTTTTCAAGCCTGTAAAGACCATAGGGAAACCTCTTTGTCTTTTTGTCCGACAGCTTTATGGTGACAAAGGCAACCACCGAGGCAAAGGAGTCCGAAAGGGAATGGACCGCCTCACCCACCATGGAGAGGCTTCCTGTCAAAAGCCCAGCCACAAACTTCAGAAAAGCCTGTAGCAGGTTAACAGAAAGAGATATCAGAGCCCAGTGATGTTTCTTCATCGGTTAAAGGGTTGCTTACAGCCTTGATAGCTTCCTCTTACTATAAGCTCTTCTTCTATGGCTTTTACAACCTCTTGCTTTTTGGCATAGGTGCAATACTCTGGTGCTATGAGCCTTTCTGGTTCTACCTCCCCAGTGAGCCTATGGATGACCATATAAGGAGGCAGGATTTCCAAAAGGTCCACCGCCCTCTGGGCATACTCTTGGAGGGAAAGCACCTCAAACTCGCCTCTCATATACTGCTCCGCCATCTTTGTGTTCCTTATTATATGGAGTGGATGTATCTTTACACCATCTACAGGAAGGCTCGCAAGGATCTTGCCCGTCTCAAGCATGTCTTCCTTGTCCTCGCCCGGAAGCCCCAAGATTACATGGGCACAGACCTTAAGGTTTCTCCTCTTTGTCCTGAGCACCGCATCCACAAAGTCGGAGACCCCATGAGCCCTGTTTATGAGCCTTAGAGTTCTGAAGTTTGCACTCTGAAGCCCGTATTCTACCCATACCTCAAGTCCTCTGTTTGCATAGCCCTCAAGAAGGTCAAGCACCCACTCGGGGGCACAGTCTGGGCGCGTGCCCACATCTATACCTACTACCTCTTCAAACTCAAGGGCGGTATCGTATATGGACCTAAGGTATTCATACTCACCGTAGGTGTTGGAGTAGGACTGGTAGTAGATGAAAAAGTAGAGCCTTTCACCGTAGCGGTTCTTTGCCCTTCTTATGCCCTCCTCTATCTGTTGACGCAGAGGAATGTATGGCTCAAGGTGCGCAGGTCTTGTGCCAGAGAAGCAGTAGGTGCATCCACCCCTTGCCTTTGTGCCATCTATGTTAGGACAGGTAAAGGGTAGCGCCACCGTAATTTTTTGCACACGTCTGCCATACTTTTCCTTGAGATAGTCCTTTAGAGAGTAGTAGAGCCTCTTTGTGGCCGTCGTGCTTGCCATGGGATAAATTATAGCTCTATCTGTAGGCTTGTGTTATAATATTCTACTCAAGGCGCGTAGCTCAGTTGGCAGAGCGCCTCCCTTACAAGGAGGAGGTCGGCGGTTCAAGTCCGCCCGTGCCTATTAGACTATCTTGACTAAATTGTTCAACCGTAGTATGATATAATATTGCCCCTAAGCTGGCGTAGCTCAGTGGCAGAGCGCGGGATTTGTAATCCCGCGGGCGTGGGTTCGACCCCCACCGCCAGCTCTGAGGCTTAGGAGGGGTGGCCGAGCGGCCAAAGGCAGGGGACTGTAAATCCCCCGGGCTCCGCCCTACGCAGGTTCGAATCCTGCCCCCTCCACCAGCGGGCGTAGCTCAGTGGTAGAGCAGCTGCCTTCCAAGCAGCAGGCCGTGGGTTCGAGTCCCATCGCCCGCTCTTATAAAAAACTTTGCCCAGGTAGCTCAGTAGGCAGAGCACACCCTTGGTAAGGGTGAGGTCGCCGGTTCAAGTCCGGTCCTGGGCTTACAAGGAGGTAAGGCGATGGCAAAGGAGAAGTTTGTAAGGGAAAAGGAGCATGTGAATGTGGGCACCATAGGGCACGTGGACCACGGCAAGTCCACGCTCACATCGGCCATAACATGT
>JAXSPD010000051.1:0-11110 GCA_037926845.1 Candidatus Pampinifervens yunnanense | reverse complement strand
CACCCAAGAAGTGCCACCTACCAATGTGCCGATGAGGAACCTTGTTTTTCTTGCCATTGCCAGCTCCTTCGCAGACAGC
The DNA here is from genome assembly GCA_037926845.1 of Candidatus Pampinifervens yunnanense. Lineage (GTDB taxonomy): Bacteria > Aquificota > Aquificia > Aquificales > Aquificaceae > Pampinifervens > Pampinifervens yunnanense. Next base: position 11,031 of record JAXSPD010000051.1, on the reverse strand, counting down.
CTTGGAGTGGAATACATAGCCATAGGCGTTCACGCCCTTGATACTCCCTACCCCGACTGCAGGACAGAGTTTATAACTGCGATGGAATCCGCCATAAACGCTGGCTCTGTCTACGTGGCAAAAACAAAAAGAAGAGTGCATGTATATGCACCCTTTCTTGGTATGAGTAAGGTAGATATAGCAAAACTCGGAAAAGAGCTTGGCGTCCCCTTTGAAAAGACCTATTCCTGCTATATGGGAACTGAGCCTCCCTGCGGTGTGTGTGCCACATGCATACAAAGAGAGGAGGCTTTGAGGGCTGTAATGAATACTACATAATAAGCTCCTTTAAACTTTGGAAATCCTCAGTGCTAATGGTCATTTTTCCAGAATGATGTGTTAGTGAGTAAGAGCCTATACTTTCATTGTAGAAAAACCCGATATTGGCGTCTTGGTTTACCCTTTCATAGTATTCCCTAAGGGTTTCCACAGGAATGGGAATAGTCCAGCAACTTCCATAGAAGACAAGGAATTCACCATCTTTCTTGACTACACAGCCATTGCTCAATTTAACTTCCTTCGTGGCTTCACCTGATGCTCGATTGCATTAAAAGATATACCCAGCTCAGGAATCTGTCAAAACTTCTCAAAGTCTCAAAAGTATCTCCTCCACCTTCTTCACAGGGTTCTCCGCCCTAAGGATGCTCCTTCCCATCACCACCATATCCGCTCCTGCCCGCAGGGCTTCCTCAAGGCTTACCACCCTCTTCTGGTCATCCGCTGGCTCGCCCTCCAACCTCACGCCGGGAACCACCGCAAGGAAGGGTTTTTGCAAACCTTGCCTTATATAACTTAGTTCCATGCCAGAACACACTATGCCATCAAAGCCTTCTTCAAGGGCAAGCCCAGCCAGTTTAAGCACCTGTTCCTCCCTGCTCCTGCAGAGCCCAATATCCTCAAGGTCCTCCTCTCCAAGGCTTGTAAGGAGCGTCACACCCAGCAGTTTTATCTTCCCCTTTACCTCCACCGCAGACCTAAGGGCATTCCTTCCCGCAGAGGCATGAACTGTAAGATAGTCCGCTCCCAAGTCCTTTGCGGACAATACTCCTTCTTTTACCGTGTTGGGAATGTCGTGGAGCTTGAGGTCAAGGAAGAGCTCAAAGCCCTCCTCCTTTACGCTGTCTGTAATTGTCCTGTGGTGGCAGATAAAGAGCTTGTAGCCCACCTTGAAAACCAAGGGATAGCCCCTGAGGGACCTGAGCAAATCCTTAGCCTGCTGAAGGTTTGTATCTAAGGCTATACACAGCTTAGCCATAGAACCTCCTTCTGAAGTTTTCAAGGAGCTTAAGCCCCGCCCTTTGGCTTTTTTCTGGATGAAACTGCACTGCGAAGATATTTTGGTATTCTACCGAAGAAACAAAGTCCGTGCCATAATCGGTGGTGGTAAGCACCACTTGTTTACTTTTTGGCAGAACATGGTAAGAGTGCACAAAGTAAAAGTATTCTCCGTCCCTTACGCCATCAAGCAACTCTGAGGGCTTTTGTTTCCAAAGCTGGTTCCACCCTATGTGTGGCACCTTTACCTTTGGAGGAAGTAAAACCACTTCTCCTTCAAGCACACCAAAGCCCTCTGTCTCTCCAAACTCGTAACTCCTCTCAAAAAGAAGTTGAAGACCAAGGCATATGCCCATGTAGGGCTTGCCCCTCTCTATATGCCTTATTATCTCCTTTAAAAGCCCAAGCCTTTTTAGGTTCTCCATGGCATCCTTGAAGGCTCCCACCCCCGGCAGGACAAGGATATCCGCCCTTTTGACATCCTCTGGGTCTGAGCTGACCCTAACGGAAAAGCCCACCCTCTCAAGGGCTTTTGACACACTTCTGAGGTTTCCCATTCCGTAATCTACCACAAGGAGCATTTAGCCACCCAACAAAAGGGATATCTCCGCCAGTTTGCCGGTGGTGAGAAGAACTCCCAAAAGGACCAGCAACACACCACCAACCACTTCCACAATGCCGAAGAACCTTCCAAAGCTCCTCACAAAGCCAAGAAAGGCAGAAAGCAAACCGCCAGCTATAAGGAAGGGAATACCCATGCCCATAGAGTAGGCAAAGAGCAGGCTTGCACCCTGAAGGGCGGTCTCCTGCTGGCTGGCATAAAGGAGTATGGATCCAAGCACAGGACCTATGCAGGGACTCCAGCCAAAGGCGAAGAGCATGCCCACAAGCAATGCACCCACGCCAGAAACACTACCCTTCATCTCCCTTCTGAGCTGTCTGTATAGCACTTCATGAAGCCCAAAGAGATAAAGGAAAGCCACCACAAGGACTATACCCAAAAGGTCAAAGAGGGTCTTCTGAGGGAAAACTCCAAAAAAGAAAAGGGCAAGTATTAGGGCAGACACACCTACAAGCTCCTTCAAAAAGTTGGGTCTTAGCATAAGTCCTGCAAAGTGCAGACCAAAGAAAACCACTATGCCCCCGCCCACCTTTGCTATGTAATCCTGATACTCCCGCAAAAGCCCACCTATACCTGTGGCGGTAGCACCCATAAGGGTAAAGACTACAGAAAAGCCTACCACGAAGAGAAGGGAAGCCAAAAAAGCCCTTTGGCTAAAACCACCTTTTTCTCTCACTTCCTGTGCCCCAATGCCTGATATGTAGGATATATAGCCGGGTATTATGGGCAGGACACAGGGAGAGAGAAAGGACAGCAAACCAGCAGTAAAGGCTATAAGTAGCGATACCTCACTCATGGGTCACCTCCATTTAAATATATTACTCCACAGGGCTGGCGGGTTGTATGTCTGGAAGGCAATTGCCCCACTTTTCCCAATGCCTTTATCTGCCTCTGTTTTCTTTCAAAAACTGCACCAGGCTCTTATTTTTATAGTGCCCCTCTGCCACATACTTTCCTATTAGCAAAAACTCCTGAGGTTCTATGTAGCCGGGCACCTTTGCTATTACTTTGCCTTCTTGGTCAAAGAATATGAAGAAGGGAGTAAGCCTGACGCCATTAGTAATGGCAAACTGCCTTTCTGTGATCCTTTTGCCCTCAAAGTCTACTACTTCGTTAGCTCCCCTTATGTCTATTTCTACCATATAAAAATGCTTTGTAAAATAATCTTGAACTTGCTTGTCTTGGAAGGTCACCCTTCTCATCTTTTCACAAAAAGGACAGCCTTCCTGGTGGAACATGATAAATAGAAACTTATTATCCTTTTTTGCATCCTGAATATCCTCTTTAAGGTTTAGAAAGGAGGGCTTTAAAAAGGGTATAGCTTCTGCAGAAAGAACCACAAGAGGAACCAAAAGCACTAGTATTATATATCTAACTGCTGGTTTCATAACACAAACCTCCATTTAGAATAAATATATCACACAACTCCCTTTATCCTTTCTTCCCTTGCTATTATATCAATTATCCTTACCCCGAACCTATCCTCAACTATTACTATTTCTCCTTTTGCTATAAGTTTTCCATTGACCTTTACATCAACTGGGTTCTCTATGCTCTGTTCTAATTCTACCACAGATCCTGGTGCAAGCTGAAGAAGATCAGCAAGGGTTAATGTCACAGAACCAACTACTACTTCAACCTCAAGGGGTATATCCAGGAATTTTTTGAGCTTTTCAGATAGTTTATCCTCACTCTCTTGCTCTTGCTGTTGAACTTTGGATGCTTCCTCTTGTCCCTTAAGGGCCTCCGTCCAGGTATTGGTAGAGCCTTCTTGTTTCTCGTCTTGCATTTTATTCCTCCTTTTCTAGATGTTTATATATTTTTATGGCCTTTTTGCTGCCAGTTTGGCCAAGGAAGCCTAGAAATTTGGGCTTATTTTGAACTCTGACCTCAAGGGCTTCCTTAAGAGGCTTATTGAGTGCTATCATACTACCCTCTCTTAGTTCAAGTATATCTCTGAAACTCAGCTTTATCCTTCCCAGCACCACCTCAACCCTAAGTGGCACTACTTGGAGGCTTTTCAAAATGGTATTTTCTAAATCATCCCCTTTTATGTCCGCAGCACCTTTCAACATATCTCTATAGGGTGCAATGGAACTTTCTGGTATTGCAAGCTGGAGGTGCCCTTCATTACCCTCTATGACTACCACAAGCTTTAAAACCACAAGTCTTTCTTTAGCCCGATACATGGTTAGTAGGGCTGGATTGGTCTCTACTCCAAGGGGATTTATCTTTACCTCCATGAGACTACTCCATGCTATTTCCAATTCCTGATAGCATATGCTTAGTAGCCTGTGAATAAGTCTCATCTCTATTCTTGTAAAATCTCTTCCCTCCGTCTTATGGGGTTTTGGACTGCCGCCAAAAACGCTGCTTACTGTAATGTATACTAGTTGAGGGTCTATCGCTAGCAAACATAGCCCTTTGAGAGGTTCTATGTTGAACATTCCTATAGCACAAGGCACAGGTAGTTTTTGAGTAAATTCACCAAACCTAGTCATACTAAGGCTTTCCTTGAAGATATTAGGTATAGTGACCACTAGGGAGGCAAGACTTCTTCTAAGACCGTTTGCCCATCTCTCAAATATGAGCTCAAGGCCGGGGATTCTCCCTGCAGATATGTGTTCGAACATGGACAAGTCTAAAGGTCTTACCTTTTCTTCTTCTATCTTCTTACCTTCTCCCTTGCCAAGAGTTTGTAAAAGAAGGTTTATCTCTTCCTGGCTTAGAAGTTCCTCTGGCATTTTTAGCTTTTACTCCTTAACCATCCTTTAATTATCTTTGCCACTTTATCTGGTTCCTCCCTTGCGGCCTTTACTATAGCTTCTATGGCCTCTACTCTTTCCGCCTTCATTCTTATTTCCTCCGCACCTTCTATAACCCCAAAGGTTGGACCGCTAGGTATGGCAGGTAATGGTGCCATATCCTTCTTCTTAAGGGCTTTCCTCAGAACAAGTAAAGCTAGGATACTTGCAACAAGCACTAGAAAAACAAGGAGACCAAGTTTTACATACTTTTCATAGTCCGGTGCAGGTTTTTCAAAGGGTGGTTTTTGGAAGGGTATGGCTTCTACAGTTAGCACATCGCCTCGCTGGGGGTTTATTCCTGCCGATGCGGACACTATCCTTTTGACCTTTTCCAAGTCAAGGTTTTTTATGTTTGCGTCTACAATAACTCCCACGCTGAGCCTTTTGAGCTTTATTGCTGGGTCAACGCTGTAAACCTCCTTTTTGCTAACCTCGTAGTTTGTTATGGTTTCGCTCTTTTCAGTGAGAACCTGACCTGCACCAACCACCGCACCTGCACCCGGTGGAATATTTGCTTGTGCCCCAGGGACGCCTGCAACTCCGCCCGTGGTTGTTCTTTCCTTCTTCTTTTGTTGGCTTACCACTGCGGTCATATCTGGGTCATAGATTTCCTCCTTCTGTTCCCTCTTGGTAAAATCAAGGTCTGCAGAAACTTTAACCTTTACAGAACCAAAACCTATGGCTTCCTCAAGGGCTCTTTGCACCTCTCTTTCAAGCCTTCTTTCAAACTCCGCCTTCAACTTTAACTCCCTATCTCTTAATGTATCTTCTGTATCCTCCAACATTGCGGTTAGGTCTCTGCCCTTATCGTCCACCACCACCACATTCTTCGGCTTTAACCTGGGAACGCTTGCGGAAACAAGATTTCTTATAGCTTTTACCTGCTCTAAGGTAAGCTCATAGCCCGGTTTTAGTTTTACAAAAACGCTTGCGGTGGGTTCTTCCTCTTCTCTGAGAAAGATAGATTTTTGTGGCATACCTATGCTTACCCTCACATCTTCAATACCAGACATTCTCAAGATTGTCCTGGCAAGCTCTCCCTCTACTGCCCTTTTGAAGTTTACCTGATTCTGAAAGTCCGAGACCCCTATACCAGTTTTGTCAAAGATTTCATATCCCACTATCCCCTTACTGGGAATGCCCTTTGCTGCTAGCTTTAGCCTTATATCCCTAACTTGTGGCTCTGGAACCAATATACTTTTTCCGTCCTGACCGATTTTATAGTTCACACCATCCTTGTCAAGCTCCGACATAACCGCAGACATATCTTCCTGAGAAAGCCCAGAATATAGAACCGTGTAATTTTGCCTTGTGGCAAAGGTTGCTATAGTCAAAAGAACCCCAAGAACGAGAATGGGTGCCGCCACAAGGGCAATCTTTTGGGTTGTGGGCAGTGCCAAAAATCTTTCCTTAAGGCTGTTTAGGGTTTCCCTTATGTCTGCCATATTTACACCTGCATCCTGTTAATTTCTTGGAAGGCTTCGATTAGCTTGTTCCTTACCTGAATAAGAAGGTTCAGTGCAGTCTTTGCCTTTTCAAACTCCACTACCATCTGATGAAGAGGTATCTCGGCACCCTTGAGAACTGCCTCTTTTATAGCCTCTGACCTCTGCTGTTCTCTGTTTACCCACTGGACGAACTCACCAAGCTCTTGTAAAAAGTCCCCCTTTTCCTTTTTATTAAGGCTTAGCTTCTCTTTCAAAAACCCATCTATGCCTCTTATCTCCATAGTTCAAGAACCCTCTGAGCTATCTCTCTTGTGGTTTTAAAAGCGTTGAGGTTTGCCTCATAGCTCCTCATGGCAGATATCATATCGGCCATTTCTTTTACCAGTTCTACATTGGGCAATCTTACAAAGCCCTCCGCATCCGCCCTTGGGTTTGTAGGGTCAAAAACAAGGCGAAAGGGTTCATTGGATTCCCTTATTTCCCTAACTCTCACAGGCACAAGCCCCTTTTGAAGCTGGTCTTCCACTGCCTCAAAAACAGGCTCTAACTTCCTAAAGGGCTCACCGGTGGTTCTATAGGATTCAAAGTTTGCCAGATTGCTGGCTATGGTGTTAAACCTTATTCTCTGAGCCTGCATCCCACTTGCGGATACATCAAAAACTCTAAAAAGGTCCATCATTGCCTACCCTCCTTTATAACATTGTTTAACTCATCAAGACTTCCTTTGGCAAACCTCATGTAGACCTCGTAAGCTATTCTGTTTTGGTTTAGCTTTGCCATTTCCTCTTCTATACTTACATCGTTTAAGTCATTGCCCAAAAGCCTTTTCCTTACCTCAAAGACCTTAAAATCCTCAGAGCCAGAGGGTTTTATATGTTGCGGCCGTGTGGTTTTTAACTTCCCTCCCTCTTCCAGACTAAAGGCAACATCCCTAGTTCTATAGTTGGGTGTGTCCGCATTGGCGATGTTGCTAAGAATTACCTTATGCCTCTTCCAAACGTAGTTAAGATAAGGAAATACCTTGTCCGCTCCCTTGAAAATATCCATATCATTCACCCCCAGAGAACAATTATAACCCTGCTTATAATATTATCTTTCCCTTGAGCCCTCTTGACAACCCAGCTCACCGTTTCCTTATCCCCGGTTATTTCACCGACTTTTGCAAGGCGATAGGCAACTAGCCAGTATAGGTCATCCTCCTTTGCTAGGTCTAAATATTTTCTGTAATAAACCTTAGACTTTTCATATTGCCTTTTTTCATAGTAGAAATTACCCAATTCTAGGAGTGCAGGCTCCAAGTAAGGCTTTAGCCTTTCTGAAAGTTCTAGATTAACTAGGTTTTCCAAGATTTTAACATCTTCTCTGTATATACCCAAGATGAAAAGTGCTTCCAGCCTATCTTCGCCTGTAAGCCCTTGTAGTGAGTTTTCAATCATATTCAACCCATCCTTTGAACCCTCAAGAAGCATAAGCTGTCCCACTAGGAAACCTTTGAGGGGCTCATTTAATCTTGTTGGTATATCCTTCAGTTTTAGGTCTCCAAGATAAACCACAGCCCTTGCCAGTTTTTCGTAACCAAAGAGAAGGACATAGTTTTCAAAGTTCGTATTGTAAAGATCTATGAGGAAATTAGCCTGGTTATTGTTGTAGGGATCTATCTTGACCATAAACTCTCCTAAGGTTCCTAACATGGAATCAACCTTTAACCTTATGTCTCCGAAGCTTATCTCCTCGGGAATGCTAAGCTTTTTAAGTCGTAGGAGGTCTTTATCTTCTAGTCTTTCCTCTTTTAGAGAGTAATAATAGATACCGAGAATTGCAGGAAGGGAGTAAACGCTATTTAGATAAGTCCAGGCTATATCTCGCAAGACTTCCCTATAGTTTCTGAAATCTTTGTTATACTTTTCAAGAAATTCTGGGAATAGCCAAAGCTGAGACAGTAAAAGGTTAGTTTTTAAACCCTTATAATTCATCATGTTCTCAATTCTTTTCTTTGCATCCGCATAGTTCCCATTTGATAGGTATATGAGAGATAGGTAGTAATTGATAGAATCTGAGTATTTTCTGTAAATGTCTCTCCTGTCCAACTGTTCAAAGTAAAAGATTGCACTTCGCCAGTTCTTAGTCATAAAATTACTCACTGCATATCTATAAAGAAACTCAGGGTCCTCTTCCACATATCTATTGAGGGCGCGAGCTTCGGAAAGGTCGTTTATTGCCTCTGTATAATTGCTTGTGTTGAAGGCATAGAAACCCTTGACAATATAGTATAGATATTTGTTTTCTGAAAGAATATTCACATCTATTCTATCAAGGAGTTGACTGTTTAAGCTCCCAGAGAGGGTGTCAGCATAGAGAAACTTCAGAAGATATTCTTTTCTGGATGTATCCCTGTAAAGTCCTAAAAATACATCTTTGGCCCTATCATAAAAGCCAAGAAGAAGATATGCATCGCCTATAAACTCCTTCTGAAGGAAGAGATATGTAGGTCTCTTATAGTAGTAGGGATACATGTTTAAATAGGCAATAGCAGATAAGATACCTTGCTTCTTGCCCGTTTTATAGGCCTGCTTTGCGTAAGATATTCCTATGTATAGGTAGGACAGCTCCCCATAATAACCCTGCTTGTCCGCCAGAAAGGACCTGCTGAACTCTGATATAGCATCATTGTAGTTGCCTTGTTCATACTCCATGTATCCCTTGTAAAAATAGGTCTGGGCTAGTCTAAGGTCCTCCCTTTCCCCTTCTATGGAAAAGGACAGTAAGAAAGTCATCAGAAGGACTAACAACTTTCGTAAAATAAAGTCAACCCTGTAAGCTATATGATTTGTACCATGCGTTTCTAAACTCCTCAAACTTATCCTCCCTTATGGCCTTTCTTATGTTTTCCATAAGCCTGTGATAGTAGCGTAGGTTGTGTATGGTGTTAAGAATGTAAGCAGATATTTCATCAGCATTGAAGAGATGTCTGATGTATGCTTTAGTGAAGTTCTGACATGTATAACAGTCGCACTCTGGGTCTGGCGGAGAAAAATCCTTTTTGTATTTTTCGTTGCGTATGTTTATCTTTCCACTTGAGGTAAAGAGCGTTCCAGTCCTTGCCATGCGTGTGGGTGCCACGCAGTCAAACATGTCTACCCCTCTTGCCACCGCTTCAATTATATCCTCAGGCATACCCACCCCCATAAGATATCTGGGTTTTTCCCATGGAAGGTATTCACATACAAGCTCTGTCATGGCATACATAACTTCCTTAGGTTCGCCCACAGAAAGCCCGCCGATAGCATAACCAAAGAGGTCTCTTTCTACAGTCCTAAGAGCAGACTCTACCCTAAGCTCCTCAAAAAAAGCACCCTGCACTATTCCAAAAAGCACCTGGTCCTCTCTCCTTTTAGCCCTTATGCTCCTGTCAAGCCATGATATGGTCCTCTCAAGAGCAATTTTTGCGTAGGCGTAGGTGGTGGGGTGTTCTACGCATTCGTCAAGGGGCATAATGATGTCAGAGCCAAAGACTTCTTGAATTTCTATAACCTTTTCTGGGGTAAAGAAGTGAAGGTCTCCCGCAAGGTGGTCTCTAAACTCCACCCCTTCGTCCTTAACCCTTACCCTTGACTTTCCATCTCCCCTTCCTCGTGAAAGAGAAAAGACCTGAAAACCTCCACTATCTGTCAAGATAGGCTTGTCCCAACCTATAAAGGCATGAAGCCCTCCCGCCTCCTTTATTACTTCTACACCCGGTCTTAGGTATAGGTGATAAGTATTTCCCAACATAATCTCAGTGCCTATCTCTATAAGGTCTTTGTGGAGCATAGCCTTTACTGTTCCTTGAGTGCCAACGGGCATAAAGACTGGCGTGTGTATTTTACCGTGCGGTGTTATAAGCTCTCCAAGCCTTGCCTTTCCGTAAGATTTTATAACCCTAAAGGAAAACATATCTTTAAGGTTTGAAAAGTAATTTCACAAGCTCAAAAAACACTGGGCTGTATAAGGCTATGGCTATTAGAAATAGGGCTATGAGGACTTTTATATAGGTTTCAAGTTTTGATAGTCTTGCGTTTACTTCTGCAATTTGACCCTTAACTCCTCCAATTTCACCTCTTAAATCTCCAATTTCACCTCTTAACTCTGCGATTTGACTATCCAATCTGGCAATTTCTTGTCTTAGCTTTGCAACCTCTTCTCTCAGGTCAGCCTTTGTAACCAGCTCCTTGGCAAGCTCTTCTTTTAGCTCCAACTTCCTCTGGAGGCTTAGCTCCTTTATAGCCTCATCCAAAGCCTTTATAAACTCAATAGCTTCTTCTTTTCCCAACTTTTCCTGTAGCTTTATAACAACCTCTGGTGGAAGTGTGCTAACCATAGGGTATATTATAAGCCTTTAGAGTTTAAGGAGTAGCTTAAGGAGCTCAAAAAACACTGGACTGTATAAGGCTATGGCTATCAGAAATAGGGCTATGAGGACTTTTATGTAGGTTTCAACCTTTGAAAGCCTTGAGCTAATCTCTGCGGTTTGACCTCTTAGCTCTGCTATTTGACCTTCCAACCTTGCTATTTCTTCTCTTATTTTTGCAACTTCTTCTCTTAGGTCTGCTTTTGTAACCAAGTCTTTAGCGAGCTCTTCTTTTAGCTCCAACTTTCTTTGGAGGCTTAGCTCCTTTATAGCCTCATCCAAAGCCTTTATAAACTCAATGGCTTCTTCTTTTCCTAACTTTTCCTGTAGCTTTATAACAACTTCTGGTGGAAGTGTGCTAACCATAGGGTATATTATAAGCCTTTAGAGTTTAAGGAGTAGCTTAAGGAGTTCAAAAAACACTGGACTGTATAAGGCTATGGCTATCAGAAA
>JAXSPD010000050.1:0-11964 GCA_037926845.1 Candidatus Pampinifervens yunnanense | reverse complement strand
CGAGGAATATGGCATAGAGGTAGTGTATGTAAATCCTGCCTATAGTTCGCAGGCATGTAGTAATTGTGGGTATGTAGACAAAGGGAATAGGAAGGCAAGGAGTGAATTTGAGTGTAAGCTATGCGATAAAAAACTCCATGCGGATGTGAATGCAAGCAGGAATCTGCTTAGCCGTGCTAAGTGGAGCTTGCATTTACGTCGTATGGAGCAAGCCCTTATCAAGCAGGTAGAGGAGTTTATGGCTCGCCTGTTTGATGAGCGGTTTAAGTGTCTTTGGAGTAAGGCACTGGGATTGATTGAGAGAAATCCATACTTTCAGTCAGTCCCTAAACCCGAGGTGTGGATAAATGTCCACAAAAGGGATATTTGTCTATGCTAAGGGATACTCTAATAGGGCTTATTTCCTTGCTTAGTGGTGGTAGTAAGCCATAGCCTCTGCGACAGCCTTCTTAACCTCACTCCTAACTTCTCCTTCCCTAGGCTTGTCCATCAAACTTTGATACATATAGCTTCTGTCCACTTCTTCCTCAAACTCTTCAAAATCCACAGAAAGAAGCACCTGCCTTGCGTGGTGGTTTAGAAGATCTGGCACATCTCTTCCCGATAGCCTACACCATACAAGAGACCATGCCCTTGCAAGAGCAATAGGGTGGTATCCTCCACCTCCCAGATATATACCATCTCCAAGCACTTCCCTCACCAAGTCAAAGCCTCTGAGAAAACCCCAGTTTGAAAGCTCAAACTTAGAAAGGTAGTCCTCCAATAGCCCGTCCGTTCCCAATTGAAGCACATATACCTGTGGCTCAAAGATATCTGCCACCACAGGTATAACCCTCTCTAACACATAAAGAAACTCCTTATCATTTAGACCCTTTGGTAGGGGTATGTTAAGGTTGTAGCCCTTGCCCATTCCAGAGCCTCGCTCGTGGATAAAGCCTCTATCAAAGGGAAAGGCGTATTCAGGAGATTGATGCAAGGACAGGACAAATACCTGGTCATCCTCGTAGAAAAAATCCTGCACGCCGTCGCAGTGATGGGCGTCAAGGTCTATGTAAAGGATTCTTTTAAAGCCTTTGGAAAGGAGATACTGGAGGGCTACGCCGGGGTCGTTTATAAAGCAAAAGCCCTTTGCCCTTGATGGGTAGGCGTGATGCATGCCACCGGCTGGGTTAAAGGCAGTAAAGCCCTCAAGAAAGAGCTCCACCGCCTGCACAGAAGAGCCCGTGGCAAGCAAAGAACCCCTCCACATGGCTGGAGACACTGGGTTCTCATAGGTGCCTATGTTAAACCTCTCTCTGTATTCTTTTTTCACACACTGACAGCGGTCGCATTCCTCAAGGGCTTTGAGGTATTCTTCCTCATGGAAAAGTCTCAACTCCTCCCAGTGGGCTGGTCTGCTCTCTACGAGCTCCTCCTCTGTAAGAAGTCCCATGGCACTGAGAAGCTCAAGCAATAGAGAAACTCGGGGTATCCTCAGAGGGTGGTTTTTTGTGTATCTGAGGCTTTTGTAGGTATAGCTACCTATCAGTCTTGAGCTCTTCCGCATAGCTTTTTACCAACTTATGCACCTCTCTGTAGTTTATGTCCCCCGCAAGCACATAGCTCTTTTCCCCGTAGCTGAACTTCTTTGAGACGGTTATGCAAAAGTCGTCGGTTGCCTGTGAGATGTATATGTTGGAAATATACACATCCTCGTGGCTTGCCCTCTTAAAGTATTCCTTTTCTGACCTGTCTGCTCCCTTTTTGCCGGTCTTTACCGTGTAGGTGAGTCTTGGGTTCACCACATTGTTGGAAACCTGGAGACCACTCTCCCCTATTATGTAGAAAAGCTCAAAGTAGGGGTATTTTTTGAAAAACTCATAGAGCAGAAACTCCCACAGATCTCTGTCGCTTCTTCTGAGGCTCTCCACTATGCCCTCAAAGTCCTGTTTTATCCTCTCCCTTATGTGGTGTATAAGCTCCCGCTTTTCATATTCACACAAAACCACAGAGGGCTTTTCTTCGTGGAATATAAAACACGAAGCGTCATGCACATCTTCCATCCTCTTTTTAAGATCCGAGGTTAATCTGAAAAAATCCTCAAAATTCCTTATGCTCTTCATTGGTATGCAGTAGCCAAGGAGATAAACGGGCTTTGCGTCCGCATAGAGCAGGGCGAACTCCCTTTGGAACTCCCGGTATAAGTCCATTATCTGATCTTCCTTTAGCTTTAGCCGAGAGAGAGCATACACCTCGCTCTCTTCGTAAGAGAGGCTCACATCTCCCTGTATGCTGTTTTTCACATCCTCGTAAAGAAGTCTTTGAAGGCTCTCCCCCTTGGACGCCCCATATTCTTCCACGAACTCCCTTAGCCCCCTTATGTAAAAACAGTAAAAGTGATACTCTTGGCCAAAAAGTGCCCTTAATCTTTGGAACATGGGGACGGTGGCTTCTTTGAAAAGGCTTGCATGGTATAAGACCACATGGTAGAAAAGGATACCCATGTATGAACCCCTCTTGTCCACAAGCAAGATGGGTGATTTGTATGCGTTGAAAAAGTCAAGGAGCGATGTAAGGTGTTCTGGTCTTATGGTGACGTTTCTTATTTTCATAAGAGGATGAGCCAGGTCGCCCACTGTTAGCTGTTCTCTGTGCTGGGCCTTGATAAGGTCAAGTTTGTTTATGGTGCCTATGGGTTTGTTGTCTTTGACCACCACTAGAAAATCGTATATGCCATACTCTTCAAAAGCCTTGAGGGCTTCCTTTATGCTGAGGTTGTATTCTATTTTTGGCACTCCGGTTGCAAGACGAGCCAATTCAAAATCTTTCATATGTGTGGTCCAGATAAGTATCTTCTTCTACTCTCTACCGCAAGAAAGGCAAGCAAAACAAGGGTTGAGATTATAAACATGCGTGCTACCACTACATCTGTGCCGCTATGAGAGAGCACCTTTGGAGCTTGCACCACACCCCACTGGTAGAGCAAAGCAACCAGGAAAATAGGAGATACAATAGCAAAGAAGTATACCAAGGATTTGGGAACTTTTATGAACACATCCCTTGTTAGCTCATGGTGAAGTCTGTTAACCCCAAATATCCACACAAAGACAATTATCTCTACAAGGGCAAAAAACACAAGCATAAAAGTCCCAGCCCAGAAGTCCACCTCATCTATGAACCCCGGAAGAAAAGCAGAGAGAAAGGCTCCCACAGACACCATTATCATGGAAACATTTACCGCCTTGCTATGAGACCATCTCATCTCATCCTCAAAAAGGGCTATAAGGGGTTGTATTAGAGCAAGGGAAGAGGTAAGGGCTGCTATAAAGAGGAGGAAAAACCACACCCCAGAGAGAAACCATCCTAAGGGCAGAGCCATAAGAACCGCAGGCATGGACATAAAACCCAGCCTAAAGGTGCCTTCCTTTGCAAGCTCTGGCACCGCCACAGCCCCAAACATGGCAAAGGCTGCCGGAATGGCTATGCTGGCACCTATGACCACCTCCACAAACTCATTAAGACCGGCCGTCCAAAGACCAGCCTTTAGAACATCTTCTTTTGCCTTTACATAGCTGGCATATGTGGCAATGGCACCCATGCCAAGGGAAAGGGTAAAGAATATCTGCCCAGAGGCTTCAAGCCAGACCTGTGGATCCCATATCTTGGTGAAATCTGGCGTGTAAATATACAAAAGCCCTTCAAGCCCCTTGCCACCCTTTATAGAAAGGGACACAATAGCGAGGAAAACGCCCATTATCAAAAGGGCTGGTATACCCACCTTTGCAGTAAGCTCAATGCCCTTTACCACACCCCTTTGGAGTATATACCAGTTGACCGCAAGGGTAATGAGGAGAAACACTATAGCCACCGCCGAAGGCTCTGTATATCCTCTGAAAAAGTCCACATAGGGTTGCATGGCAGTTTTTGGGTCTGGGCTCTCTATGGGTTGGGGCATATTACCAAGGAGGGAGAGCACTGCAAAACCCAGCGTCCAGGACTCAATGTAGATGTAGTAGCAAACTATAAGAAAGGGTATGGCAACGCCTATTGAACCTAGCACTCTTGCCCAGTTGGCATGCTGAAAGAGAGAGCCCATAATGCCAGTCATAGAGCCATGCCCTTTTGCCCCTGCATACCTGCCTATAACCCACTCCAATATCATCAGAGGTATGCCAAGAAGGAAAAGGGCTACAAAATAGGGAACCATAAAGGCACCGCCACCATAGAGGGCAACCTTGGAGGGAAACCTCAGTAGATTCCCAAGCCCTATGGCGTTCCCCGCAGCGGCCAAAATAAGACCTATCCTGGAAGCCCACGCTTCCCTTTTTTTCATAGTCTGAGCCCTTTTATCCTTTCCACCGCCTCTAGCAATCTCTGGGTGGGCACCGTGAGGGATATCCTAAAATAGCCCTCTCCATGCTCTCCAAAGCCGTTGCCCGGCGTGCAAACTATACCACACTCGTCCAAAAGCCTTGAAACAAACTCCGCAGAAGTATAGCCTTGTGGAACCTTCACCCATAGGTAGAAGGTGGAATCAGAGGAGTAGACCTTTAGACCTACCTCCTCGAGAGCCCTTACCATGGCAGACCTTCTTTCTTTGTAGATGTCCCTTATTTTTTGGAGCTCTTCCTCTGGCAGGCTCAGGGCTGTGATGCCCGCCTCTTGGATTGCCTGAAACTGCCCAGAGTCCACATTGGTTTTTACCTTTCCAAGCCCTGCGACCAGCCTTTCATTGCCCACCGCCATACCAAGACGCCAGCCAGTCATGTTAAAGGTCTTGGAAAAGGAGTGAAACTCTATGGCTATATCCCTTGCACCTTCTATCTGCAGGATGGACATGGGCTTTTCATTGCCAAAATATATCTCCGAGTAAGCAAGGTCAGAGGCTACGATTATGTTGTGGTCCTTTGCCCATTGGATTAACTCCCTGTAAAAGCTCTCACTTGCGGTGGCAGAGGTGGGGTTATTGGGGTAGTTCACCCATATTATCCTTGCTCTCTTTAGCACATCCTTTGGAATGTTCTTGAAGTCAGGCAGGAAGCCATTTTCCTCCTTTAGAGGCATTATGTAGGGCTCGCCACCGGCAAAGAGAGTGCCTATCTTGTATACAGGATAGGCAGGGTCTGGACACAGCACCACATCCCCGGGGTTTACAAAAGCCAAGGGAAAGTGAGCTATGCCCTCCTTTGAGCCTATGAGGGCGACCACTTCCCTTTGAGGGTCCAGGTCCACACCAAAACGTCTCTTATACCAGTCCGCCACCGCCTGCCTAAAGGAAAGCATGCCCTCGTAGGAGGGGTATCTGTGATGTTCGGGCTTTTCCACAGCCCTTTTCATAGCCTCCACTATGGGATGGGGCGTGGGTATGTCTGGGTCTCCCACTCCAAGGTCTATAATGTCCACGCCCTGAGCGATCTTTTCCCTCTTTTTCTGGTCAATCTGGGCAAAAAGGTAGGGTGGCAGGACCTTTATCCTCTGGGCGTATTCAAGCATTTTGCACCTCCAAGTTTGTGGATTTCTATTATACCAAGATAAAATAGTAATGGTCAAAGAATGACAAACCTTACGCTTAGACTGCCTCCCGAGAAAGCGGAAGAGATAAAGGAAGAGCTCCTGAGAATGGGCTTTCATGAGCTTAAAGAGGAAAACCTCTTGTGGGCTCTGAGTGATGGGAAACGCAGTTTAAGGCTATACCCATCTGGGACCTTACTCATTCAGGGCAGGGATGCGGGGGGATTGAGGGATTGGATACTCTCCATGATAGATGTTCCTGTTTTAGTCCATGTGGGTTGTGATGAGTCTGGCAAGGGGGATGTGTTTGGACCCCTTGTGCTATGCTGTGCGGTTGTAAAGCCTGAGTATTACAAAAAGGTTTTGAGCCTTAACATGAAAGACTGCAAAAAACTCAAGGATGATGCAGTTCTTAAAAAGTCTGAGACTTTTAGGTCTTTTGGAGAGTTTAAGTGTAGGCTTGTAGAGCCCAAGGAGTTAAACGAGCTATATGAGAAGATGAAAAACCTTAACAGAATATTGGACAAGCTCTACTTGAACCTTCTTGAGGAATTTCTCAAGAAGTATCCTCATGGCAGGTTTTCTGTGGATGCCTACTCAAAAACAAGCCCCTTTGACCCAAGGGTTAACTTTGAGCATAAGGGAGAGGAGGACCTTGCGGTGGCTAGTGCCAGCGTGCTGGCAAGGGCTGAGTTTCTAAGGTGGCTGAAAAACAGAGGGCTTCCAAAGGGTGCAAGTCCACACGCCATGGAGCTTGCACGAAGGCTATACCAGAAAGCCCCAGAGGAAGCTAAGAAGCTCTTGAAAGTCTTCTTTTTATAAATTTTCCCAAAGATGCCAACACGAAGAGTATGACCATACTGCCCACCACCGCACCACTTGGTGGCAGGTCAAGGAGCAAAGACAGGACGATGCCAAAAAACAAGGAGAGAAAGGAAAAAGCCATGGAAAGAAGCATGCTTTCAAGAAAGGAGGAAGCCACAAGCAGGGAGGTCATGGCAGGGATGGATATAAAGCTGGCAGAGAGCACAAGCCCCACCGCCTTTATGGAGAGAACCACATTGGCAGAAGCCAGGGCGATAAGAGAATAGTTGAGAAGCCCAACCCTTACGCCCCTGAGCCTCGCCAACTCCTCGTTAAAGCTAAGAAGTAGCAGGCTTCTGTAGTTAAAAAGGGTAAAGAGAAGGGTCAAAGCAAAGATTATTACTGACAGAAAGAGGTCTCTTTCTGAAGCGGTCAACATACTGCCAAAGAGGTAGGAAAACACATTGGTCCCCAGATTGTCCGTAATGCCGAGCACCACTATTGCCAAGGCAACACCAAGAGAAAAGAAAAGGGCGACCACCGTATCCGCTGGCAGGGATTTTTTGTCCACAAGGAACTGGATAAGAAGACCAAGAAGAACCGTATAGAAGACGGTAAAGGTCATAGGCTCAAGGTCAAGCACTATAGCCAAGGCTATGCCCCCAAAGGCAGCATGGGAAAGCCCAGCCCCCAGCATGGCAAGCCTCTTTATAAGCAAAAAGACACCTATAAGGGCGGTAGAAAGGGCTATAAAAAAGGCAGAAAGGAAGCCTTCCCAAAAAAGGCTGTAAGAGAGAAGGTCCATTCCTAAATTTTAACCTATGGAGAAAAACAGAGAACTTGCCAGGATATTTGAAAGGATGGCGGATATGCTTGAATTTTTGGGAGACAATCCATACCGTATAAATACCTACAGAAGGGTGGCGGAGGTGCTCTCTGAGCTTGGCGAAGATGTGGAAGAGCTGGTAAAGAGTGGCAAACTTCATAAAATACACGGCATAGGGCAGTCCAGCGTAGAAAAGATACTTGAATACCTTCGCACCGGCAAAATAAGTGCCTACGAGGAGTTAAGGCAAAAGGTGCCAGAGGACCTGCTTGAGCTTTTGGAAGTCCCTGGCGTGGGCGTAAAGACCCTTCGGCTTGCCTACGATAGGCTCAAGGTCAGGAGCAAGGAGGACTTTGTAAGGGCGGTCAGGAGCGGTCAGCTTGCCTTTCTGCCAGGCATGGGGGAGAAGAAAATTCAAAATATTCTCAGGGGTCTTGAGCTGTGGCAGAAGAGCAAAGAGAGGATGACGCTCCTTGAGGCTTACGAGCTTGGGCAGGGGCTTCTCAGACATTTTGAAAAGGTAAGAGAGTTCTACGAAAACATAGAGCTTGCGGGAAGCCTAAGGAGAAGAAAGGAAACGGTGGGTGATATAGACCTTCTGGTGTCCGCAAGGAGAGAAAACTGGGCAAAACTTCATCAAAACTTTGTCTCCTACGAGGGTGTCAAGGAGGTGCTTTTGCATGGGGAGACCAAGTCCAGCGTGGTTTTGCAAGAGGGCAGGCAAGTGGACTTTAGAACCGTAGAGCCTCATCAATGGGGCTCTGCCCTGCAGTATTTCACTGGCTCAAAGGATCACAATGTGAGGGTAAGAGACATAGCCAAAGCCAAGGGGCTAAAGATAAGCGAGTATGGGGTCTTTCGTGCGGACACAGAAGAATTTATAGGGGGAGGCACAGAGGAGGAGGTCTACGCCCTCATAGGTATGCAATGGGTTCCACCAGAGCTCAGAGAGAACACAGGAGAGATAGAGCTTGCCCTAGAGGGCAAACTGCCAAGGCTTGTGGAACTGGCAGACATAAAGGGGGACTTTCATATGCACTCCAATTGGAGCGATGGGCTTCATAGCCTTGAGGAGATGGCGGAAGCCTGCTACAGACTGGGATATGAGTATATGGTCATAGGAGACCACTCACAGTCTTCCCGTGTTGCCAACGGGCTTGACCCCGCCCGCTACAGAGAGCAGTTTAAACTCATAGAGAGGCTAAACCAACACTACAACCCAAAGGGCTTTTACATCCTAAGAGGCTGTGAGGTGGACATACTGCCCGATGGATCTTTGGACCTGCCCGATGAGCTTTTAGAGGAGTTTGACTTTGTGGTGGCATCCATACACTCAAGGCTAAGCCAAGATAACACCTACAGAATCCTAAAGGCCATGGAAAGTCCCTATGTAAACCTCATAGGACATCCTACGGGCAAAGCCTACGGGACGCGAGAGGGCTACCCCCTTGATATGGAAAGGGTTATAGACATGGCAAAGGAGACAGGCACAGCCCTTGAGCTAAATACCCACAGGGCGGACCTCTCTCCGGAGTATATAAGAAAGTGCATGCAAAAGGGTGTCACCATAGCCATAGTCACGGATGCCCATTCGGTAAAACACCTCCCATACATGGCACTGGGTGTGGGTCTTGCAAGGAGGGGTTGGGCTGTGCCCGAGCTTGTGCTAAACACCAAGAGCCTTCAAGGGGTAAAGGCCTTCGTAAGGCGTAAAAGGGAGCTTATGCTCAGTGGAAAATACTGATTGTCATATGTGCAAAGAGGCTTATAATCTTAAAAGGAGGAAAGCATGCAGGTGGAATCAATCATAGAGAACATGCGCACCAAGGACCTCAAGGCTATAGGTGAAAAGGTGCTTGAGGGCAAAAGGCTATCCGCAGAGGAAGCTGTAAAGCTCTTCTACGAGGCAGAGCTTAGCTATGTGGGTATGCTTGCAGAGTGGGTAAACAGGAAAAAGAACGGCAACTTTGCCTACTTTATCGTCAACAGGCAGATAAACCCCACAAACATATGCGTATACCAGTGCAATTTCTGCAGTTTTGGAGTGACCAAGTCAGACCCCAAAGCCTACGAGATGAGCCTTGAGGAGGTGCTCAAAAAGGTCCAAGAGGCTCACCGCATGGGTGCAAGGGAGGTGCACATAGTGGGTGGCATTCCGCCTCACTGGAGGGTGGAGCACTATGTGAACTTAGTAAGAGAAGTAAAAAGAGCCTTTCCGGATATAGTAGTAAAGGCGTGGACCGCCATTGAGATACATCACATGAGCAAAATCTCCGGAAGGAGCTACGATGATATCCTTCTGGAGCTAAAGTCCGCAGGACTTGATGCCATACCCGGCGGTGGAGCGGAGATATTCTCAGAGAGGGTTAGGAAGATAATAGCACCCTACAAGGCTAAGGCAGAAGAATACCTGCAGGTGCACAGAACCGCCCATAGACTGGGCATTCCCACCAACGCCACCATGCTCTATGGACACTTGGAGACCTACGAAGAGAGAGTAGAGCACATGGAAAAACTCAGAGATCTACAGGACGAGACAGGTGGCTTTCAGGTCTTTATACCCCTTGCCTACTGGCCCGAGGGCACAAGGATAGGGGGCAAAAGGACTTCTTCCGTGGACGACCTAAAGACCATAGCCATAGCCAGGCTCTTTTTGGACAACTTTGAGCATATAAAGGCTTACTGGGTTACCCTTGGTGAAAGGGTGGCACAGGTGGCTCTGAACATGGGTGCGGACGACCTTGATGGCACTATACAAGAGGAGAAGATAGTGCACGCAGCGGGCACTACCTCCGCACTGGGGCATACAAAGGAAAGGCTCATAAAGCTCATAAGGGGTGCTGCCAAGATACCCGTTGAGAGGGACACCTTCTACAACCCAGTTGCCATCTATCCCTGACGCACCCGCTCCAAAAGAGCTTTGAGTCCTTTTGAAACCTCTCTCATAACAGGCTCTATCTTGTCCTTTACCTCCATAAGCCTCTCATACAACTCCTGCGGGCTCACCTCCCATGTGCTTATGAGCCTGTTTTTGAGGTTGGTCATCTTAAAGACATCCATGTAATACTCCTGCGGAATCACTCCTGCCTCTACCAGCTTTGAAAGACAGTCATCGCCAAACTTCTTTACTCCAAACTTGGGAGCAAGGTGCTTGCATATGTCAAAGAGGCTATCATAAGCCACCTGATAGAAGTATTTTACCCTGTCGTAATACATGGGGGTCTTGGAAAACTCCTCAAGTCCATGAGAAAGCACAAAGTCAATCTTTTTCACAGACTCCCTTATGTGCCTTGCCTTTTCGTTGAGAAGCTCAAAGTCTATTAGGAGGGGGTTGTTGGTCTCTCTCTTTACAAACTCCACCACCGCCCTTGCGTATTCCTTAAAGAGGGGCAGGAATTTTTTCAGAGCCTTGTAGAGCTCCTCTGGTGGCAGAGCTTCTTTGAGGTCTCGGTGTTTTATGTAAAACTGGGATAGCTCTCCGAGGTCTTGGGTTTGGGACAGTCCCACAAGCTCTGCTATCCTTTGAAGACAATCCTTTGAGCTTGTCTTTAGGTTGTATACCGCAGATAGATGCCTGCAGACCCTCATGGAGCTCTCAAAAGCCATGTTAAAGTCCACCCTCACCTTGTCTTGGACTAACTTGTTGGATACAAACTCCTCCTCTGGCAGGGAGAGGTTCTTTTTGAGGTCTGCGTAAGCCTTTTCAAGCTGGGTAAAGCTCTCTAGTATAAGGCTTATTTTGGGCTTTTTCTGGGTTTCTTGCATGGGTATAAATTTAGGCCTCTTTGAGCTCCTCCTTTGTGATGTATTGCTGGAGACGTTCTATACCTTTTGCCCTACCGCTCACATCGTCCAGATCCACAAGGAGGGCGTTTACTACCACATCCTCCTTTTCCTCCACTTCGTATTTCTGAGGTATGCCCTTTGTAAACCTCTCTATTGCCTGCTGGGGCTTCATGCCTATGGCAGAATACCAACAGCCTGTCATACCCACATCGCTTGCGTAAGCGGTGCCCCTTTTGAGGACTATCTGGTCTGCAGTAGGCACATGGGTGTGGGTGCCATACACAAGGCTTGCCCTCCCGTCCACATAGAGCCCAAAAGCCCACTTCTCCGAGGTGGTCTCCGCATGAAAGTCCACGATGATGAGTGGGGTCTCTTTACTGAGCTCCTCAAAGAGCCTGTCAAAGAGCAAAAAGGGGTTTTCAAGATTAGAGTCCAGCAGAGACCTGCCCATAAGGTTTATGACCGCATACCTTATGCCCTTCTTCTCATACAGACCATAGCCTTTGCCAGGCACACCCGGTGGGTAGTTGGCAGGTCTGAGGAGGTTTCCACAGCTGTCTATGAACTGGTAGACTTCTTTCTTGTCCCATATGTGGTTGCCCGAGGTCATCACATCCACACCCATACCCAGTAGCTCCTCGTAAACCTTCTTGGTTATGCCAAAGCCACCAGCGGAGTTCTCCACATTCACAAGCACCACATCCGCAAGGTCTCTGTAGCCAGCAAGGAAGTATTTGAGTCCCTTTCTGCCAGGCTTTCCTATGATATCTCCAAACACTAAGAATTTCATGGCTTCTTGGTGCGGGTGGAGGGAGTTGAACCCTCACGGGCGTAAGCCCACTGGATCCTGAGTCCAGCGCGTCTGCCAGTTCCGCCACACCCGCTAAGCTTTAGATTATAACTCAATCCTTGTCTGCCTTCAGCTTAAATTTATAACCCTTTACGCTGAGCGTTAAGGCTTTCACATCCCTTGGCATCTTTGGAAAGTAGACAAAACCACTAATTTTGGCTCCAGGCTGAATTTCTCCAAAGGCAAAGGCTTTATTTACAATATCTGG
>JAXSPD010000049.1:0-12065 GCA_037926845.1 Candidatus Pampinifervens yunnanense | reverse complement strand
GTATGGGCTTTTGTTCGTAGGTTTTCCTCTCTATAATGCTCAGAGCTTCCTCTATAACCTTGCCAATCTTCTCAGGCTTTTCCTTTCCTACCTCTTCCTCTATCAGCTTATAAACCTCATAAGGCAAGACTGCCATGGCTCTTTAAATTATATGCTCCGCCCTCAGAACTGCCACTTGAGAGCCCCCTTCTTCCACTCGTAGGCAAGTCCAAGTGTCAATATGAATATAAAAAGTAGGGCTCCAATTAGCCCATAGAGACCTACCTCTTCAAAGACTACCACCCATGGGAAAAGAAAGGCCACTTCAATGTCAAAGAGGATGAGAGATATGCCCAAAAGGTAATAGCCTTGTTTGAAAACGCCCCTTGCCTCGGGGTCGTATAGAGGCACACCACATTCGTAAGGGTATCCTTCCATTCTTTCCCTCGTCTTTGGACCAAGCAGGTCGTTGAGGAAGCTAAAGGCAAGGCCTATAAACACGGCAATTATGAAAAACAACAAAATACCTATGTATTCCATGGTCTTTATTCTATCATTTTTACATCATCTCTTCAAAAGTTTATGAGTTTTGTCAGGCTACCGGATACAGCCCCTCTACAAAGCCCTTCCAAACCTCCGGCATTCTCTCCAGTTCCTCCTGTGCTATCTTTCTCACCAGAGGCTCAAGAACCTTGAGTTCCTTTTTGCTTCTGACGCTTACATCCAGCACCTGAGGTTCGTTTATGGGTTTTCCTATCTGAGAAACTATGTAGCAGTAGGCTTCCTCCACCTCTTCCACTTCTTGCACCACGCGCTGTGCGATTAGGTTTGCAACCCTGTTGTATATCTTGCCTATGTGGGATATGGGGTTTTTGCCAGCGGCTGCCTCAAGGCTCATGGGTCTGTAAGGTGTTATAAGCCCGTTTACCCTGTTGCCCCTGCCCACCTGACCGTCATCCCCCTGCTCTGCAGAGGTTCCCGTGACCGTAATGTAAACAGAGTTGTTTTCCCTACTGTCTGCGGTGTTTATAAAAATTTCTACCTCTCTACCCACAACGGACTCCACATGCTCCTTTACCTTTCTGTGTATCTCTTCTTTTTTCTGGAAGTATTCCTCTATGTGCTTTATATACTTACCCACAAAGGCAAGAGCTATGGTAAGCCTGAACTTGTCCCTTATGCGAACGCCCATGACCTTTATGTCCTCTCCTATCTCCGGATGGCTCTCTTTGATTTCCCTTGAGTTTAAAAACCGCTCTGCTTCAAAGACTGCCCTTTCAAGGCTGTCAAGGGGTGCATAGCCCACCCCAAAGGAGGTATCGTTTGCCAGAGGCACTTCTCCCCTTTTCTGAAACCTTTCAAAGAGCTCCACCAAATCCTTGCTACCGGGCTTTATCTTTGTGTGTATAACCACATGCTTGTCCACATCCAAGTTTCTTATGTTTTCTCTGAGCCACCTTTTTGCACTTTCCACTGCCAGCTCATGAGCGTCAAGCCTTTTGCTGTCCTTTTCCAATATGGCTCTACCTACAAGGTATATCTCTATGGGCTCTATAACCTCGCCACCCCCAAACTCTGCCCTTGCCACACCACCCACAAGAAGAGCCTTGTCCACATTGTGGTGCATAACCGCACCGTATTCCCTCAGATACCAATGGCAAAGCTCTCTTGAGAGGTTCTCCGCAAGGTAGTCGCATATGGTATCGGGATGCCCGGTTCCCTTGCGTTCCACTATCTCCGCATCAAGCTCATATGTAGGCTTAAAGGTCATGGGGGTTATCACTATGTTTGCCACTTAGCTACCTCCTTGGGAAGTTCTGAATAAGAAAGTATAACACATACAGCCTCTCGGTATTTCTAAAAGACACACACTTGACAGATTATTAGAATATACTTATAATTGGATATATGACCAAAATCATCAAAGGAGGCGGACCATGAGAAAAACTATACTGGTAGCAACCCTCGGAGCCATAACCCTTGTGGGAACAGCTCTCTCTTACGACAAAGATCTTGCAAAACGTTTCAACGGCATGTTTTCCCAGATGACGCCAGAGGTTCTCAAGCAAAGACCTTGCCAAATAACCACTCAACAGCTTCTCCAGATGATACAGAAGGGTGAAGACTTTGTGATACTTGATGTAAGAACTCCTGCGGAGATGGCGGTAGTGGGACCCACTTGGAAGAATACCCTTTACATACCCATGCACGAGCTTTTCAAAGAAGAAAACCTCAACAAGCTGCCCAAGGACAAAAAAATAGTGGTTGTGTGCCACACTGGAGACAGGGCAGCGGCGGTGGTCACAGCCCTAAGAGCCATAGGCTTTGACAAAGCCTACCAGTTTAGGGGGGGTATTACAGAGCTTGCAAGAGAGGTAGGAAGGGCAGCCACCGAGTATGTAAAGTAATCTCCTCTGGGGGCTACGCCCCCTCTGAAAATAGCCTATATTTATACTCTATGAAAACCATCTTCAAAGAAGAGCTCATAAGGAAATATGACAGACCCGGTCCCAGATACACAAGCTATCCACCCGCCACCGAATTCCACGAGGGTGTGACAGAGGAAGACTACAAGAGGCTGCTACTTCAAAGCAATGATTCCAAAAGACCCCTCTCCCTCTACTTTCACATACCCTTTTGCGAGAGTGCCTGCTGGTTCTGTGGTTGCAATGTAATAATATCCCACAGGAAGGATGTAACCAAAAGGTATCTGGATTATCTCTACAAAGAGATGGATAGGCTTGGGAGCTATCTTGATACTTCAAGACCCGTGGTTCAGCTCCATTGGGGTGGTGGAACACCCAATTTTTTGAGTAACGAGGAGATTCTTGAGTTTTTTGGAAGGATAAGAGAGGTCTTTAACCTGTCGCCAGATGCGGAGATAAGCGTGGAGATAGACCCTAGATACCTCTCAGAGGGTCAACTGCAGACCCTTAGGCAGGTGGGCTTTAACCGTGTAAGCATGGGACTTCAGGACCTGGACCCAGAGGTGCAAAGAGCCATAAACCGCATACAGCCCTACGAACTTATGGAAAGGGTCATGGAGGACCTCAGAAGCCTTGGCTTTAGAAGCATAAATATAGACCTCGTATATGGACTGCCCCACCAGACGCCAGAGAAGTTTAGAAGGACCATAGAGCAAACCATAGCCCTTGACCCAGACCGGATAGCGGTTTTTAACTTTGCCTATGTGCCTTGGCTCAAGCCTTTGCAAAGAAAGATTGACTCCTCAACGCTCCCGCCCCCAGAGGACAAGTTGACCATACTGGAGATGACCATAGAGCTTTTCCAGAGGGCTGGGTATGTTTTCATAGGTATGGACCACTTTGCAAAGCCAGAGGATGAGCTCGCTCAGGCTCAGAAGGAAGGCACTCTGTGGAGGAACTTTCAGGGCTATACCACCAAGAAGGGTGTGGACCTCATAGGCATAGGTGCTACCTCCATAGGCATGCTCCATGAGGGCTACTTTCAAAACTACAAGACAATAAGGGAATACTACCTTGCTCTGGACTCGGGCAGGCTTCCCACCATGAGGGGCTACATACTCACAGAGGAGGACTTCATAAGGCGTGAGGTTATAATGGACCTTATGTGCAACTTCCAGTGTAGCTTTGAGAGGATAGAGTCCACCTTTGGTATAGACTTTCAGGAGCATTTCTCTCAGGAGTTGGAGGAGCTAAGAGACATGGAGAGGGACGGGCTTCTTAGAATAGAAGACAGAAGCATAAAGGTCCTGCCAGAGGGCAGGCTTCTCATAAGAAACATAGCCATGGTCTTTGACCAGTATATAAAGACCAAAAAGGAGCAGAGGTTTTCCAGAACCATATGAACGGAGAGCTCCTCCTCTTAGATAGAGTTTCAAAGGTCTTTACCACAGGTCTCTTTTCCAAAAGGTCTGTGTGGGCGGTAAGGGAAGTAAGTTTTGGTTTGGGCGCTGGGGAGATATTTTCCCTTGTGGGAGAGTCTGGCTCTGGCAAAAGCACCATAGGCAAGATTATCCTAAGGCTTGAAAAGCCAAGCTCTGGGAGGGTTCTCTTTGAAGGTAAAGACCCCTTTCAGATGGGAAGGGAATACACAAGGCTCGTGTCTGTGGTCTTCCAGGACCCAAGAAGCTCTCTCAACCCACGCATGAAGGTAGGAGAAATCGTAGAAGAGCCTCTGCTGGTGCATGGTGAGAAAAGCAGAAGGGAGCGGGCTATTCAGGCACTGCGCATGGCGGGGCTTGACGAGGGCTTTATGGAAAGAAGACCCGATGAGCTATCTGGAGGTCAAAGACAAAGGATTGCCATAGCGCGGGCTATAGTCCTAAAACCAAAACTGCTGGTGGCGGACGAGCCCACCTCCTCCCTTGATATGAGCTACAGGGCAGGTATACTGGAGCTTTTTCTGAGGCTAAAGGAGGAAGGCATAAGCACCCTGCTTATCACTCACGATATAAGGGCTGTGGAGATGGTCTCAGACAGGGTGGGTGTGCTCTACAGAGGAAAGCTTGTAGAGGTGGGCTCCTCAAGGGATGTGCTCAAAGAGCCAATGCACCCCTATACGCGATATCTTATAAATACTGTGCCTGCAAGGCATCCCTCCCAGAGGCGAGAGGACTTTGAAGAGCCTGCGGAGGAATATCTTCAAAGTCCCTGTCCCTTCTTTTCCCAATGTAAACAAAGACTAAAGGAGTGTGAAAGCGGGGTCAAGGAGGTAAAGTTGAATGGACGCATCGTATTCTGCAATCTATACTGACCTGCTTATATTCCTTTTCTTGCTTTTTATGTCTGGATTTTTCAGCTCCTCGGAGGTGGTCTTTTTTGGTGCCAACAGATACCTTCTAAAGCTAAGGGAGAGGAGGAGGATATACAGGTCTTTGCTCAGACTACTTTCAAAACCAAGGGAAGTGCTCCTTACCATACTCCTTGGAAACGAGCTTGTAAACATAATTATATCCTCCTACGGAGCAAAGCTCTTTGTGGACCTTATGGGTCCAAAGGGTGCGGGGCTTGCGGTTCTTTTCTCAAGCCTGCTTATATTCACCTTTGGTGAAGTGCTTCCCAAAAACACTGTTCTCCCCTTCACCACCCGGCTTGCCCCCATCTATTACATACCCTTTATGATCATCCATGTGCTCATGAGCCCAGTTCGTGCCCTTTTGACAGGACCCGTCAGCCGGCTCATGGGGCTCGTAGATGTGGAGGAAAAAAGCAAAAACCCCGGAGAGGTCTTCATGGAAATACTTGAAACGGGCATAGCCTTGGGCTATTTTGATAAGAAGTCTATGGAAACCGCAGAGAGGGCTATAAGCTTAAAGGACACCACGGTAAAGGAGATAATGACCCCCAAGCCAGACATATTCATGCTACCCGAAGAGGCATTGCTTGAGGAGGTTCTCCCGGACATAATCCAAAAAAAGCACAGCAAAATACCCCTCTTTTCCAAAAGCCCTGACCATGTGGTAGGTATGCTATACATAAAGGACATAGTCCCCCTCTCAAAAAACCTCAAAAGACCCATCGGAGATTTCAAAAGACTTGCCCTCTTCGTGCCGGAGATACTCAGCATAACAGACCTCATAAAAGAAATGAGAAACCAAGGAACCCAAACAGCTCTTGTGGTGGGTGAGCATGGAGAGATTGCTGGTCTTGTGAGCGTCTACGACATTATGAGATACCTCTTCGGAGATGTGCCAGAGAGCTGGGAAGAGGACATAGTTAAGGTCTCTAAGGATACCTACATGGTAAACGGTTGGGTGGATGTGGAGACGGTAGCAAGTAAAATAGGCTTTAGCCTTCCAGAAGACTACGAATACGACACTATAGGAGGCTTTGTGATGGCAATGCTCTCCAAGGTTCCAGAGGAAGGCGACCAGTTTTTCTACGAGGGCTTTAAGTTTGTGGTGGACAAAATGGAAGGAAACAGGATAGTAAGCGTGTTTATAACCGCCAAGCTGGAGGAGAAAACTTGAAGGACAAAGCCATAAAGGTCCTGCCACAAGTAAAAACAAGCCTCCTCTTGAGAATAGAAAACAGCCTTGACCTGCTTTTGAAAACCTCAGAAGAGCTTCTGCAAGAGCTGGAGCTAAAGCAGGAGGAGACGCCTCATATAAAGCTAACACTCAAGACAAAACCCAGATGGTTCTACAGAGAATACACAGAGCCACAGCCCACCTTCACCCAAAGTGAGATAAGCAAGGTTGAGGAACAGGTCAGATACGAGTTTGAGGGTCTTGACCTTCAAATAGCCCTTGAGATAGTCTCCGCCCTAAACCACAAGGGCTTTTTTGTAGGAAGAGTTGAGGATATAGCCAAGTATTATGGAGTGAGCCCCGAGTATGTGGAAGATATAAGGGACTTTATGATGAGAGAGCTTGAACCTTTGGGCGTTGCCAGTAAGAACCTTGAGGAGTTTATCCTTTTACAGCTTGAGGAGCTATATCCTGGCGAGGAAGCCCTTCGTAAGGAGGTGCTTCAGGTTCTCAAAGGAAAAGGCAAAGACCCAAGGGCAAGAGAGGTTTTATCAAGGCTGAAGCTGAGCCCCTTTGAGGGTGGTGATGCGGTATACACTGGCGGTAGCGTAGATGTGGTCTTTGAATACGACGGAGACCAATGGTATGTTTTCCTTATGGAGGATTTCTGGGACATAGAAGCCACGGGCATGGCAAAGCCCATAGCCTTTGTGCTGGAGCTCAGAAGAAGGGTCCTCCGCACCGCCGGAGAGCTAATCTTGGAGAGGCAAAAGGGCTTTATGTTAGGAAAAGAGCCTCTAAAGAGCCTAACCCTCATCGAGGTTTCCGAAAGTGCGGGAGTTAGCCTTTCAACGGTGAGCAGGGTCGTAAGCAGGAAGTATGCAAGAACACCCGTTGGTGTATTTCCCCTGAGGTTTTTCTTTCTAAGAGAGACCAAGCAAGGGCTTAGCAAGGAGGAAATACTGAAGGCTCTAAGGGAAATCTTAGAGGCTGAAAAGGGTCGCCTTTCGGACGAGGAGCTATCTAAAAAACTCAGAGAAAGGGGCATAAGGATGGCAAGGAGGACAGTAAACAAATACAGAAGAATGCTTGAGGGAAGAGCATGAAGAGGGTGCAAAAGGTCCAAGAGCTTCTAAGAAAGCACAAACTTGACGCCTTTCTCTTTAGCTCACAACCCAATGTTTTCTATCTATCTGGCTTTAGGTCAAGCCACGCCTATGTGGTGGTAACAAGAGACTCTTACCATCTTCTAACAGACGCCAGGTATTACGAGAAGGCAAGGGCTGTCCTCAAAGGCTGGGATGTGGTGCTAATAAGGGAAAACGCCCTAAGGGTCATAAAGAGCTTTCTAAAAAAGCTCAAGGTCTATAGAGTGGGCTACGAGGAGGACAGGGTAAGCTGTGAGCTCAGAAAGGCTCTCAGGGGAGGCTTTAGGTGGAAGGGGATTGCGGGCTTTCTCAAAGAAGTCAGAGCCATAAAGGACCAGGAGGAACTAAGCATAATGAAAGAGGGCGTAAGGATAAGCGATAGGGTATACAGGAAGCTCTTGGAGCATATAAGGGAGGGCATGACGGAGCTTGAGATTAGGTCTTGGCTTGTGGAGCAATTTTTCAAAAATGGTGCCCTTGGGGAGAGCTTTCCGGCCATAGTGGCAAGCGGTGAGGGCTCAGCTATACCTCATTATGAGACCTCCCAAAAGCCCATAAAATACGGAGAGCCCCTTTTGATAGACATGGGGCTTCTATGGCAAGGCTACTGCACAGATTTCACCAGAACCCTCTTCTTAGGAAGGGCAGACAATGAGTTTAAAAGGGTCTACACCATAGTGAGAGACGCCCATCTTATGGCTCTTGAAAAGATAAGGGTTGGTAAAAAGCTAGGAGAAGTTGACAAGACCGCAAGGGAATACATAAGAAAGAAGGGCTTTGGCAAGTTTTTCAACCACTCTCTGGGCCACGGCGT
The DNA here is from genome assembly GCA_037926845.1 of Candidatus Pampinifervens yunnanense. Lineage (GTDB taxonomy): Bacteria > Aquificota > Aquificia > Aquificales > Aquificaceae > Pampinifervens > Pampinifervens yunnanense. Next base: position 4,171 of record JAXSPD010000049.1, on the reverse strand, counting down.
AGGTGTGGAGATACACGAGTTTCCTAGAGTATACTACAAGGGAAAGGACAAGGACGTGGTGATAGAGGAAGGCATGGTCTTTACCGTAGAGCCGGGCATATACCTCCCAGGAAAGTTTGGAGTGAGGCTTGAGAACATTGTAGTAGTTAAAAACGGAGTAGCAGAGCCCCTATCAGAGATCCCCCTTGACTTGGTGGAGCTTTGAAGCTATAATAATACATCCCTACGCGGGGTGGAGCAGCCTGGTAGCTCGTCGGGCTCATAACCCGAAGGTCGGAGGTTCAAATCCTCCCCCCGCAAGTTAAAAACCTTGCAACTAAAGGCTTTATGCTTAATATATACTCGAGCAAGCCCGCCAACAGGAGCAAGACAAGGAGCAAAAAGATGGAGGGCTTAAAGAAAAGGTTTTATGTGGAGCATGACAGGTTCAAGGTGTTTTTGTCCCTTGCCGGTGTAGTGGTGGGTGGTTTTGTGGGCTTGCTATTCAGAGAGAGGGACAGCCTTACCATTACGCTCATATTTCTTGGTGTGGTGGTTGTCTTCATAAGTTTTGCTCTTGCGGTAAGGTCATTCATTAGGTTAAATAGACTTCTCAAGACCATAGAGGAGACAGAGAGGCATCTGTTTAGCCATGTATGGAATGCTTTGCTCTTGCTTACTGGTGGGCTTGTGGGTCTTGCCTTTAAATGAGACAGCCTACTTGCAAAGGGTCTTATACTATCAGGCGTGGTAGTTTGGTTTTTTCTATTTATTTTCGCACTTAGCCTGCATATCAGAGCTAGAAGACTTATAAGGAGGTTATAGACATGGACAAAGTTTTAGGGGTAAGCATAATAGTGTTTATGTCAACGCTACTTACTGGCATGCTTGCCTACATGATATGGACTGTCTGGCACGATGAACCCAAGGGTTAGCCATTGCAAAGGCTAATAAAAAAAGGCAAGACACACCATCCATCCTCCCTCTCGCAGGTTAAAAATCTCTAATGGGCAGGTCTCTAAGCTTTTTGTAGTTGCCCTCTTTTAGAAGTTTCAAAAGGACAAGGGCAGTCATGTAGGCGTCTTCAAGGGCGTTATGTTGGGTTGATATGGGAAGTTTGAATTCTTTTAAAAGTTCCTCAAGGCTTGGCACTTTGCCCTTGTGTTCTACCATGTCAATAAGGTCAAGGGCATAGCCCTTTAAGCCTACTTTGCATTCCTCTTTAATGAGCCTTTTGAGCATAGCCAAGTCAATCTGGAGAAAGTATCCTGCCAAAACACAGCTTTTGGCGTATTCCAAAAACTCCATACATACATCTCTCCTATCTCTTGCCATACGCAGTTCATCGGGTGTTATGCCGTGCACCTTTATAGAGTCGCCGTATTCCCTTGTGGGCTTCAAAAGGGCATAAAAGCTCTTGCTGAGGTCTATCTTGAGGTTTTCTATCTTGACCGCTCCGAGGCTTAGGGCTTCATCCCTCTTTAGGTCTAAACCTGTGGTCTCTGTGTCAAACACTGCAATGCATACTTTCTCAAGGGGTGCCTCTTTGTCCATATACCACCTTAGGGTATCCTGCTCGCCTTCTCCGAATAGTGTGCCCACAAGCCTTTGTATAAAATTCATTCAAAATACCTCAAGCTGTATCTTTCATGCAGGAATTCTTGAAATTCCTTTATTATTTTGAAAGCATCCTTTAGAATGCCTTTCTCAGTCCTTGAGAGCCTCTCGGGATTTATGTAGTTGTCTGGTTCCTTGCCCTCTTTCAACTTTTGCGCCTGAAACCTAAACCTTAGCCCAAGAAGGAACCTGTAGGTTTCTTTTAGGTCTCTTGCAAAGTCCTTAGAAATCAATTCTGCCTTGCTTAGCTCCTCTATTCGTTCAAAGGTGTTCTGTTGGGTTATTCCTCTCTCAAGGGCAAGGGCCCGGACGCCTTGAGTTATGGGAAATATCCCACCTTTTTTTATGTCTATCTCACCCTTATGGTCGCCGCTCCTTTCCACCACAAAGTTTTTGAAAAATCCAAGGGGTGGTTTAAACCTGACCGCATCTACCGCAAGAAAGGGTATAAAGCCAGGGTTTTTCTCTATACTGTGCATCACATATTCCCAGAGCCTGTGCACCAATGTCTGGTCTCCAAAGACATTCCTAAAGTCAAAGAATATGGCAACATGGAGTATGTTCTCAGGTTTTGGTTTTTCTATCCACTCAGAGACCGCCTGCTCCCACTCTCTGGCAGACCTCCTCCAGAAAGGGTTAGATATCATCACATTGCCAGGGCAAGGCGGAAAGCCTATCTGGAGTAGCACTTCTATATAGGTCTTTGAGAACCTTTCAAAGTATTCCCTTGGTTCAAAGTCAAGCATGGGATAGTCCTGATATATGAGGGCGTTGTCTTGGTCTGTTTTGAGGCTCTGCTCTTTTCTGCCTTCGCTCCCGAGCACCATTATGCTAAAGGGGACCAGTGGCTCTTCTCCCAACCTGTTTAGGGCTATGTAAACTGCCCTTTTCATAAAGCGGTCGTTGAGCTCTGATAGGTATTCTCCCAGCTTTTCTGGGTCTGTGCCATTAAGCACAAGCTCCACCGCCTGCTCTTTCACAAGACTGTAGAGGTATCTGAGGTCTTCTATGGTCTTTGCCTTGTCTATCTCCTTTATCAAAAGGACTGCGTTCTTGCTCTCATAGGCTATTATGTCCCTGTCTTCAAGGATGCCAAGGGGCTTGCCCTCTTTTGTCGCTAGCAGCTTTCTTATGCCATGCCTTGCCATAAGCACCATGGCATCATAAAGAGTGCTACCGCTGTCTATGGAGACCACCGGGAAGGTAGCTATGTCCTCAAGCCTTACTTCCTCGGGTCTCAAACCCTTGGCTAGAACCCGCTTTAGCACATCTCTCTCGGTAACGATACCAAGACCCTCCGATAGCCTTACCAGCACATAAGTGCTGTCCCTTGCAACCATGGTTTTTATGGCTTCTTCAACCTTTAGAGATCCTTCCAAGGTCAGTGGCGGTCTAAGGTTTATGTCCTCAAGCCTTATTTCCATGTGCCTTTCTACCGTAGAAACAGAAACCCTCTGGGAAGTAGTAAGTAGCCTTTTTGCCAGCTTTTTTGTGAAATACTCCCTGAATGCCTCATGACTTCCCATTAGGTTGTTAAAGATCTTTTTGTTAATAAGAAAAAGGACGCTGTCCTCTATTGCCCTTGCGGTAGAGGTGGGGGGACTTGAGCTCATCAAAGATACATACCCAAAGCACTCACCCTCATGGAGGTATTCCAGTGGCTCTCCCTCCCTTTCAAGTATAAGGCTACCGCTTCTTAGTATGTATAGAAACTCCAAAGGCTTTGAACCCTCTTTGAATATTACCTCACCCTTCTTGTAGTATTCTACCAAAAGATTGTGGGCTACGGTCCTTATCTGCTTTTCACTGAGAAGGTTAAAGGGTTCTATCTCTGAAAGAAACCTTTCTGCGTCAAGCATCAGAGTAATTTTACAACCGCAAACCTAAGAAGCAGAAGGCTAAGCACTATGGCAAGGGTATGACAGCAGGGCAAAAGCCTTCTGTAGAGCCTATAGGCTGGCTCTGTGGGCATGTATAGCATGTTGTAGAAGAAGTTTTTCCTGTCTGTGGTAAAGAAAGAGAGGGCGGCTCGCCCAAGGACGAGCCACATATAAAAGGCAAGGCTGTAATTGAGGAATTGCTCCATTACTCTTCTGCTCCAGCCTTTACTGCACCCTTTGGATATCGTATATGGTCCACGAACTCCTGAAGCTTTTGAGGGGGAGGTGGAGTTAGCCTTGAGACCACTAGAGCAACAAGGAAGTTAAGGGGCATTCCAAATATACCAGAAGCTATGGGTTTCATGCCAAAAAGCTCTATACCTTTGAACCTACTAAGGTAAAGGTAGGTAATGGTGACCGCAAGGCCTACCACCATGCCAGCGATGGCACCCTGCTTGTTCATCCTCTTGTCCCATATGCCAAGCACAAGAGCTGGGAAGAGAGAAGCTGCAGCAAGAGAGAAAGCCCAGGCAACGAGTTCAACGATTATAGCAAGCCTGAAGCTGGCCACATAAGCACAGATGAGAGCCACCACCAGCAGAAGAGCTTTGCCTATCTTAACCCTTGTAGAAGGCGATAGGTTGGGGTTTATCATCTTGTAATAAAGGTCATGGGATATGGCGTTGGATATGGTA
>JAXSPD010000048.1:0-12107 GCA_037926845.1 Candidatus Pampinifervens yunnanense | reverse complement strand
ATACACGCCCTTTCTGGTAATCTTTGCCTTTGAGCCTTTTAAAACCACCATTATATCTGGCTGGTAGGCGTTCTCCTCGTCAAGGTATAAATCCACTGGAGCGTAAATGACCCTTCCTTTGCCGGTGCGATATACAATATCTGCAAGCCTTATGACAAGGTTAAAAGAGCTTCCAAAATGCTCAAACCCGGGTGCTGGGCTCATAACAAGCTCTCCCTCAATGAGCTGGTAAGGGCTACCCTCTGGCAATGCCTCATAGTCTGCTATGGTCTTCTTTTCCAAAGTCTTCATGGTTTATACCTCAGCACCGGCACCCATCTCTCTTTAATATAGTCAAGAGGCTGGACTTCAAACTGTGGATAGGTCTCTGGTGTCTGGTCCTCCGCCTTGTAGACTTTTACCTTTGTGTCAAACCAAGCGAGGTGTCCTGTTATGGGGTCTCCGTAGTAGACCTCTTTCCCGCCTATGCGTATGCTGTGTGGTATAACATGGTTGAGGAGAAAGCCTTCATGCCCTTCTTCGGCTTCGGGCTTTAGCCCCCATGCGCCCTTCATCTTGCCTATGGCATTCCAAGTCCAGACGGAGTTGGGTTCCGTGGTCTCTGTAAGGAATACTTGGCATTTGACCTTGCCTACCCTTGACTCCACCCAAACCCAGTCAAGGTGTTTTATTCCCATCTTCTCCGCAGTCTTGGGGTTCATATACAGGTAGTTTCTTGAGGATATCTGCCTTAGCCATGCGTTCTGAGAGTCCCAAGAGTGATACATCCACTGGGGTCTCTGTGTGAAGGCATATAGGGGGTAGTCCTTGCTGGAGACCTCCTCTTCAAAGGGCGGATACCAGAAGGGCAGAGGGTCAAAGTATTTAACAAGTCTTTCTCTGAGTATGGGGTCGTTGGGTGGCTGGTTTTTGCCTTCCCACAGTCCTTGACCAGCAAGCCTAAAGGTTTGTAGCGTTTCAAGGTAGAAGTTGAAGACTATGGGTGCTACTTTTTTGAGAAAGCCCACGCTTACCGCCCATTCTTGATAGTCCTTGTTTACATGCCTGTAGAACCTCATGTTCTCTGGCAGTTTGTAGTAGAAAAAGCCCTTGTTCTTTATATACATCTCAAGCTGGTTAGGGTTGGGCTCTCCCACGAAGTGTTTGTCTCCGTTTTTGCCCCTCCATCCCGCAAGGGCTCCTATGCCCGGCCTTGGCTGCCAGTTTATGATAAAGTCTTTGAAATCCTTATATTTCCTTGAGCCGTCGGGGTTTACAAAGCCCGGAAGTCTTAGCCTCCAGCCCAGCTCCACCATCACATCACCCCAGCCCCTCACATCGTAGCCGTTGGCCAGAGGGTCTACTATGGGATGTCTTAGAGCATCTACAGGACCATCTACCGCAGAGGGTGGTCTATCAAGCAAAGACAGAGCAAACCACTGCTCAAGGTATGTGGCATCTGGTAGCACAAGGTCAGAGTAAGCCACCTGCTCGCTGTAGAAGGCATCTATGGTAATAATCTTGGGAATCACATAGTTGCCAGCTGGGTCTGTGGCGGTGAGAGCCTCAATGATATAGGGTATGTTCTGTGAGGAGTTCCAAGCCATGTTCGCCATGTAAATCATAAGCACTTCAATACCATACGGGTTCTTCTCGTAGGCTGCGGGTATCACATTGTGTATAAGCCCGTGAGCTGTGAGGGGAAACCACCAGCTGTAGGCGTGGTCTATCCTTACAGGGTTGCCCTTTTCGTCTACAAGCAGGTCATCTGGGCTTTGAGGATATCCCAGGTGCGGACCAGGATATATCTCTCCATACTTTATCTCGTCAGGTCTTGTAATCTTGTAGGGTTTGGGTAGGTCTTCTATGTGCTTGGGATAGGGGGGCTTGTTGAGAAAGCCTCCAGGCACGTCCACCACACCCAACATCATCATAAGCAAGAACACAGTCCTTGCGCTTTGGAAGCCGTTGCTGTGGGATGCAACCCCTCTCATCATGTGGAAGGAAACCGGCCTTCCTATGACCTTTTTGTGCTTTCTTCCCCACACATCGGTCCACTCAATGGGTAGTTCTATGGGATGATAGAGGGCTATTGTGCCCATTTCCTTGGCAATGCGTTCTATGTCCTTGGCGGGTATGCCCGTTATCTTCTCCACCTTCTCTGGGCTGTAGTCCCTTACTAATCTTTCTGCAAAGATATCAAAGGCTGGACGCACCTTGTAGCCCTCTGGAGTGGTAAACTCGCCTATAAAGGCGGGCTCAAGGTTATCTGGCACTATCCTGTCCGCAGGTTGGAAGGACTGAGACTTTTTATCATAGACCATAGGCTTGCCTTCTGCGTTTCTGTAAAAGAGCCCATCCTTTGAAGTGCCCGGTGCTTGAATGACAAGCCATGGTGCGTTGGTGTATTCCTTGAGAAAGTCCCAGTTTACAAGGTTGTATTTAAAAAGCACATGCATTATACCCATAAAGAAGGCACCGTCCGTGCCAGGCTTTATAGGCACCCACTCGTCCGCCACAGCACCGTAGCCCCAGCGCACGGGGTTGACCACCACAAACTTTCCACCTTTGCGTTTCATTTCTTGAATACCCAGCTTGAAGGGATTAGAGGAGTGGTCTTCTGCCACACCTATGAGCATAAAGTATTTGGTGTTTTCAAAGTCCGCCTCTCCAAACTCCCAGAAAGAGCCACCAATGGAATACAGACCAGAGGCAGCAATATTTACAGAACAAAAACCTCCATGCGCCGCCCAGTTGACTGTGCCAAGCTGACTGGAAAACCAGCTGTTTATCTGTTGCATCTGGTCTCTTCCTGTAAAGAAGGCAATCTTGTAGGGTCCTTTTTTCCTTGCCTCTTCCAGCCACTGGGTGGCTATCTGAAGAGCCTCTTCCCACTCTATCTCCTTGAACTGTCCAGAGCCCCTAGGACCTACTCTAAGAAGGGGTTTTCTGAGCCTTGCAGGGCTGTATTCTTTCATAATGCCAGAGGAGCCCTTGGCACACAAAACACCTTTGTTGGTAGGATGTAAATCGTTGCCCTTTATGTAAGCGACTTTGTTATTCCTCACATAGACCTCTATTCCACACCTACAGGCACACATGTAGCAAGTGCTGTAGGCTTTCCTGTCATAAAAGCTACCGCCTATCTCCATGGTAAAAACCTCCTTGTATAAAAGATATCTATAAATTGGAATGCATACCTTTCAGAGTTTTTATATAATTATAAGCAAAGCTTATCATCTCTATAAAGATGACTTATAAGAACTTGCTATATAGTTCCTTATGACAAGCGCAGTATAGCTAAGCATCCAACAAAGAAGGATTAGAGCCACGGGTATAAGCACGATAGTTACGGCGGACACAAGAGCAAGCGTGCCAACTACAGTGATAAAGACAAGCCAGTAAACTGTGTGTCTAAAGTAGGCATTGCTAAAGGCTTCTTTTATACCAGAGGGCGTAAAGGGGTAAAAGACCGCCTTAAAGCCTGCCTCAAGTGTCAAACCACTCCTTATAGACTTTGTGTAGATTAAAGGGATCGCATATATGTAATATCCCATGAAGGTTAGCAGCAAAAGAGCCCACACTATAAACCCACTTAGCATGCCCCTTAGCATGCCTTTTTCAATCTCGCTTTCTGATATCACACCACCCAATCCGCTTACAAAACCCAGGGGAAAGAGTATAAACAAGAAGAGAAGAGCTACTGCTATGAGTAGAACCCAGCTTCCCACATTAATCCCGAAAGAAGCTGGTATGTATCTTTTTATATTAAAAAATTCAAGACCCTTTCTTTCTTTCAGTAGACTGTTGACTGAGATGTATAGCAGGGTAGAATACATAAGAAGGGAAGATATGAAACTGAAAATAAAACCAAAGAAAGGTATCATAGAAAGTATGGTAAAAAGAGCCCAAACCACAGAATATGCAAAGAAAAAGCCAGGATTTTCTTTGATTAGAGCCCAGCTTTCTGAAAAAGCATCTTTCCCATGCTTTGACTCTGCACCTATCTGCTGAGGAGACAGACTACCGATAGCCTCCACATGAAAGAAGGGATAATTCCTTGACACCTCCATAAGTTTATTTACCATTTCTGAACTTAGGTCTAGGTGTATTTCTCCCTTTTCAAGAAAAGCCCTCTCGCAGTTTTCTACCCTATAGCCAAGTATGCCAGATAGTATATTGCAAGCTAGGGATACTGATGTATCTCCTTTAAAAACTACTCTCACTGGCACTCCCGAGAGAATATCAACTGAGAGAAAACTATATCTCTTTACCAAACTTTCCATCTGCTTAAACTTCTCCGGGTCTATTTGTAAATCCACGAAGCCTTGACTTTTTACCTGCTTCTCACAGTCCTCAACAGAAATGTCTAGGGCACCAAAGAGCATATTGCATATAAAATCCTCTGGCACATCCTCTGAGAGCCTTTTGACCCTTACTTTCATGCTCCCTCCCATTGTAATTATACATTAATATCTTTCACCCATTCCCAGTTTTTCAGCGTCCATTCAACTGTTCCTTTTATACCCTCCTCAAGGCTCACCTTTGGCTCCCAACCTAGTAGTCTCTGCGCTTTTTCAATGTTTGCCCATGTAGCCCTCATATCCGCCTTGTGGAAGTCCTTTAGTTCCAGCCTTGCCTTCCTTCCAGTGTATTGCTCTATTAGACCTACAACCTCCAAAAGTGTGTGCGGTTTGTTGTTGCCAAGGTTTATAACCTCGTATCCGAGGGGCTTTGTAGCCAAAATAGTCCCTTCCGCTATATCGTCTATGTAGGTAAAGTCCCTGCTTTGAGAACCATCACCAAAAACTTCAAGAGGCTTGCCTTCAAGCACCCATTTTATGAACCTAAAGATACTCATATCGGGTCTGCCTGCAGGACCGTAAACGGTAAAGTAGCGAACAATTGACACATCTATACCATAAAGGTAGTGGTAAGTGTAGCAGAGCACTTCTGCGGACTTCTTTGAAGCAGCGTAGGGAGATATGGGTGTATTGACAGGCAGGTCTTCTCTGAAGGGCATGGGTTGTCCTGCATAGAGGGAAGAGGTGGACGCAAGCACAAACTTCTGCACTCCGTGCCCCTTACAGAGCTCAAGAAGGTTAAGTGTCCCCAGCACGTTGGTGGTGAAGTATACATGGGGGTTCTCTATGGAATACCTTACGCCCGCCCTTGCTGCCTGGTTTATAACACACTGAAAGGAATGCCTCTCAAAAACTTCTCTCAAAGCAGGCATATCCTCTATGTCCACTGGGTAAAAGGTGAAGTTTTCATAGCCCTTCAAAAGTCCAAGCCTGTATTCTTTTAGCCTTGTGTCGTAGTAATCGTTTAGGTTGTCAACGCCCACGACCTTGTGTCCTTTCTCCAGGAGCTTTTCACAGACTTTCCATCCTATAAAGCCCGCACAACCTGCTACCAGAAAGCTCTCCATGACTTAGAATTTTAACATGCCCTTTGAGGTCTACGAGTTTCTGCTAAGAAAGGGTCTTGAGAGAAGGGTAGTGCAAGAAAAGTTCTTCAATATAGTCCTATCCGCCATAGAGGAGGGCGGAGGCTGTGTGAAGGCAATTCAGGCACCCACGGGCACTGGAAAGACCTACGGATACCTTATACCTCTTATGGAGATGGGGCAGAAGGCGATAATCTCCACAGGAACAAAGCTTCTTCAAGAACAGCTCCGAAGGGACATAGAAACCCTTAGGTCCTACTATTCATACATACACGGAAGGGACATAAGCTACCTTATCCTAAAGGGCAAAAGCAACTATTTGTGCTTGGACAGGTTCTACGACCTGCCAGTGGACAAAAGACCTGCAGAGCTGGAGATGGCGATTGAGGGCAGTTGGGATGGGGACTTTGAGTTTGTAAGCCTTGAGCCAGAGCTGCGAGAAAAGCTGTGTGTGGAGGATGACTATTGCACCCCACACTATAGACAGACCTGCAGGTTCAGGCAGGAGTGCTACTATTGGGGAAAGATCAAAGGGCTTGAAAGGCAGGCGGACCTTCTTGTGATAAACCATGCATTATTGAGCTTAAAAGACTTTGAAAACCCAGAGGAGAGGGTGCTTGTGCTTGACGAAGCCCACGAGCTTGACAAGTATATAACCAGCAGTTTAACCTTTGGCGTCTCCCTATACACCCTTAGGGTAGATATCATGTCAAAGGTGCTTGACTTTTTAAAAGATGCAAGGCTTGAGGCGGAGGAGTTCTTTATAAGACACTTTGAAGGGCTCTTCAAAGACCAAAGGGAGGAGCGCCCCCTTGAGAGCCTAAAACCCTACGCAGAGGACTTTGAAAAGCACATCCTGTCGCCCCTGCTCCTTTTCCACAGAACCATAAGGGAGAACCTCATATCAGAGCTCACAGAGTTCATAACCAACAAGCTCTTTGTGAGCTTAGACTTTAAGGAATATCTTTTAAAAAGCAGTCTTCTTGACTGGGAAAAGTATCTTGACCTTAGGGCTGAGCATGCAGGACCCACGGACGAGGAGCAAAGATGGATAAAGAGGCTTAGGAACTACGAACTACTTAGGAGAAGGATACAAAGGCTAAGGGATTTTCACAAGGTCATGAAGGAAGACCCGCCCGGCATGGGATACCTTGTGGGCAGGAGGTTTAGCAAAAAACTTCAGACCTTTAACTATCGGCTTGAGGTTTTCCCTATATTTCCCGCAGGGCATGTGGATTTTACAGGATACAAGGCGGTCATCATAACCTCTGCCACCCTTGACCCCGAGGACATCGGTCAGACCCTTGGAATAGAAGGAGAATACTACGAGCTTGAACATACCTTTCCCTACGAGAGGGTAAATTTTTTAGTTTACAAGACAGACCCAAAGGAAAGGACCAACTGGGAGGATTGCCTTCGTTTTGCCTATAAATACCTAAGGAGCCTATACGACAAAGTCCTAGTGCTTCTTACAAACAAGGAACACATGAGGCTTTTTGAAAAAGAGGAGGGTATTGCCTTTCAGGGAGAGGGAAGTCTATCCAATCTCTTAGAAAACCTAAGGTCGGGCAAGATAAATACCCTTGTGGGGCTGGACAGTCTATGGTTTGGAATTGACATAAAGGGCGAGAAGGGACTTCTCATGACAAAGCTACCCTTTGAAAGTCCAGATGAACCCATAACCTTTCACCGAATAAGGTTTTTAAAATCCATAGGTCTTGACCCCTTTGAATACCAAAAGAGAAAGGCTCTTATCAAGTTCAGGCAGGGTATAGGTAGGCTTATGAGAAGCAAAGAAGATAGGGGCACCATAGTGCTGTGCGACAAGAGGATATACAGGTTCAGAGAATTTCTGAAAGCTGTCCAAGATTTGGGCATAAGAGTTAAGAATATAAGCACATAAAGAGCCTTTATCCACACAGCATAGAGGTTTTATAGCCAGCGTATCCTTCCATGTATAACTTCTTCTCCAAGGAGGTGGTAAATGGACAGAAGAGGCTTTTTCAAATGGTTGTCTGTGTTTGCCTCTGTTCCTCTTTTAAGCAAGGCTTCACAGGCAAGCCCCCAAAGGCTGGACATGTCTCAAGTCAAGAAGGATGCAGAAATTGGTGTGGTTTACCACTGCGATTTTCCTCAAGAGGACAGATTTAGAATAATGCTCAGAAATATAGGCAACCATCTGTCGCTCTACGATTTCAACCCCATGAAAATAAAAATCGTGGTGGTGGCTCATGGGCCTGGGGTGAAATTTTTCATGAAGGACCTTTCTGGCAGTCCATGGGAAAAGGAGACCATAAAAATACAAGAACTGTATGAGGAGGAAAAATCCCTATCCGTGTATGGTGTTGACTATCTTGTGTGCAACATAACCCTTCAGAGGCTAAGACTAGACGCTAACAAGCTACATGAGTTTACCAAAATAGTGCCCTCCGGGGTTGGTATGGTGGGGCACTTGCAGGCTGTTGAGAGGTTCGCTTACATAAAAGTAGGCTAAAAGCCAAAGGTCATAGGAATGTCCATGTTCACATCCTTAACCTCTTTTATATCTGGGAATTTGTTTTTCAGAGCCCTCTCTATGCCAGCCTTTAGGGTAAGCACCGACATGCCACAGCCAGAACACGCACCCACCATCCTCACAAGCACGGTGCCATCCTCCTTTATATCCACAAGCTCTACATCGCCCCCGTCAAACCTTAGGGCGGGTCTTATCTCATCAAGAACTGCTTCTACCTCTTCCCAAGTGGGCATAGCCATTTTTTTCCTCCTTTAAAAATTGTGTAAACTATAAGAGTATGCAGGGAGAAAAAGCCATCAATGAGGAAAATCATTATGTAGTAATAGGGAAGGTGTTTGACACTTATGGTCTAAAGGGCGAGATCAAGGTGCAGACATACTTGGATAAAAAGCACTGGTCAAAGATAAAGAGGGTCTTTCTCAAGCGTAAGGCGGGCGGGTATGTGCCCTTCTCCGTGGATTACGCAAGGGGGCATGGCAAAGACCAACTTATTCTCAAGTTTGAGGGCTACGACAGGGTAGAGGATGTGGAAGCCTTTAGGGGAGCAAAGGTTTTTCTTCCCAAGGAGGAGCTACCGAAGAAAAGAGAGGGAGAATACTACTACTTTGAGCTTGAAGGGTTGGAGGTTCTCACAGAAAAGGGAGTGCCTATTGGAAAGGTTTCGGGCGTGGTGGAACAAAAGCCCTATGACCTTTTGGAAGTGGACGGGGGAAGGCTATACATACCCTTTGTGGAAGCCCTTGTGAAGGAGGTAAGGCTCAGAGAGGGAAGGGTCATAGTAAGGGATATACTTGCAGAGCTCTAGTGCCTCTTTGCCCAGGTAATGGGTCCAAAGTGCACCTCCATGCCCGCCTGACCTATGGCTTCTGAGAGGGAGGGATGGGAATACATGGATTTGGAAAGGAAGTCAGCCCCAAGGTCTGCCTTCATTAGGTGGATAACCTGATGGAGTAGCTCGCCGGCGTGGGGACCCAGTATATGACAACCCAATATCTTACCCTCTTCGCTTGCTACAAGTCTTACGAAGCCCTCATTTTCTCCATCGTCCATAGCCTTTGGGTTCGGGACAAAGGAAACCACTCCAACCCTTACCTCATAGCCCTCCTCCTCCGCCTGGTCTTCTGTGAGACCCACGCTGGCAATCTCGTAAGCCGAATAGATTATCTTGGGAACTATCCTCTCATCCCTTACCATGTTCTCATCGCCAAGCATGTGGCTTATGGCAACCTTTGCCTCATACATGGATTTGTGGGCAAGCATGAGGGGCGAGGTTATGTCCCCGCAGGCATAGATGTTAGGCACTTTTGTCTGACAAAAGTTATTTACACTTACAAAGCCCCTTGCATCCTTCTCTATTCCCACCTCCTCAAGACCTATGCCCTCCGTGTTGGGCTTTCTCCCAACGCCAAGGAGTATGAAATCTGCCTCCACTTCAGAGCCATCGGAGAGTGTTGCCCTTATACCTCCTGCGGAGGGTGTCCAGCTTTGAAGCGTAGTCCTCAGCCTTGTGTCCACGCCCAACCTCTTGAGTTTTCTGGCTAAGTATCTGGAGGATTCCTCTGGTATATCGGGAGTAGGTAGGAGCCTGTCCCTTAGCTCTATCAAGACCACCTCAGAGCCATACATTCTAAAGATATAAGCAAACTCCACACCTACCGCACCACCGCCCACTATAAGGATTTTCTTCGGAAAGTCCTCAAGGGACCATATCTGGTCTGTATCAAAGACATACCTTCCATCTGGCACAAGACTGCCGAGGGATGCGGTGGATGACCCCGTGGCTAAAAGAATATACTTAGCCTTTAGCTCCAAACCCTCTGGTTCAACCACCACCGTGTGCGCATCCTTGAGGATGCCCTTTCCGTAGAAGATGGGAATTTTCAGATGCTCTGCAAACTTCTTGAAGTTCTCCCTTATGGAAACCACCACCCTTTCTCTGCCCTTCTTTAGTTCTGGCATATTTAGGTCGTAGCCCCTTGGGGATATGCCGTATTCTGGCAGTTTTTGAAACTTGTCCAGCATGTAGGCTCCGTGCCTCATATACTTGGAGGGTATACAGCCCCTATTGAGGCAGTTGCCTCCCACGGTCTCTGGGCTTAGCTCTACAAGGGCTACATTCATGCCCCTCCTGTGGGCGTAAAGGGCACCCTCATAGCCACCACTTCCTGCACCCACTATCACAAGGTCATACATCTTTCCCTTTCCTCCTTTCCTTGTATACCTCTTGCCTGCATTTCTTTATTATGGTGCGGTATTTGTAGTAGACGGAGGGGACCTTTATGGGCAGTCCGTAATACTTCTCAAGAAGGAGCATTATATCCTCCGTGGTAGTATACTTGTGGTTTCTCACAATGCTCTTTATATACTTCACTATGCGAGTTTCCTTCATGGAGCTTGGGATATTTTAACAAGCTTGGGCTTTCAAATAGATGAGTTTTATCATTGTTGTAGTGAGGCTTGGGTATAAAGTGTGAGGAATATGACCCAAGAACAGTGGGATTTTATCAATGCCCTTGTGATACTTGCTAGGTTTATTCAGGTGTTTGGCTTTTTCTTTGCCATACTTATGCTCATAAAGGAATTTCCCCTCACCCACACATTTCTTGTTTTTGCCATAAACCTTGTGGGTTTTTTTGTTATACTAACGGGGGTTCTAACAAGGCTTTTATCTTTAGCGGGAGTCCTTTTGGCAGATGCTATAATAGTTGTCCTCAGCCTTCTGATATTTCTAAGGGGATACAAAATAAAGAAACTAAGGGAAAAGTTCCCCCCACCCCCCAAGCCCTTTACACGATGCCCCGTATGCGGAGGCATTGTAAACCCTAAGGGAGACTACTGCGTGCTTATGGACAGCAAAAGTATCCTTTACTTTGACAAAAGGGAGCATATGGAGGCTTTTATAAACAATCCCCAGCTTTACAAGGTATCAAGGGAGATAAACTATGACGGTGTTAGAAAAGTCTGTGTAAACAAGGAGGAGGGGTGGATAGAGTGGGGGCAAAGCCCCCAAGGGATTACTTTACAAAGTCCTTCAGAGCCTCATAGGCCTTCATAGCCTTTTCAAAACGCTCGTTTATGACCTCCCAGTTGAGATTTTGAAGGAAGGCGTCAATATAAGGAGGTCTCTTGTTCTTCTGGTCCACATAGTAGGCATGCTCATAAGTATCAAGTATTATTATGGGTATTAGTCCTGTATAGTTGTATACATTGTGGGCATCCAGGCCGTTCACCACAAGCCTTCCAGAAAAGATATCCAACCCGAGAAGAGCCCAACCCCTAAAGGCTATGCCTGCTGCCTTTATCTCCTGAATACAGGCATCCCATGAGCCAAAGTCCTCTTCCACCTTCTTTTTGAAAGCCTCCGAGGGCTCCCCCTTTGCACCAAGGTGGCCAAAATAGAGCTCATGCAGGACCACACCCATGTAGTTGAAGGTTTCTTCTACTTTTAGCTCTCTGAACTCAGAGTAGTTCTGGTTTGCCTTACCCCTGTCTGAAAAATTAAGGTCTGCGAGCTTTTCCTGTATCTCGTTGTATTTGGTCACATAGCCCTTGTAGTGGGCTTCAAAGTGTGGCTCAATCTGCTCGTTGGAAATGCCATTGAGGTTTGAGGGCTTTAGATGGTCTTTTGGCTGCACCTTATGCACTGGCATGGTTCACCTCCTTAAGGTGTTTTATAGAAATTATAACCCCTCTCAAAGCCCATCTTCTATGAGTAAGCTCAGTGTCCATGTTTGTGCATGTGTCCACCCATGCCTTTCCTAACGGGTGCCTGCACCTTGACCTCTCCAGATTTTTCAAACTTTAGTGTAAGCTCCACCGTATCGCCTTCCTTTAGAGGCTTTTTGAGGTTTACGAGCATTATGTGAAGACCGCCGGGCTTTAATTCAACCTTTCCGTTGGCGGGTATCTCTACCGCCTTGACCCTTCTCATCTTACCATCAAGGGTTTCGTGTATCTCTGTTATCTCTGAGATATTGTTAGAAGCATCCACAAGCTTGTCGGGCTGGTTTCCTTTGTTTTCTATCACCATGTAGGCAGCGGACATTTTAGAGGTGGGAGGAACTTCCCTTACCCATGCGTCCTTTACTTCAATCTTTGGCTGGGCAAAGGACAAACCTGCGAGCAACAGACCGCTTAAAAGCATCCTTTTCATGGCTTTACCTC
>JAXSPD010000047.1:0-12176 GCA_037926845.1 Candidatus Pampinifervens yunnanense | reverse complement strand
CCATAGCCGAGTCCTTGGGCAGAAAATTTGTCCGCATATCCTTGGGTGGCATAAGAGATGAGGCGGAAATAAGGGGACACAGGAGGACCTATGTGGGTGCCATGCCCGGCAGGATAATACAAGCGGTGAAGCAGGGTGGGACAAAAAACCCTCTTATTGTGCTTGATGAGGTGGACAAGCTCTCCCTGTCCTTTCAGGGCGACCCAGCGGCAGCCCTCCTTGAGGTGCTTGACCCAGAGCAGAACAAGAACTTTGTAGACCTTTACATAGGTTTGCCCTTTGACCTCTCTGAGGTCTTTTTCATATGCACCGCAAACCGTGTGGACACCATACCCAGACCTCTTTTGGACAGGATGGAGGTAATACACCTCTCAGGATACTCAGAGGAGGAGAAGGTCTTCATCGCCAAAAACCACCTTCTTCCAAAACTCCTGCCAGAGCACGGCTTTAAAATGGAAGAGGTCCTCTTCCACGAGGATGCCCTTTTAGAGGTCATAAGGGGCTACACAAGGGAGTCCGGCGTTAGAAACCTACAAAGACAGCTCAGCTCCATACTTAGGAAGTTGGCTCTCAAAAGGCTCAAGGGCGAGCCATTGCCCTTTGAGGTAAGGGCTGGAGACATAAAGGGCTTTCTGGGTGTTTCAAAGAGGTTTACCGTATCAGAAGAAAAGCCCATGGTAGGCATAGCGGTGGGGCTTGCATGGACGGAGGTAGGGGGTGAGATAATGATAATAGAAGCTACCAAGTTCAAAGGTAAGGGAAGCCTCATACTTACAGGCTCTCTGGGGGACATAATGAAAGAATCCGCCCAAGCGGCACTATCCTACATAAAGTCAAGAGCGGAGGACTATGGCATAGACCCAGAAACCTTTTCAAACTACGATGTCCATGTGCATGTGCCAGAGGGAGCTGTGCCAAAGGATGGTCCCTCTGCGGGCATAACCCTTGCGGTTGCACTCCTTTCTCTCTTTACGGGGAAGGAGGTAAGGACGGACATAGCCATGACGGGAGAGGTCACCCTACGGGGAAGGGTTCTGCCCGTGGGAGGTCTAAAGGAGAAGATACTGGCAGCCAAGAGGGCGGGTATATACGAGGTTATACTTCCCTCAAAAAACAAGGACGAGGTGATGGAAGACCTGCCAGAGTATGTAAGAGACAAGATGACCCTGCACTTTGTGGAGAACCTTAGCGAGGTTTTTGGTATAATATTTGGCAAAACCTAAGGAGGTGAAAAGGTTTGGCGATAGTCCAGATTATGGAAAACGAGCCCTTTGAGAAGGCATTTAAAAGGTTCAAAAGGATAGTGGAGAAGGAAGGCATACTTACAGAGGTAAAAAGAAGACAGTTCTACGAAAAGCCCAGCGAGAAGAAGAAGAGGAAAGAAAGGCAAGCAAGGAAGAGAATAATCAAAGCTCTGAAGAAGAGGAGCCTTCTCTAAGCTCGCCCATTTTGTAGGCTCTTAGCATCTCTCTTTGCTCCTCTATTATGAACCTTCTTATGTGCTCTTCATCCCCTTTACTTAAGTTTTCAAACTTTATTCCCAGGCATGTCTTGTCTAAACTACCCCTTATGTTCTTTACTCTCCCTGCAGCCCTTATAGGATAGGATTTAATCTCAAAACTAAGGTGGACCAAGTCTTCTACCTTTACCTTCATAAGGCTTCGTAGGCATACCTTTGCGCCTTGAGGACTTATGTCTTCTATGGTGCCTTCCAGAAAGTCCCGCATACCCGAAGGGTCATCTGTGTGTATATGCAACCTTACAGGTATCCTTACCTTCCAACGAAGGCTCTCTCTGAGCTGTATCTTTGATAACTGGTCAGTATGAGGCAAAACAAGGACTAGCTTTGTCCCATCCCTATAGGTTCTCAACACATTGCTTTGAAAGTAATACCTTCCGTCGTCTTCTCTGAGAAAGGAAAACTTGACCTTGTCTCCAGGCTGTATTGGTCTTACGGGCGTGTCCAGCATGGCTATGTGGAGTTCAAGCTCATTCTTCTCCCAAACTGCAGAACCGTAAGCGTTGTTTTCATGAGTTATAAAACCTGTTTGATAAAGGTCTATATCTCTAGTGCTAGAAAGAGGCAAGAACCAAGGAAGGCTATCAAACTTCAGCTTTCTCCTTATCTGGGCCACCAACTCCACCTTCTCCGTGTTCTCTTTAACTATTTTTGATATACACCTTTCAAATACCGCCTTTGACTGCATTATCTTTATAGGCTCCCTTGCGATGTTTACACACCTCCATAAAAGGCTGATTTCTTCGTTGTTTAACCCCAAGGACTTTCCCGCATTAAAAAACTCCTTCTTCAGTTCCATTTTAGTTTTGTATCTTGACCACAGGTAAGGAATGACTATGAGAAAGCCTACAGCAAGGGAAAAAAGCACCAGCACAAGAAAAACATCAGTAAGGCTGGGAGACCTAAACATATACCTAGTCGCCTCCCTAAAGGTTTCAAACCCTCCCTGATATTCCATATTAGCACCTTGATATTTAAAATTTATCCTCTATGTATCTTTCCGCCTCTATGGCTGCTATGCACCCTTCTCCTACCGCCACCGCAACCTGACCGGTAGCCCCGCTTCTGCAGTCGCCCGCTGCAAACACACCTTCCATTGAAGTCCTCATTCTCTCGTCGGTGATTATGTATCCTTTATCGTCAAGCTCAAGGCTTTCTTTAAGGAAAGCTGTGTTGGGTTCAAGACCTATGAATATGAAAACACCCTCAACAGGCAACTCAGAAAGGCTGTTATCCTTGGTGTCTTTCAGGATTACCTTTTCCACGAAATCACCACCTCTGATTTCCTCCACCACCTTGTTGGGAACAAAGGTTATCTTGGGATTGGAGAAGACCTTTTCTTGTAGATGCTTTTGTGCCCTTAGCTGGTCTCTTCGGTGGATAAGGTAAACCCGGCTGGCAAACCTTGTTAGGAAAAGGCTCTCCTGTGTGGCAGAGTCCCCGCCGCCCACTACCGCTATAGGCACACCATCAAAAAGGGCACCATCGCAGGTGGCACAGTAGGATACCCCTCGGTTTAAAAACTCCTCTTCCCCCGGAACGCCGAGCCTTCTTGGGTTGGACCCCACGGTAAGTATGACCGTTTTACTTCTAACAAGCTCGCCTGTCCTCAGATGTAGGACTATCTCCTTGCCAGCTTTTTCTATCTTTGAAACCTCTTTCCTGAGTATGTGAAGACCAAACCTTTCCGCCTGCTCTTTGAAGCGCTTTGTAAGCTCTTTACCACTTATGCCCTCGGGAAAGCCGGGATAATTTTCCACGAGGTCTGTTATGGCTATCTGCCCGCCAAGGGTTCCCTTTTCAAAGAGAAGGGTGTTGAGTTTTGCCCTTGCGCAGTAAAGCCCTGCGGTCAAACCCGCAGGACCACCACCAACTATAATGCAGTCATAAAGTATGTCTTCGGACAGCTCCACCATTACAGATGGCTGTTAATCATCTGCCTGAGGGCTTCTTTTGGCTGAACCCCGATGCGTGTGTCCACCACCTCACCGTTTTTGAAGAGCATTATGGTGGGTATTGCCCTAATACCATACCTCATGGCTATGTTTGGGTTTTCGTCGGTGTTTAGCTTTCCAAACTTGACCCTGTCGCCCATTTCCATGGCCAGCTCTTCCACAATAGGAGCTATTATCCGGCAGGGTCCGCACCAAGGAGCCCAGAAGTCCACCACCACAGGCTTGTCAGAGTTTATAACCTCCGCCTGCCAGTTGCTCTCTGTGAGCACTATCACCGCCATCTTACACCTCCTTACTCAGTATTTCGTAGATTTTTACCACCCTTTCGTCCTTGATATAGTAGCACACTATGGACCCATCCCTTTTACACCCCACTATACCCCTGCTCCTGAGTATGCTTAGGTGCTGGGATACATTGGGCTGTGAGGTATGCAAAAGGTCGCTCAGGTTTTTCACACACTGCCTGCCCTCAATGAGCACAGACACTATCCTGAGCCTGATGGGATGGGCCAAGGCTTTTAGGAATTCTGCCCACTCTTCTAACCTCTCTTCGCTCAGCATCTCCACTTGCATATTTTCACCTCATGTGCTTATATTCTATCATAGGAATATGGAAAAGATACACATTTATAGAAGAAGGTCAAGGCACCTCCATTATGCTTTTGTAGCTTCTCTGCTGGTGCTATACCTTGCCTGCCTTCCTCTGTATCCTTACTTTAAGGTTCCCTTGCATGAAAACCTCGTTAATTTCATTACCTTCTTCGTGCTTGCCACTGGGCTCTTTTCTGTTTTACCCGCACTAATCCTAAGAAAAAGGCTCTTTCCAGTGGAGGTCCAAAAAGACTCCTATTGGAGCTACACAGCCACAAGGAGGTATTTCTGGCTTTATGTGCTATGCCTTGTTCCCTTTGGCTTTGCCTTTCTGGCTTTTGTAGCTTTTGCCTCTTTGCAGGTTCTTTCTGCGGGCTTTATCCTTAGCCTTTGTGGTTTAATATTAATAAGACCAAAAGAGGAGGATGTGAAATGACCAGAGAGGAGGCAATTCAAAAACTTCTTAATGAAAACAAGGAGTTCAGGTATCACTATGAAAAACACCATGAACTTGATGTCCAAGTGGACAAACTGGAAAAGCATCATCCCATGACCCACGAGCTGGAGATGGAAATAGAGCGTTTAAAGAGGGAGAGATTGTATCATAAGGATATGATGGAGAAGATCCTAAGTGATTTTATAAACAGCCACGGATGAAAAGCCATACTGCATACCTTACCTTCAACACAGAAAAAAGAAGAGAACTAATAAGGATAACAGACGAAGTGAAAAGGATAGTAGAAGAATCTGGTATAAGGGAAGGTTTGTGCCTTGTTTCTTCTATGCATCTTACGGCGTCAGTAATAATTCAGGACGATGAAGAGGGTCTTCATCAGGACATTTGGGAGTGGCTTGAAGGACTTGCACCCTATAGGGAAAACTACAGGCATCATAGGACTGGGGAGGACAATGGAGATGCACACCTCAAGAACCTGCTGACCCACCTTCAGGTAGTCTTACCAGTCACCAATGGTAGGCTTGACCTGGGACCATGGCAGGAGATATTCTACGCAGAGTTTGACGGGCAAAGAAGAAAAAGAGTTGTAGTTAAGGTAATAGGTGTTTAAAAGCCTCTTCCCTCTCCTTACACTTTTCACACCTCCCACAAGGCACTATTCTACCCATAACCCTCTTTGGTCTTACGCAGGAAAGGGTTCTTTCAAGGTGGATGCCTTCTGAAAACCTCTTTAAGACTTCGTGCTTTTCCATTCCCATGAAGGGCGTCAAAAGCTCTATGTTCATAAGAGACTGCAGGCTCTTCATATACTCGGCGTTGTTGTCGGGAAAGGGGTATATGCCTAAACTGCCTATTGCTACATGGTTTATGCCCCTTAGCACTGCGTAGTTGCCGGCAATGGCTACAAGGCTTATGTTCCTAAGTGGTATAAAAAGGTCCTTGTCGTGCCTTCTTTTGCTTACCCTTTCTGGGTTTATGGCGGGCAAGACCCTTAGGGGCATGAGATTTCTGTGTTTTTTCTTTGTATACAGCCACAGGCTCTTTGCGTTTTCAAGCTCAAGGGTTTCCCATGGGTAGCCTGCTTTTATGTATAGGGGGTATACAAGCCAACCTTCTCTGAGATACAGATAAAGCAGACAGGTGCTTTCAACGCCTCCGCTGAAGAGAAGGGCTATTTTATGAGCATTCACCTGCCACATGCCTCCCGCTGTCAAGCATTATAATCTCTCCTGTCATGCTCTCCACTTCAAGCAGGTATTCTGTAAGTTTAACCACATCCTTTATGGATACGGTCCTTTTGAGGGGCGTTTTGTTCACATATTCCTGCCACTTCTCTTGGGAAAAGTCTGGGGGCTTTAGGGTAGGACCTAGAGCTATGGCGTTCACAAGCACATGGGGGGCAAACTCCTTGGCAAGCACCTTTACCGCCGTATGTAGCGCTCCTTTGGCTAAAAAGTAGGCTGTGTAGTTCCTGTATGGGGTGGTATTGGTAGCCCAGTCGCCAAAGGCAACTATCCTGCCCTTGATGTCTCCGGGATTTTTTAGCATCAGAGGATAGGCTTCCCTGCTCATAACCACAAAAGCCTGAGCTATAGGCTTGAAGTGATATTCCATGTCCTCTTCTTTGAGCTCTGCAAGGGGTGTGGGTTCGTAGGGGCTTGAGAGATGTATGAGGGCGTCCACTCCACCTAGCATGTGTGCAAGTTCTCTTACTGCCCTTTCCACTTCGTGCCAAAGGCTCAAGTCCGCTTTGACACCATAAACCCTTTCACCAAAGTTCTCCATTAGCTCCTTGTAAACATGCTCTGAACTTTTGTAGACAAGTCCTACGCTCCAGCCCTTCTCAAGCAGGCTTTTTGCTACCTCATAGCCTATCCTTCTTATGCCGGTTATTATTGCCCTTTTCATGGCTATAATTATATGGATGAAGGCTCTTTTGATAACCGCCACAGACACAGGAGTGGGCAAAACCTTTGTAAGCTACAACCTTGCCTATGCCCTAAAGGAGCGCGGTATAAGGGTGGGCTACCTAAAGCCCATTGAGACGGATGTGAAAGATGTGCCTGCGGACGGTGGGCTCTTGGCTTCTCTCACAGGTCAGCTCCTTGAGGAGGTTGTGCCGGTGAGGTTTAGCCTGCCTTTGTCCCCCTATGCGGGCATAATGGAGGAGGGCAAAGACTTTTCCCTTGAGGCTCTGAAAGAGCACTTTGAGAGGCTTTTGGAAAAATACGAGTTCTTGTTGATAGAGGGAGCAGGCGGTGTGGCGGTGCCCATAAAAAGGGGCTACGACTACGCAAGGCTTGCTCAGGATTGGGGGCTCAAAACTCTGCTGGTGGCAAGGGCAGGGCTTGGAACCATAAACCACAGCTTTCTTAGCTGGTATTATATGAAGTCCATGGGCGTAGAGCCTATGGCTATTGTGATGAACGGTTTTGAGGGCAAAGATGTTTCTGAAAGGACAAACCCGCGGATAGTGGAGGAGCTCACGGGGTTGAGGGTAGTAAGGCTTCCGAGGGTTGAGGAGCTTTTGCTACCTCCGGAGCACAGAAAGCTACTTGCTGAGCTTGTCGGGCTCTAGGCGGTAATAGAAGGCAACCCTCTCTACGAGCTCCTTAAAGTAAGGTGCAGCCACTGTTCCACCATAAGGGTCGGGACCCCTTGGTCTGTCCACCATTATGCCTGCTATAAACTTTGGGTCCTTGGCAGGGAAGTATCCCACAAAGTAGGTGACTAGCATTTCCCTTGAGTATCTTCCAGTCTTGAAGTCAAATTTTTGAGAAGTGCCCGTCTTGCCCGCAATGCTAAAGTAGTCAGACCTCGCCCTTGTTGCGGTTCCTTCCTCCACCACCTTCATAAGGTTTGTCTGCAGCCAGCCTAAGACCTGAGGTGAGTAGATGTTTTCCTTTAGAACTTGGGTTGGCTCGCTTAGCAGTATTCTTGGCTTTACTATACGGTTTGTTGCAAGGGCGTTAAAGCTCACGCACAGGTTCAGAAGGTTAGAAGCCATGCCCTGCCCTATGCTGGCATAGAGGATGTTAGCAGGGTAGCTAAAGTTGGGAAGTTTGGGCCTTACCTCCCCCGGGAGTACATTGAACTTATCTGTCATATGTATCTTTTCCATGAGCTCCTCTACATCCCTCTTTGAGAGATGGCGGGCAACCTTTATGGTGCCCACATTGGAAGACTTTATAAGCACCTGTTCCAGGGTAAGCCTTCCTGAGGGCTTTACATCCTTCACATACCTTCCGAAAACCTCTGTCCTTCCACCTTCTGTGTCTATCCACATGCCTGGCTTCACATAACCCCTTTGGAGAGCCTGCCCTATGAAGAAGGGCTTCATCACAGATCCCGGCTCAAAGAGGTCTGTTGCTACAAAGTTTCTTCTGTGTGTTGGCGGAAACTTCTGATATTGGTTTGGGTCAAATGTGGGGTAGTTTGCCATACCCAATATGTCGCCAGTCTTTGCATCCATGAGCAGTATGCCCACCCTGTCTGGGTTCCATTGCTTTACTATCTTGTCCTTTATGTCTTCAAGTATGGTTTGCACTCCAAGGTCTATGGTAATCTGCACATCCTTTGAGCTTATATCCTCGGACAAGGGGTTTACTGCCAACCTGCCCAAGTAAAAGACACCCTTAATCTCCTTACCCTTCAGGTCCTTGTTAAGGAGATATTCAAGACCTTCAAGACCTTCCCCATCATTGCCCACGAAGCCCAGGAGGTTGGCAGCGAGGTTGCCGTGTGGGTATAGCCTTTTATACTCTTCCTGCAGTCCCACTGCCTTGTCATTGCCTGTATCCCTTATGACTGCCCTAAGGTATGGCATGTATACCTTGTCTATATGTCTTACAAGCCACACAAATTTTTTGTCAGAATTTAGCCTTTCTATTATTTCCTTCTCCCTAATGCCCGGTAAGGCAGAAATCCGCCGAGCAAACTCTTCCTTGTTCTGCACTAGGTGAGGAAAAACGTATATGGAAAGGGTAGGTATGCTTATGGCAAGGTCGTTGCCCTTCCTATCCCTTATGGACCCCCTTGGTGTGGAAAGTTTAACCACGGAAGCCTTTGGAAACCTCTCAACCACCTTGTCTACATAGCTTTCCCGCCCTATAAGTTGTATATAGGCAAACCTTGCGATTATAACAAGAAAGCCAAAAAATATAAAAAAGGACACTAGGAGTATCTTTGCGTTGCTACTTCTTAGGTCCTGCATAGCTCATGGCAAGCTCCACAAACTCCCTGAATATACCCTTGGAGTCATGAGGTCCTGGTGATGCTTCAGGATGATACTGGACGCAGAAGATGGGTAGGTGCTTGTGTCTAAAGCCTTCAAGGGTTTCGTCAAGAAGGTTTATGTGGGTTATTTCCACATCTCTTAGAGTGTCTGGGTCCACTGCAAAGTTATGGTTCTGGGCGGTTATTTCTATGTGCCCGTCTCTTAGGTCCTTCACCGGGTGGTTTCCGCCGTGGTGTCCGAACTTTAGCTTGTAAGTTTTTCCACCCAATGCCAAGCCTATTATCTGATGTCCCAGACATATGCCCATTATGGGTAGCTTTTCCATGTATTTTCTCACGAGCCTTATACCCTCTACCACCCTTTGGGGGTCTCCAGGTCCGTTGGAAAGAAAAAGGGCATCTGGTTTTATCTCTTCTATGGTCTTCTCCACATGGTAGGGTGGAACTACTACAACCCTTGCACCTTCTTGTGTGAGCCTACGAAGTATGTTCCTCTTTACGCCGTAGTCCACAATCATTATGAGAGGTTTGACATTGTCTCTGTATATATAGCCCCTTTTGATGTCCCAATCTCCCTCTTTCCAGTAGTAGACTTCCTTTGTTGCCACTTCTTCCACAAGGTTTAGATCCGATATGTCGGGCAAGCTCCTTGCCTTTTCCACAAGCCTTGCGGGTTCGCTCTCAGAGGTGGATATAACTCCTCTAAGGGCACCCTTTTCCCTTATTCTTTTGACAAGGGCCCTTGTGTCAATGCCCCATATTCCCACCACACCGCTCTCCACAAGGTATTCCTGTAAGCTCTTTACCGCCCTCCAGTTGCTGTATAGGGGTGGCAGCTCCTTTATAACAAGCCCGTTTGCCTGAATTCCCGAGGACTCCACATCTTCATAGTTTATGCCGTAGTTTCCTATCTGCGTGTAGGTCATAACCACAATTTGCCCCTTATAGGAGGGGTCTGTGATTATTTCCTGATACCCTGTCATGGAGGTGTTGAAGACCACCTCCCCTGAGGCTTCCCCCTCCGCACCAAAGGCATAGCCCACAAAGTAGCTTCCATCTTCAAGGGCGAGTATGGCTCTTTTCATAGGTTCTATATATTAACACGGAGAGGGCGGGATTCGAACCCGCGGTAGGGCTGTTAACCCTACAACTGCTTAGCAAGCAGCCGCCTTCGGCCTCTCGGCCACCTCTCCTGTGAGAAAAATAGTATAAACATAAAATAGGGCTCTTGCAAGCCAAAAGCGTTATACTCAATTTTCCAAAATAGCAAATCATCGCTTCTGGCCTCCTACCTAAGGACACACAAAAGTTTATATTAAACCCTTATGGAATGGCAGACCGCATTGACTATAATCGTGAGCGTAATAACCGCGCATGCTGTGGTTCTTGGACTGGTAGCTGGGCTCCTTAACAAAAGAATAGAAGACACTAACAAGAGGATGGATGACTTAAAGATGGATATCAACAAGCGTCTTGATAGGATAGAGGAGGAGATAAGAGAGATAAGACAGCTTTTATACAAGTTTCTTGAAGTTCCCCAGAAGGGTGGAAGCTAACTTGACTTAACTAATCCTGAGGGTATATTTTAACCTTTATGGAATGGCAAACTGCTTTGACTGTAATCCTGAGCGTAATAACTGCGCATGCAGTAGTGCTCGGCTTAGTGGCTGGGCTTATTAATAAGAGAATAGAAGACACTAACAAAAGGATAGATGACCTAAACAGACGCCTTGATAGGATAGAGGATGAAATAAGAGAGATAAGACAACTTTTATACAAGTTCCTTGAAGTTCCTCAAAAAAGCGGAGATTAGCTTGACTTTCTTACAACAACAAAAACCCTATACAAGGCTATGGCTATAACACATAGCACGAGGGAGACATACAAAATTGCCATAAAGGCGTTTACATAGTTGTTGAATATTACCCTCTGGGCTATCTCCAGGCTTGGGATGGTGGCTGGTAACGTGCCAGCCCTTACCGCATGCTCTAAAAACCGAGCTTGAGCCAAAAAGCCTATGGCTTTATCAGGGTGGAAAACCCTTATGAGCCCAGCGCTTATGGTATTTAGCGCCAAGAACAGAGCAGGAAGGCCTGTAATCCATGCGTATTTGAGTTTGCCAGCGTTTACCATATAAACGGTTGCCACCACGAGAGCTGTAGCTGCCAAGAGCTGGTTAGATATGCCAAAGAGGGGCCAGAGGGTTTTCACACCCCCATAGGGGTCAATAACCCCCACATACAAAAAGTATCCCCAGCCAGCTACCGTTATGCCACTGGTAAGCACATTTACCCAGAGGTTTCTGTAGTCCCTAAAGGCAGGAGATATACCAGAGAGGAGGTCTTGAAGAATGTATCTGCCTACCCTTGTGCCCGTGTCTATGGTGGTGAGGATGAAAACCGCCTCAAAGAGTATGGCAAAGTGATACCAGAAGGCAAGAAGGGCTTCGCCCGTTATCTTACCAAATATGAGAGCCATGCCTATGGCAAGAGCGGGCGCACCCCCTGTCCTTGAAAGTATGGAAGGCTCTTCTATCTTTCTGGCTATCTCCTCTAGGTATTCAGGTGTTATATGAAAGCCCCAGCTGGAAATTTTTTGCGCTGCCTCTTGAACCGTCTTGCCTATCTCCGAGGCTGGGCTATTTATGGCAAAGTAGAGCCCTGGTTCCATAGAAACCGCAGCGATGAGAGCCATTATAGCC
Source organism: Candidatus Pampinifervens yunnanense (assembly GCA_037926845.1). Classification (GTDB taxonomy): domain Bacteria; phylum Aquificota; class Aquificia; order Aquificales; family Aquificaceae; genus Pampinifervens; species Pampinifervens yunnanense. The sequence continues at coordinate 717 of JAXSPD010000047.1, read as the reverse complement.
ACAAAGGACTCTCCGAGCATACCCCCATAGCCTACAAGCCTTACATGGCTTTCCTTGTCTAGGAGCTTGGGAGAAGTGCCAGAGGATATAAGAGCATGAAAGCCAGAGACCGCCCCACAGGCTATGGTGATAAAGAGAAAGGGAAAAAGCTCACCCTTCCAAACGGGACCATAGCCGGTAAAGGCATACTGGGTAAAGGCAGGCATCTTTATCTCTGGGTTTACCACTGCCACCGCAAGGGCTATAAGGATTATGGTGCCCAGCTTGAGGAAGGTGCTAAGGTAGTCTCTGGGTGCCAAAAGAAGCCATACGGGCAAAACGGAGGCAAAAAAGCCATAGACCATCAGGGCTATGGCAAGCTGAGCCTCGGAGAGGGTAAAGATTTTGGAAAGGCTTTCATGCTGTGCCACAAGTCTGCCCACATAGAGGCTAAGAAGGAGGGCAAGCACACCAAAGATAAAAGAATGTAGCACTGCCCCCGGTCTTATGTGCCACATGTATACACCCATAAGCATGGCTATGGGTATGGTCATGAAAACGGAGAAGGTTGCCCATGGGCTATCTGCCAAAGCCTTTATAACCACAAGACCAAGAACCGCAAGAAGTATAATGAGGATGCTGTATATGACCAAAAGGGTTATAAGCCCACCCACCTTTCCTAGCTCTTCCCTCGCAATTTGACCCAAGCTTTTCCCACCCTTACGCATGGAAATGATT
>JAXSPD010000046.1:0-12415 GCA_037926845.1 Candidatus Pampinifervens yunnanense | reverse complement strand
TATCTACCGCAAACTCTTTGTTTATGGTAAGTTCAAGACCTGTTTCGCACTCTGTAAAGCTTAGGTCTTCCTTACCCTCCAGCCAATTTTTGCACCTTGCCTCTCCCACCTCCTTTACAGTAAGAGCAAGTGTTGAGTAAGAAGGAGCAAAGAGGAAAACCCTTTTTACCTTTTCTGGTTTGTAAAACTTGAGATAGTTTAGAGAGATATATCCACCGTGAGAACTTCCAGAGAGCCAAACTTGAGAAAACTTTTGGGAAAAGCCCTTTACAAGTGCATCAAGCACCTCCAAGACCCTGCTCGTGGTAGTAGTCTGATAGTCCATATCCATGGCAAAGAGGGAAAACCTGCCTTGCAAACTCCTCTCCCTTAGAATGCTTACCTTAGTGCCTTTGATATCACTGGCAAATCCATGAAGGTGTATTAAAATAACCTCAGGGTTGGTAGGCTCATAAATGAACATAAGAGAAATTATAGAGGATTTAGAGACAAGAAGAAAGGTCTTCCATCTTTTTGCATTGCTCCTTTGGCTTTTACCTTTGAACTATCTTCCAAGCATTATAACTCTACTGGTTTTTTCCCTTGTGATAGGGTTAAACCTGCTAACTGTCCTGGACGTTGGCAAGGAAAGGCTGACTTTTTACTATAGGTTTGTTTACAAACTTGAAAGAGAGAAAAACTACTCAAGACCAGGAATACAGGCTCTGTGGGCAAACCTTGGAATATTTTCTGTATTTCTACTCTTTGGAAAAGAGCCTGCTATGGTATCTGTGGTAGTGCTTGCAGTGGGAGATGCCTTTGCCAGCGTGGTAGGAATGAGATACGGTAGAACAAGGATGGGAAGTAAAAGCCTTGAAGGAACTATAGCCTTTTTCCTTTCAACCTTTTTGGTCCTTTTGCCTTTCTTAGGTTTGTGGAAGGCTTTTTTGATATGTATATTTTCTGCAATTGTTGAGGCTTTACCAATTAGTGTGGATGACAACTTTAGCGTACCCTTGACTGCAGGGTTTGTTTATTGGATAATGCTTTAAACATGGTTATTCAAAAGAATATAAAGCTCTCACCCTTTACCACCATAAAAGTTGGTGGTATTGCAAAATATTTTAGCAAACCTATGAACGAAGAAGAGCTAAAGCGTGTGATATTCTTTGCACAGGATAAGGGTCTTGAGGTTTTTCCTCTTGGTAGAGGAGCAAACACTATTTTTGGAGACTTTGAGGGTTTAGTCTTGAGCACTGTTAATTTTAGAGGAATTGAGGTAGAGAAAAAGGGGCAATACTTTTTAATAAGGGCTAAAGCTGGCACGCCTTTGTCTGAGCTTGTTAAACTTTCCCTTGAGGAGAACCTTGAAGGTTTTTATAGGCTTGGGGGCTTTCCAGCTACAGTGGGCGGTGCGGTTGCCATGAACGCTGGAGCTTTTGGATACGAAATAAGCCAGCACCTTGTGGAGGTGGTCTTTATAGATTGGGAAGGAAGGCTTCAAAGTGCAAAAAGGGAAGACCTCAGCTTTTCCTACAGAAAATCTCCCTTTCCCGAGCTTGGAATAGTGCTTATGGCTACCTTTGAAGTGCCAACTGCTAAGCACAAAGTAGAGGAGGAGTTTGAGAGAATAAGGAAGAAAAGAAAACAGACCCAGCCTATAAACATGCCAACGAGTGGCTCTACCTTTAAGAACCCTCAGGGCGAATATGCGGGAAGGCTCTTAGAGAAGGTAGGAATGAAGGGCTATAGAATAGGCAATATTGCCTTTTCTGACCTTCATGCTAACTTTTTGGTAAACTTGGGTGGTGGCACTTACCAAGAGGTTATTAGAATAATACAAGAGGCAAAGAGAAGGGTATTTGAGGATTTTGGTATACTTTTGGAAGAGGAGGTAAAGCTCGTTGAGGGTTGTAGTGCTTATGGGCGGAAGGTCTGCGGAGCGTGAAATATCTCTCAAAAGTGGTCAGGCGGTATTAAAGGCACTCCAAGAGCTCGGACACGAAGCCATAGCCTTAGACCTAACAGAAGACCTTTGCGAAAAGCTAAGAGAAATAAAGCCTGATAAGGTATTTATAGCTCTTCATGGTCCTTATGGAGAGGATGGAAGAGTGCAAGGGATTCTTGACATACTTGGAATTCCCTACGTGGGCTCTGGTGTTCTTGGAAGCAGTATAGCCATGGATAAGGATATAACAAAAAAGGTGCTTTCCTTTTATGGCATAAGGGTGCCCCCTTGGGTGTGCGTAAGGTCAGAGGAGGAGATAAACTGGAACACATATCCTGCAGTAGTCAAGCCTGCAGATCAAGGCTCAAGCGTAGGGCTCTTCGTGGTAAGAGATGAAGCGGAGGCAAAGGAAGCCATAAGAAAATGCCTTGAGCTTTCTAAGAAGGTTATGGTAGAAGAGTATATAGAGGGAAGAGATATTACCGTGGGCATCCTAAAGGAAAAGGCACTACCACCCATAGAGATAAGACCAAGAAAGGGAGTCTATGACTATGAAAGTAAATATACCAAGGGCATGACAGAATACCTTTTTGTAGAGGACGAAGACCTCACACAAAAACTCCAAGAAATCGCCCTTCTTGCCCACAAGTCTCTTGAGCTCAAAGACTTATCAAGGATTGACTTTAGAGTGGATAAGGATGGGACGCCTTACCTCTTAGAGGTAAACACAATACCTGGTCTAACAGAGTTGAGCCTTTTCCCTATGGCCTGTAGAAGGATGGGAATTGATTTTAAGGATTTGATAGATATGTTAATAAGGACCTTATAGTTAGCAAAAAGTATCCCCTTCTGCCCCGTCTAAGGATGATATCAACGCTTTTGCCTTACGAGATAGGATGCCTTATATTTATATAACCATGCTTGCATTTTTTATTACCCTTCTGAGCATGCTCACCATATCCATAAGCGGGATAGCAGTGCTTGCGGGTATATTTCTTATAAAGTCAGGTAAAAGGGAAGCCCATAAGAAGGCAATGATAACCGCTTCTGTGTTTGCGCTTATATTTGTTTTTCTATATGTGCTCAGGAATGTGCTACAAGCTCAGGGACTTGTGCCCCTTGGGAAGTATGAGGGTCCCTACAAAGGGCTTTTCCTGTTTATTCTTTGGTCGCATACTGCACTTGCGGTAATAAACTTTCCTCTGGCAGTCATAACCCTCCGGTATGCCTTTAAGGGACTTTTTGAAAAGCATAGGCGAATAGCCCCTATAACTGCCCTTGTCTGGATTTATGTGGCGGTGACGGGCTGGCTTATTTTCTACTTTATGCAGTTTCTCAATCCATGAAGATAAGGTTGGGACTTGGCTTTGACGCTCATGAGTTTGAAGAGGGTAAACCTCTTAAACTTGGTGGGGTGACCATAGAGTTTCCTATGGGTTTAAAGGGTCACTCCGATGGAGATGTTATACTTCATGCTATAACTGACGCTCTCCTTGGAGCTCTTGGAGAGCCAGACATAGGACAGCTTTTCTCCGACAAAGACCCAAGGTGGAAAGGTGCAGACTCAAGCATTTTCCTTCAGGAGGCTGTAAGAAGAATGAAAGATAAGGGCTATAGATTGGTCAACCTTGACTGCCTTATAATCACTGACAAGCCCAAAATTGCGCCCTATAAGGAAACTATAAAGAATCGCCTTTCGGAGTTGCTTGCAACAGCCCCAGAAAACATTTCACTAAAGGGAAAAAGCAGAGAAGGCTTCTGTAAGGAGGAGGGTATAGCCTGCTTTTGCACTATTCTTTTAATACATGAAGGTTAACCTTGCCCTTTCTGGTGGTGCGTCCCGTGGTATAGCCCACATAGGGGTAATTAAAGCCCTTGAGGATTTAGGCTTTGAAATACAAGGAGTTAGTGCCGTAAGTGCTGGGGCTCTTGTGGGTGCCTTTTACTGTGATGGCTACACTCCGGAGGAGATGCTTAGAGTAGTAAAGTCAAAGGATTGGCTTAGATATCTTAGGCCTACCGTGCCAAGGTTGGGCCTTATATCTCTGAAAGATGCAGAAAAGTATTTAAGGACAATGCTTTCTGTGGACAGGATAGAGAACCTTAAAAAAAGGCTCTTTATAGGTGCGGTGGACCTCAAAAGTGGTAAGACAATTTACTTTGAAAGGGGAAACCTCTTTCTGACTCTTCTAGGTAGCTGTGCCCTTCCGGGTATCTTTGAGCCCGTGAAATACAGAAGCTACCTTCTAGCGGATGGTGGCATAACCAATAACCTTCCAGTGGAGCCTTTACTGGGAATGGATGGGCTTCTTGTGGGTGTGGATGTAAACCCAAACGCAACATTGGAAAAGATTGGGAATATATTTCAAATACTTGTGAGGAGCTTTCTTCTGGCGGTGAGGTCCAACGCAGACAAAAGAAAAGAGCTGTGCCATGTTTTAATAGAGCCAGACCTCTATTCCTACTCGCCGATAAGCCTTTTTAGGGCGGACGAACTATACAAGCTGGGTTATGAAAAGGCTATGAGGATAATGAAGGACTATGCCCGATAACAGGATTATTATAGACCCCTCAGAAGGAAAGCTGAGGGTAGTTGGCAGAGTTTTGCGACTTGCTCTTCCCATAATTCTTTCTAACCTACTCTACACTGTGGAAAGCGCCTTTTCCATAATCCTGGTATCCGGACTGTCTGCCTCTGCAGTTGCTGCAGTAGGATACTCCGCCAGCATGCTCTGGTTCATATACTCACTTATGGCTTTGGCTTATACTGGCACTTCTGTGTTGGTAGCTCAAAGGGTGGGCGCAGGCAAAGACCCATCACCAGCGCTCCTATGGGGTGTTATCCTATCTTTCCTAATAGCCCTACCGCTTACTTTCTTGGGCGAGGAGCTTGTTTCATACCTTATGCTTACCTTTGGTGCTTCTCAGAGGGTGGTGAACCTTGCGAGGGAATATCTTGAGCCTGTTTTTCTGTTTATAACCGTGGGCTTTATCACCAATGCTTTGTATGCAGCCTACAATGGCTATGGAGATACCAAAACGCCCTTTAAGGTTGCCCTTCTCATGAATGTGGTTAACATAGGGTCCGCATACCTTCTCATATATGGCAAGTTCGGATTTCCCAGACTAGAAGTGGCTGGTGCCGGCTGGGGCATAGCCCTTTCGGAGCTTGTAGGCCTTATATTCTATGCCTATCTTTATGCAAAACACAAAAAACCCTTTCCTATCAAGCTAAGCATAAAAGGTGATGTTCTACTTCAGATGATACGCATAGGAACACCCACCGCTATAGAAAGGGCCTTTACAAGTCTTTCCTTTAATATCTTTGTGGGCCTTGTTGCTCAATTTGGGGACAAGGTTCTTGCAGCCCATCAAGTAGGGCTTAGAGTGGAGAGCATCTCCTTTATGGTAGGCTTTGGCATGATGATTGCATCAACTACCTTAGCAGGTCAGAACTACGGAGCAAAAAATTTCAAAGGGCTAGACTATGGAGTTAGAGTTAGCGCCCACACCACTGCCCTCGTAATGGGGTTTGTAGGAATGCTTATAGCCCTCTTCCCACAATACTTTTCTCTTATATTTACAAGAGATAAAGAAGTGATAAGTTATGCGGTTCACTATCTTGTAATAGTTGCCCTATCTCAGCCTCAAATGGCTTACGCCAGCATTTTCTCAGGGTCTCTAAAGGGTATGGGTAAAACACACATACCTCTTATGGTGAACCTATCATCCTTTTGGATTTTCAGAATTCTCCCATCTATGCTAGTTCTAAAGGTGTTTCCCAACCCAATAGTGCCCTGGGTTTTCATGAGTTTTGAAACTACAGTGCGAGCTCTCATATTCTATTGGGCATACAGGAGAGAAATAAGGAAAAACCTATAATTTTTTGCTCTTCTTTTGTTGATACATAAGCTCGTCTGCTTCCCTTATCATTTCCTCCACGCTGGAAAATCTGTCTTCGGACTCCACCACACCGTAGCTGAATGAAAGCCTAACCCTTTCACCTTCAACAGTAATTTCTAGGTCTTCAAGGGTCTTTTTCAATCTTTCGGCGACTCTTATGGCTTGTTCTTTTCTCGTGCCAGGCATTAGCACCGCAAACTCATCCCCGCCCCACCTTGCTAATATATCCCTTGCTCTTAAGCTTTGCCTTAAGATGTGGGCTATACGTCTTAGAACCAAATCCCCAACGGAGTGACCGTATAGGTCGTTTATTTTTTTGAACCCATCAAGGTCTATAAGAATAAGAGAGAAAAGGGAGTTCCTTTTCTTGTATTCTTCAAAGGCTTCCTTAAGGGCCCTTTCAAAGGAGCGTCTGTTAAAGGTGTTAGTTAGATAGTCTATGTTTGCTTCTGCTTCTGCATGCTCAAGTCTTTCTTTTAACTCTTCTATCATATGTTGTTGCTCTTGAATCCTCTTGAGAAATTTCTCATTTTGAGCCTTTATATCTCTTATATGCATGAGGAGCTCCAGAATCAAGGGGGTAAGTTCGCTTTCAATAGCCCTCTTTTCAATATTTGAGAGTTCTTCTTCTTTCTTATCTGTATATTCCTTCTGGTCTTTTATAAGCTTGTGAAATTCTTCCATAAGCTTGCTTAGCACCTCGAGGGTTGTTTCCACATCAAACTTTACATCACTTATTTTTTCCCCGTCGTAGATGCTGTGATATATTTCCACAAGCTCCGCATCGGAAGGTAGTTTACCCTTTTCAAGCGAATGACAGAAAACAAGAAACCACCTTTCGTAATTCCTAGGTGTGGGTAAAATGTTGTTCCTCACAAGGAATTTGAGCTCTTCCCTTATTATCTCCCCAAGCAATTTGACCTCGCTATCGCTTAGAGGCATGCCCCTCATCACTTTCGAATAGAGATTACATTTTTCCATTTTTCCCCCTTGCAGATATATTTTATACCTCATGGGTATATTTATCGAAGACCTTCTGAACTTTGGCAACCTCATAGATGCGGAGCTAGAGATAAAGCTTACCAAAGAGGATCTTAGCAGGGCTTACCCGGGGCTTAACTTTGACATAAGGGATGGCATACTCAGGATACTCACGAGGAAAAAGGTGCTTTTCATAAACAAAACACAGGAGCTAAGGCTTTCGGATACGGATGGAACTGTAAGAAAGGACAGAGAGGCCTCTAGACAATGGGTTTTTTTAAAGATGCTTTCAAAAGATGGGCTTGAGCAGATACAAGGCTTGGAGGGCTTTAGCAAGGAAGGTGATTATCTGGGCATAGATGTGATGAAGGCTGTGGTGCTTACTGATACTTACGAAAAGGTGCCAAAACAATTCAGAGATAAGCTTCTCATAAGCAGATACAAGATAGGTAAGGACTATCTCTCTGTCTTCTTTAGATTTGAAAAGTAGTGTATAATTGCTTAAAAGCTCTGGAGGATAAGGATGGCAAAGGTTTACTACGACCAGGATGCAAGCCTTGAACCCCTTATTGGAAAAACTGTTGCCATACTGGGTTATGGAAGCCAAGGGCATGCCCATGCCCTAAACCTCAAAGACAGTGGTATAAGGGTGGTCATAGGCCTCTACGAGGGGAGCAAGTCAAAGGCAAAAGCTATAGCGGACGGCTTTCCTGTTCTCCCACCAGAGAGGGCAACCCAAGAGGCGGACATTATCATGTTCCTTACACCAGATACCGTTCAGCCCCAGCTCTACAAAGAGAGCGTTGAGCCCTTTCTCAACAGCTCAAAGAGCCTTGCCTTTGCCCATGGCTTTAACATACATTTTAGACAGATAGTGCCACCAAGGGATGTGGACGTGTTTATGGTAGCACCAAAGGGACCGGGGCACCTTGTGAGATGGATGTATGAAGAGGGAAAGGGCGTGCCAGCCCTTATAGCCATATATCAGGATGCTTCGGGAACATGCAAAGACAAAGCTCTTGCTTATGCAAAGGCTCTTGGTGCCACAAGGGCTGGTGTTATAGAGACCACCTTCAAAGAAGAAACGGAAACAGACCTCTTTGGAGAGCAGTCAGTTTTGTGTGGTGGAGTCACTGCACTTATAAAGGCTGGCTTTGAAACCCTTGTAGAGGCTGGATATCAGCCAGAAGTTGCCTACTTTGAATGCCTACATGAACTAAAGCTCATCGTAGACCTCATATACCAATACGGAATAGCTGGCATGAGATACTCTATTTCTGACACCGCCAAGTATGGAGATGTCACAAGAGGAGACAGGATTTACAATGTGGTAAAGCCATTGATGAAGGGCATATTGGAGGAGATACAAAGGGGAGAGTTTGCCAGAGAGTGGATATTGGAAAATCAAGCGGGGAGACCTGTATTTAACGCCCTCCTTGAGAAGGACAGGCATCACCTCATAGAGAAGGTGGGTGAAGAGCTAAGGCGGATGATGCCCTGGATTACAGGCAAGGAGCTAAAATGAACCTCACAAAGAGGAGGGAAACCTTAAAAAGGGTCTATCAGCCCGTGGGTGTTGCTTTATATAAGCTTCACCTTCCTCCCAACTTAATAACCCTGCTATCCGTAGCCTTTGGTATGGCTTCTGCCTACGCCTTTTACCATGGGAAGTTTCTCACCGCAGCAAGCCTTCTTATGCTTTCTGGCCTCTTTGACCTTGCGGATGGAATGGTGGCAAGGCTTTCAGAAAAGACTTCCAAGTTTGGTGCGGTTTTTGACTGGCTTGCGGACAAGTGGGTGGATGGCTTTGTATTGGGGACGGTGGGATATATCTACGCAGGACCCCTTACCGCCATAACTGCAGTGACAGCCTCCATGCTACATTCCTTTATAAAACCCGTGGTATACGCCGAGATAGGCTACGAGGAGAGGATAAAGGGGAAGATAAAGGACCCCCTTGAGGGCATAGGCTTTTTTGGAAGACCAGAGACACATCTTACCCTTATAGCTTTTACCGTGCTTGAAAGATTTCATGCTCCCGTGGGTCTTGAGTTTGGAATAAAGCTCATAGCTCTGCTAACGATGGCTTCTTTGCTTCTTAGGGTTCTATACCTTTACAAACACTACGGGAGGGAATACGAATGAGACCCTATGTGATAGTAGTTTCTGAAGTAAGCGTTGACGGGAAGCTAACCCTCTACAGGGGTGCTTCTAGCAAGGAGCTTATGACACTTATGGACCAAGAGGCTTATAGATATCTCCATGAGATAAGGGCAAAGGTGGACGGCATAATGGTGGGTTGTGAGACTGTGCGCACGGACAACCCAAGCCTTACAGTGCGGTATGTGGAAGGTAAAAACCCGGTGAGGATAATACCCTGCTCCACTGCCAACGTGCCACTGGACGCCAACATCTTCTCAAAGGATGCCCCCACCATAATAGTCTCTACCAAAAGAGCCCCAGAGGAAAAACTACAGAAAATAAGGTCTTTGGGTGCAGAGGTGTTGGTGGTGGGTGAGGACCTTGTGGACTTTGAAAGGCTCCTGCCACTTCTATACGAAAGAGGTATTAAGAGCCTTATGGTGGAGGGCGGAGCCTCCATAAACTGGGAGTTTATCCGAAGAGGCTTTGTGGACGAGATAAGGCTCATACACCTGCCTGTGATAGTGGGCGGTGAGAATGTGCCAACACTGGTAGGTGGTGAGGGCTTTAAGAGCCTTAAGAACCTTCTTCATCTCAGGCTTAGGTCTCACTTCAAAAGGGGAAACCATCTTATTACCGAGTGGGAGGTGGTTAGCTAACAAATAAGGATTTATGAACCTATTCTTTCTCTGAAGAGCTTTTCAAAACCTTCTGGGTCTTGGCACACCACGAAAACCTCTTGCACGGAGGTGCCCATTTTATACAGTAGCTTGTAGCCTGAGTTTGTTCTGTATTTTAGAAATAGCCCCCTTGAGCCCCTGCCTCCGTTCTGCCTTGTTATCCTACCTGGTATTATGGAGCTAACACAGTCCATACGGGAAAGCTCTTCTAGATACTCATCTAAACCCTCTAAAATATGATGCTCCAACTTCACCTTATCCCTTCTATACTTTCCCATGGTTTTAAAATTATAGAATGGTGTTTGCAAACAGAGAAGAGGCAGGAAGACTTTTGGGGAATTACCTCAGAGAGAAGTTAAGGAACATAGACCTAGTCCTTGGAATACCTAGGGGTGGCGTGGTGGTAGCAAAAGAGGTAGCAAAAATCCTTGGTGTGCCGCTGAGCCTTCTTATAGTTAGAAAGCTCGGCGTTCCCTCAGAGCCAGAGCTTGCCTTTGGAGCCATAGACCCCGATGGGCATATATACACGGACAGAAAGACAGTAGAATATTTTAGGCTCTCTCAGGAGGACATCCAAAGAGTAGCAGAGGTGGAGCTACAAAAGATAAGAGAAAGGGAAAAAAGGTTCTTAGGTGGAAAAGAGCCAGAAGTAGAGGGCAAGTGGGTGCTGATAGTGGACGATGGTATTGCCACGGGTCAGACGGTTATCGCCGGATCTCAGTATCTCAAAAGGAGGGGTGCAAAGAGGGTAATGGTAGCTGCGCCAGTATGTCCCATGGAAAGTATAGAAAAACTAAGGGAGCATGTGGATGAGGTTTATTGCCTGCATATCTCCGAAAGTGGCAGCTTTGCGGTGGGTATGTTTTACAGAGACTTCAGACAAATAGAAGACGCACAGGTAGAGGAACTCTTAAAAAATAATCTTGATGGCAAGCCCGCCCTCATATGAGTTGCCAGAAGAAGCTTGTATGAGTATATTTTAGAAAGTTATGGAGTCAAACCTTAAAGCTAGAAGACTAGACAAGGGACTATACCAAAGGGCCTATCCCATCTTCTCGGGACCATTTATCACATCCCGTGAGAATACTCATAGAGGAGGTTTTGGATGATATACAAACAACTCATGAAAAAGCTAATTGATATCAGCGAAAAAGGGTATGTGACCTACGATGAGATTAACGACCTTCTTGGACCAGAGCTTGTGGACACAGAGCTCTACGAAGAGATAATGGACTTCCTACAAGAAAGGGGTGTGAAGATAGTGGAGACAGAGGAAGCGGTGGAGGACATTGAAAAGGAAGATGCTTTTACCGTCTCTACCGAGAGCCTTCTCCTCACTGGTAAAGATGGGGACCCGGTAAGGCTCTATCTCAAAGACATGGGCAAAATACCCCTCTTAAAAAGAGAAGAGGAGATAATGTATGCAAAACAGATAGAGATTGGTAGAAAGGTTATGAGAAGAGGGCTTCTGAGGACCTCCTTTCTGATAGATAGGGTCCTCAGGGACTGGGGAGAGGTATGCAACGGCAAGCTAAAGGCGAGCGACCTAATGGATACGGTGGATGAGAGCAAGACCCTAGAAGAATACGAGGAAAGCCACGAGCATTTAGAGAGATACTTCATAGAAAAGGGCTTTGAGCTGGCAAAGGCATACAAGGAAGCCCTCTACTGGAGAGATTCCTACCTTTTCTACGCAACGCCAGAATACAAAAAGGAATATCTAAGAAGACATGCTAAGATGAACAGAATCCTCAAGGATATGAAACTCAAGCATTCCAAGTTTGAACGAATTGCGGATGAGCTTTTGAACCTATACAACAAATACACAAGAAAGCTAAAGGAGTTTGAGGTAAGGAAGAAAAAGTTAGAAGGCATACACCCAGACATAGAAGAGCTCGTGCGGAATTACGACCAAGACGAAACTCTACAGAAAAAAGCAGAGAGGGCAGGTTATGGCTTTGCAAGGTTTCAGATGCTTAGAGATGAATATCTTACCCTCAAGAGAGAAATAGAAGACCTTAGGCGCGAAATGGGCATTCTCCCAGAGGAGCTTCAAAGGGTCATACACATAATAAGAGAAGGCAGGACAAAGGTCACGCAAGCAAAACAAGTGATGGTAAAATGCAACCTCAGACTTGTAGTTTCCATAGCCAAAAAGTATGTGAACAGAGGTCTTCACTTCCTTGACCTTATTCAAGAGGGCAACATAGGGCTTATGAAGGCAGTGGATAAGTACGACTACAGAAAGGGCTACAAGTTTTCTACCTATGCCACCTGGTGGATTCGTCAGGCAATAACGAGGGCTATAGCAGACCAGGCGAGAACCATACGCATACCTGTTCACATGATAGAAACCATAAACGACATAACAAAGGCACACAAAAAGCTCTTCCAAGAGCTTGGTAGAGAGCCAACCGCAGAGGAGATAGCTAAGTATCTTGGTATATCACCAGAAAAGGCAAGAAAGGTGATGAGAGTATCTCAAGAACCTGTATCCCTTGAAACACCTATAGGAGACGACGAAGAAACCCATCTGAGAGACTTTATAGAAGACAAGAGTGTCCCATCGCCCGAGGAGCAGGTTTCAAGGAAACTTCTCAGAGAACAGCTCATAAAGGTTTTAAGCACCCTTGGTGAGAAGGAAAAGGAAATTCTCATGTATAGGTATGGGCTTGTGGACGGCATAGAGTATACCCTTGAGCAGATAGGCAAGATGTTTAACGTAACAAGGGAAAGGATTCGTCAGCTTGAGACGAAGGCAATAAGAAAGCTAAGACATCCC
>JAXSPD010000045.1:0-13203 GCA_037926845.1 Candidatus Pampinifervens yunnanense | reverse complement strand
CTGAGGTTAAAATGATGATACCTGACACAGAGCAGGAGATAATAAACCAGTATCTCAAGAAGGTTTCCAAGATACCCCTTCTCACACCAGAGGAAGAGAAGGAAGTGGCAAGGAGGGCAAAGGAAGGAGACCCGCAAGCCTTCAGAAGGCTTGTAGAATCTAACCTCAGGTTCGTCATAAGCATAGCAAAGCAATACCTTGGCTATGGTCTTCCTCTGTCTGAGCTTATAGCGGCGGGCAATCACGGGCTCATTGAAGCAGCAAAGAGGTTTGACCCAGACAGGGGCGTAAAGTTCATATCCTACGCGGTATGGTGGATAAGGCAGGCTATAATGCAGGCTCTTTCCCAGCAAACCGGTGCGGTTAGGATTCCCATAAAACAGTCCCATTTGATAAACCGCATAAGCAGTCTATACAGCAGGCTTTACAGGGAGCTTGAAAGGGAACCCACCTCCGAAGAGATAGCTTACGAATACACCAAAGAGGTGCTTCAAAAGGAGCTTGAGAAGGATCTAGGACGCGAGCCAACGGAGGAGGAGATAGAGAAAAGGATTAAAAAGGAAGGCTACAAGATTAGCCCAGAGGAGGTGGATAAATGCCTTCAGCTTTGCAGAGTTCCCCTCTCTCTGGATGCGCCGGTTGGTGAAAATGAGGACACCTTCTTTGTGGACTTTCTCAGCCAGCACGGCACCGCAGATGTGGAGGAGAGGATAATAAGCGAAGTGCTAGAGAAGGAAATAGATGACCTTTTGGATAGACTTCCTGAGAAGGAAAGAAGGGTTATAGAACTGAGGTTTGGGCTAAGGGGCGAAGAGCCAAGAACCCTTAGGGAGATAGGGGACATACTGCAGATTTCCAGAGAGAGGGTGCGTCAGCTTGAGACCAGAGCCCTCAGAAAGCTCAGAAACATGGCTATGAAAAGACACCTCAAAGACTTCCTTAGCTGATGTTCTCTGGTCTTCTTCTTGTGGACAAGCCAAGGGGCTTGACTTCTATGGAGGTGGTTGAGTCTGTAAAAAAGCGTTTTGGGCTAAAGGCAGGGCATGCGGGCACCCTTGACCCTATAGCTACTGGGCTTTTGCTTGTGCTTGTGGGCGAAGCCACCAAGTTCTCCCAGTTTTTCACCGGCCTTGATAAAGCCTACACCACGGTGGCAAAGCTTGGACAGATAACAGATACCTACGACGCAGAGGGAGAGGTGGTTGAGTCAAGACCAGTAGAGACATCCTGCCAAGAGGTAAAGGAAGCCCTTAGAAAGTTCACGGGCAGGATACTTCAGAAGCCACCGCCCTTCTCTGCAAAAAGGCTTGGTGGCAAGAGGGCTTATCAGCTGGCAAGAAAGGGGCTAAGCGTTGATATAAAGCCAGTGGAGGTCCAAGTCTACAAGGCGGAGCTTTTGAGCTGTAATATACCCCTTGTGGAGCTCTTTTTTGAGGTGTCCTCTGGCACATACATAAGAAGCCTTGTTCACGATCTTGGGCTAGAGCTTTCCTGCGGTGCTCATGTGGTGGACCTAAGAAGGTTAAGGGTTGGTGATTTCAGAGTGGACATGGCGGTAGCCCTTAGCAGACTGCTCTCCATAGAGGATATAGGTGGGCTTTTAATCCCAGTGGGGGATGCTCTAAGTTTCATGCCCAGGATAAGCTTTGGGGGTGAGCTTTCAAGAAGGATAAGGCATGGCTCTGTGGTCAGGCTCAGGGAAAACCTTGAAAAAACCTTTGTTAGGCTTTATGAGGGAGAGCATTTTCTTGGTGTAGGCTTGATTGAGGGCAATACCCTCAGACCCTATAGGCTTATGCAAGGGCTTTGAGCTTTTCTTCTATATCATGCTCAATGAGAGCCTCTATAAGTTCATCCAGCTTGCCCTCAAGCACATCCTCAAGCCTATGAAGGGTCAGGTTTATCCTGTGGTCTGTGACCCTGTTCTGAGGAAAGTTATAGGTCCTTATCTTTTCGCTACGCTCACCGGTGCCCACCTGCTGTCTTCTCTCCCTTGCAAGTTCTTCCTCCCTTTGCCTTTCATAAAAGTCCCTAAGCCTTGCGTAGAGTATCTTGAGAGCCTTCTGCCGGTTTTGAAACTGAGACCTTTCATCTTGGCAGGACACAGTTATTCCAGTAGGCAGGTGGGTGACCCTTACCGCACTCTCTGTGGTGTTTACATACTGACCGCCCGCACCGCTCGCCCTAAAGGTC
Organism: Candidatus Pampinifervens yunnanense; assembly: GCA_037926845.1. GTDB lineage: Bacteria > Aquificota > Aquificia > Aquificales > Aquificaceae > Pampinifervens > Pampinifervens yunnanense. Next base: position 11,010 of record JAXSPD010000045.1, on the reverse strand, counting down.
TCAATCCTTAGGTCCTTTGGGTCTATCTGAACCTCCGTCTCGTCCGTTTCGGGGAGGACTGCCACCGTAGCGGTGGAGGTGTGTATCCTTCCTCCTGCCTCCGTTACTGGCACCCTTTGAACCCTGTGAACCCCGCTCTCAAACTTGAGCCTTGAATAGGCACCTTCGCCTTCTATGAGGGCAACCACTTCCTTGTATCCGCCAAGCCCTGTCCTGTTAGAAGATAGAATGCTGAACTTCCAACCCTTTTCCTCCGCATACTTTTGATACATGTTAAGAAGGTCTGCCACAAAGAGCGCCGCCTCCTCACCACCTACACCCGCCCTTATCTCCAGTATAACATTCCGGCTGTCCCTTGGGTCCTTTGGAAGCAGGAGCACCCTTATGTGCTTTTCCGTTTTCTCCAGTTCCTGCGTGAGCCTTTCTATTTCTTCCTTTGCCAAATCCCTTAGATCTTCGTTCCTTAGTAGATCTCTTGCCTGCTCAAGTTCAGAGAGGAGTTTCTTGTAGTTTTTGTAGGCGAGGTAAACCTCTTCAAGCTCTTTTAACTCTTTACCCAGCCTTGTAAGGCTCTCCCTGTCCGATACTATCTCTGGACTGCTCAGCTTATACTGTAGCTCCAAATACCTCTGCTCTACCGTCTTGAGCCTCTCTTCAAGCTCTGGGCTGAGCATTATCCCTTACCGGTCAGCTCCAAGAAGGCGGGTTTGACCCGGAGTTTGCCCGTATAGAAGGGGTGGCAGGCATTGCAGGTTTCAAGGTAGACGGTGCCTCCCTTTGTGGAAAGCAGTGTAAAGCTGTTCCCACAACCGCATACAAAATGCGTAGGTTTGAGCTCTGGGTGTATGCCCTTCTTCATCCTCTTACCTCCATAAACCGCTCTATTATAACAGATTTTAGACCCTCTATGGCTAATTGCAACCCATCAAGGCTGTTGACACCCCCCTGAACCAAGTCATCCCTACCGCCACCCCCACCACCCAAGTGCCTAGAGACTTCCTTCATAAGCTCCTTTGCGGAGAGCCTGTTTGTTAGATCCCTGGAAAGGGCTATTAGGCAAGAAGCCTTTTCTCCCCTCTTGCTAAGGAGGAAGACCACTGCTTTATTGCTTTGGTTTCTTATCCTGTCCGCAAGGGCGAGCATCTCCTTTGGCTCTACATCCTCCAAAAGGCCCGTGTATAGTTCTACTTCTCCGAGACTTTCTTTCCTTATGTTGGAGAGCCCATCACCGGCAAGAATCTTCTCCTTTAGCCGGCTTATTTCTCTGTCCTTCTCCCTTATCTCCTCCATGAGCCTTTGAACACCCTTGGGGACCTCCTCAGGCGGGACACCCAAGGATCGGGCAAGCTCAAGGAGCCTTCTTCTCTCCTCAAAGGCATGCTCCACCGCCCACCTTCCTGTCTTTGCCACTATACGCCTTACCCCCGCACCCACAGAAGCCTCAGAGACTATCATAAAGTAGCCTATGTCTCCCGTTCTTTTGACATGCGTTCCTCCGCATAGCTCCTTTGAAAAGTCCCCCACGCTCAGGACTCTTACCCGCTCGCCATATTTTTCCTCAAAGATGGCTATTGCTCCGCTCCTTATGGCGGACTGGTAGTCCATCTCTTCTACAAGCACTGGCTGGTTTTTCATTATCTGCAGGTTCACAAGCTCCTCTACCCTTTTTATCTCCTCTTCTGTGAGAGGCTGGAAGTGTGTAAAGTCAAAGCGTAGGTATTGGTCCGCCACCAATGAACCCGCCTGACGCACATGCTCACCAAGAACCTCCCTGAGGGCTGAGTGTAAAAGGTGTGTGGCGGTGTGGTTTCTCTTTATGTCTTCCCTTCTCTCCTCTTCTATGTGGGCAAAGGCTTTATCCCCAACCCTTATTGAACCCTTTGAAACATAGCCTATGTGGGCTATAACGCCCTCCACCGGCGATTGGGTGTCTTCCACGAAGAAGATGCCACTTGCGGTTTCTATAAGCCCCCTATCACCTATCTGACCGCCCCTCTCTGCATAGAAGGGGGTTTCCTTCAAAAACACCTCACCCCTCTCGCCTTCCCTTAGCTCAGAGATAAGCTCACCATCCTTGACAAGGGCTATAACCTCCGTCTGGAGGCTTGTGTTTTCGTATCCCAAAAAGGCAGAAGTTTTGCCCAGTTCCCTAAGGTGCTGGTATACGGGCTCTGCGGTCTTTGCCTCTATCTTAAAGTGTTTTCTTGCCTTCTCTCTTTGCTCCTCCATTTCCCTTTGGAAGCCTTCTGTGTCAAGCCTTAGACCCTTCTCCCTTGCCATGTCTTCAAAGAGGTCAATGGGAAAGCCGTAGGTATCATAGAGGTTAAAGACCAAGCTCCCCGGCACAAGCCCACCCTCGGACCTTTGGAGTATCTCCTCTGCGTAGGGCATACCCCTTCTAAGAGTGTTTATAAACCTCTCCTCCTCAGCCTTTACCACAGACCTAACAAAGGACCTCACCTGAAGTAGCTCGGGATAGGGTTCTTTCATTAAGTCCACCACCAAGTCCACGCCCCTGTAGAGGAAGGGCTCGGCTATGCCCAGCTTGTAGCCATACCTCATGGCACGTCTAAGTATCCTCCTTATCACATAGCCCCTGCCTGCGTTGGAGGGAAGAACGCCATCGCCAATGGCAAAAGTCAAAGCTCTCAGGTGGTCCGCTATCACCCTTAAAGCACTGTCGGTCTCAAAGTTCTCTCCGTAGACCCTTTCAGAGAGCTCCTCACCAAAGGCTATTAGAGGTCTTATGAGATCTATCTCAAAGTTTGTCCTTGTGCCTTGAAGCACGCTGGCAACCCTCTCAAGACCCATGCCGGTGTCTATGTTGGGCTTTGGAAGGGGCGTGAGCCTGCCCCTTTCATCCCTGTTATACTGCATAAACACAAGGTTCCATATCTCAAGGTATCTCTCTGGCTCGTATTCTGGACCCCTGTCCACATATATTTCAGAGGAGGGACCGCAGGGTCCCGTATCACCCATCTGCCAAAAGTTGTCCTCCTCGCCCATCCTCCATATGCGTTCCTCTGGTAGTCCTATATTGTCTCTCCATATGCCAAAAGCTTCCTCATCCTCTTTAAAAACGCTCACATAGAGCTTTTCTGCGGGCAATCTTAGATACTGGGTGACGAACTCCCATGCGTATTCTATGGCTTCTCTTTTAAAGTAGTCTCCAAAGGAGAAGTTTCCAAGCATTTCAAAGAAGGTGTGATGCCTTGAGGTAAAGCCCACGCTCTCAAGGTCGTTGTGCTTTCCAGATACCCTAAGGCATTTTTGACAAGAAACCGCCCTTGTGTAGGGTCTTTTTTCAATCCCAAGAAAAACCTCCTTGAAGGGCACCATGCCTGCGTTTACAAAAAGAAGGGTGGGGTCCTTTTCTGGCACAAGGCTTGCGGACTTGACCCTTGTATGACCCTTCTTCTCAAAAAAGCCAAGAAAAAGCTCCCTAATCTCGTGTCCTGACATAAAAATAGATTATATCCCCAACCCTTGAACTTTAAAGCGTTATGCTTTATATTCATAGGCATGGGCTATGTGGTAAACACCATAGAAGACCTTGAGAGGATACTCAGAGAAAACCCCGAATGGCGTGAGAGGATAAGAAGCCTAATACTGGAAGAGGAACTCAGAAGGCTTCCTGCAAGGTTTGAAAGGTTTGTAGAAGAAGAGTTCAGACCACTGAAGGCGGACGTGGAGATTCTCAAGAAAGATGTAGGAGTTCTTAAGATAGATGTGGCAAAGCTAAGAGGAGAAAGTTTTGAAAGAAAGGTTAGAGAAAACGCACCTGCCTTCCTTGGCAGAGTCATAAGAAGACTAAGACCTATAGACAAGTTTACCCTTGCGGACATACTGGACGATGCTATAGATAGTGGTCTTATAGATGAAGACATGAAAGACTTTGCTCTAAAGGTTGACTTTGCTGGCAAAGGAAGGCTCAAGGAAACTGGAAAGGAGGTTCATATAGCCCTTGAGGCAACTTTGACCCTTTATCCAGAGGATGTGGAAAAGGTCTTCAAGAGGGCTATGATAATCTCAAAGGCGGTAGGACAAGAAACCATTCCTGTGGTAGTTTATCTAAACGCAAAGGAAGAGGCTCTCTCCCTTGCAGAAGAGATAGGCGTTTTGGCAGTAAAGACGGTGGCGGAAGAAGCCTAAGAGAGTAGTCTTTCAATTTCCTTTTTTGTCTCTTCTACGATTTCTTCGTAGCTCTTTCCTTGAGGTTTTATAGGCTTTCCGAAGACTACCTCTATCTTTGCAGGTTTTGGAAACTTATCGTATAGAGACAGGGATTGGTAAGTCCCTTTTATAGCGGTAGGCACCACAGGAACATGGAGCTCCTTGCTAAGTATGGCAAAGCCCTTTCTAAAGGGTAGAAGTCTTCCGTCTCTGGTTCTTGCTCCTTCTGGAAAGATAACCACTACCTTACCAAGCCTCAAAGCCCATGCGGTTTTCTGGAGAGACTCTTTTAGCCTTTTGTCTAAGTTAACCGTTATCACATGGGCAAGCCTGCCAAAAAGAGAGGTCAAAGGGTTTCTAAAGTATTCCTCCGCCCCGAGAAAGTAGGTTCTTAGGGCTATGCCAGAGGGCAATGCGGACGCTAAGACAAAGCCATCCAGATAGCTGGCATGGTTAGGAGCCAATATAAAGGGCGGTTCTGGTAGGTTTTCAATACCTTGAACCTCAAGGCGATTGTATAGACTAAAAAAGGACCTCAAGATGAGCCTTCCTGTGTTGAAGGCAAAAGCATGATCCTCTGGAGCGTAGGGCTCTCCACCCAGAAGTATTTCTCTCCACTGAACCTGCAAAAGCTCAAACCTCTCCTTTCTCTCCATTACGAGCCTTACCATGTCCTGCACTGTAGGGTTGTTTATGAGGTCCTCTTCTGTCAGATTTATCCCAAAGGCGGACTCAAGAAAGCTCAGGAACTCCACCTTTCCAAGAGAGTCAAGCCCTAGGTCAAGCTCCATGTGGTGATAACCTCTGACCTCCCTCTGCGTTAGCCTCTCAAGGAAAGACCTTATGGTCTGACCTTCCTGAGTTTGCATAACAGCCTCTTCTCTTTTCTCTTCTCCGTATAACTGTGCGGACTGGTATATTTGCCCAAGCAGGAACCTCTTTACCTTGCCCAACCTTGTCTTTGGAAGCTCTTCTTTCAGAATTCTAAACCCCGTTATCCTCTTCCACTCTGGAAGTTTTTGGTTTACCCGGTCTATGACCTGCCAGCGGACAAACTCCTCTATGTTGACAATACCCTCTTTCCTCAAGGTTTCAAAGTCTGGCAGGACAAGAGCCTTTACTGTTCCATCCACCTCAAGCACCGCCACTTCCCTTATAGCCCTTCCCTCTCTCATTATTAGAGCTTCCAGATCCTCGGGGTTTACCTTCTTCCCACCAGAAAGCACAAGAACCTCCTTTTTTCTGCCTGTTATGTATAGATAGCCCTCATTGTCAAGGTATCCAAGGTCTCCAGTAAGAAGCCAACCGTCCTTGAAAGCCCTTTGGGTCTCTTCTGGCTTTTTGTAGTAGCCCTGCATCACATTCACACCGCGCACAAGCACCTCCCCCTCTTCGCTTATCTTCACATAGACCTCTTCTATGGGAATTCCCACAGAGCCAAGTTTTGGTTTACTGGGTGGGTTAAAGGATACTATGGGTGATGTCTCGGTAAGTCCGTAGCCTTCAAGTATGGTAAAGCCAAGTCTGTCAAGGTCAAGGGCTATTTCAAGAGGAAGTTTTGCCCCTCCGCTTACCATGTATTTTATCTTCCCTCCCAAAGCTCTGTGAGCCCTCATAAAGACCAGCTTCCTGAAACCTCTTGTCATGTAGGGTGAGAGCATAAAGAGTAGCCTACCTATGGCGTTAGCTTTTAGACCCTCCATTATCCTCTGGTGTAGAAGCTGGTAAAGCCTTGGCACGCCCACTAGGATGGTTATGCCTTCCTTTTTCATAACCCTGAGTAGATCCTCTGAGCTTAGCTTCTCAAGGAAGACTATGGTGGCACCAAGATACAAGGGCACAAGAAGAGTGACCATAAGAGGATAAGAGTGATGAAAGGGCAAAAGTGCCAGTGTTTTATCCTCTCTTCCTGCCACGCCCACCTTTTCTATTGCCCTTATATTGGAAAGCAGGTTTTTAAAGCTAAGCATAACACCCTTTGGCTGTCCAGTAGTGCCAGAGGTGTAAAGAATTAGGGCGGTTTCCTTCAAGCTTCTACTCATGGACTTCCCATGAGGTTTTGGAAGTATCAGAGTATCAAAGTTGTAAAGAAGAGGCTCTATTCCAGACCTCTGAAGGGCTTCTTTAACAGACCTTTCCGTTTGTTGTGAACAAAAAACTACCGCAGGTTCCGTCTCTTTTAGGATGTATAGTATTTCATCGGCGCTGGACATAAAGTCCACAGGCACTACTATCCCTCCTCTCTGCCAGGCACCGTAGAGAGCATAGACCCACTCCGGTCTGTTTTCAGAGCATATAAGAACCTTTTCACTGGGCAGGATATCCACAAGGGTTGCGAAGGAAGAGACATTTTCTATAAGCTCTCTGTAGCTTATGCTCTGGTCGCCCCTTACAAGGGCGGTTTTGCGTTGGTCCTCCAGCTCTGGAAGAACTACCCCCTCCTCCAGCAACAGCTTCATAGAGAAAAATTTATTCTTCCTTCTCCCTTTCTTCCTTCTTGTAGCCTGGCTGGTAGTGGGATATGGCTTCCTTTGTGAAGGTTATGCGTGTGTTGGCATCCACCTTGAGGGTGACCGTATCGTCCCCTATCTCCACCACCGTGCCCCACACTCCCCCTGCGGTTACCACGCGGTCGCCCTTTTTTAGGTTTGCAAGAAACTCTTGGTGTTTTTTCCTTGCTTTACTCTGTGGTCTGATGAGTAAGAAGTAAAATAAAACAAAAAGGGCTACAAAGAATATAAGCTGAAAGAGAAGAGCTCCCACTGGGCTTCCGCCATGTCCTGTCTGCTGGGCAAAAGCTATATCTATCATAGTTTCTATTATAGCACAAGCTCAAAATCCACAGGCTTACCCTCTTGGTCTCTTATTTCAAAAAGCAGACCGCAACCATCCCCAGACCTTCCCACCTTACCCAAAGCCTGTCCCCTTTTTACCTCCTCCCCTCTTCTAACAAGAGAGCTTCCTGCCTTAGCATAAACATACACATATCCATCCTCGGATTCCACCATCACCACCCACCCCATACCCCTTATGTCATCACCTGCATACAAAACCCTGCCACTGCTTACAGACCTGAAGAAGCTATCGCATGCTGTGTTTATGTAGTATCCCCTTTCTGTGCGACTTGGTCTTCCTCCAACGGGAGGGCTTACCCTAAGGTTTGTGGTCCTAGTCTCTTGCTTAACTTCCGGCTTCTGTGCTTGAGGTCTAGCCTCTGGTTGGTTTTTTCTTATCTCTGTCCGCTGAGGGCCTTGGGCTTTTTTGTCTCTTACTTCTATCTGCACTATACTGCAGGCACTAAGGAATATAAGAAAAAGAAAACTCAAAGGCTTCATGTTCTATTAGATTATACGCATCTGGCAGTGCTTCCACAAGGTCAAGGGCTCTAAGGCTCTCCCTGTGCTTTTGCCTTTGTGCCACTTCTCCCGCAATTCCGTGCAGAAAAACACCCAACTTTAGGGCGTCCTCCACAGACATAGCCCTCCCCATGAGGGCAGTAAGAATTCCAGAAAGCACATCGCCTGAGCCTCCCTTTGCCATGCCGGACGTGCCCCTTGTGGAGAGGTATGCCCTGCCTTCTGGCGTGGCTATGAGGGTCCTTGAGGATTTGAGCACAAGATAACAGCCATAGTTGACCGCAAACTCCACCGCAACATCCACAAAGTTTTCTAAAATATGTTCCTTTTCAATACCTGTGAGCCTCTGAAACTCGCCCACATGGGGCGTAAGCACTGTTATAGCCTTTCTTTCCTTTAGCACCTGCAGTCCAAGGTCTGCCAGGTTGTTGAGGGCGTCCGCATCCAAAAGCAGGGGTTTTTCAAGTCCCAACAGAAGTTCCCTTATGACCTGCCTTCCCTCCTCGTAGCGGTCCATACCCATACCCACGCCTATAGCAGAAAACCTCTCTTGCATCTCCACCACAAGCCTTGCGGACGCCACAGAAAGCCTGCCCTTGCCGGGCAGAGGAATACTCATCTCCTCCACAAGGCTTGTCTCAAAGACCATGTTTAGGTCCTCTGGCACACCCACGCTTACAAGCCCAGCCCCAGCCCTTGTGCTCGCCTTGGCACTCATGATTAAGGCACCCGTCTTGCCCGTGCTACTGCCCAGCAAAAGCACATGACCCATAAGCCCCTTGTGTGCATCTGCGGGTCTTTCTGGCACTTTTGCACCGATGAGTAGCTCCAGCCTTATGTCCTGTGCCAACCATTGAGGGATGCCGATGTTTGCAATGTAGAGCCTTCCACACCTTAGGCTGGCAGGGTGCAAAAGATGGCAAAGCTTTGGAAACTGAAAGCTCACCGTTATGTGAGCCTTCACAGAGGGTTCATAAACCCTTGGGCTGTCTGCAGAGAGACCCGAAGGCAAGTCTACGCTTACCACCGGCAGACCGCTTTTGTTTATAAGCTCTATCCAGCAAGCACCTTCTCCCCTTGCTGGTGCCTCAAAGCCTGTGCCAAAAAGGGCATCCACCACAAGCTCATAGTCTTGGAGGCTAAAGTCCCTCAAGGGCTCAAGCCCGAGCCTTTTGAGAATATCCAACTGCAGTCTTGCGTCTCCCTTTAGCTCTTGCCCCAGCGCCAGCACATAGCCCACCTTGTATCCAAGCAGATGCAAATGCCTCGCTACCACAAGCCCATCGCCCCCATTGTTTCCCTTGCCTGCAACCACCAGAACCCTCTTGGCACTTGGAAACTCCCTCCTTATGACCTCCACCACCGAAAGCCCCGCCTTTTCCATCAAAAGGATAGGGGGTATACCCAGCTCCTCTATGGCTTTCCTGTCTATCTCTTGCATCTGCTTGGCTTTGAGGACTTTCACACCCATGAAGAAATTTTAAAACTTAACATTTCATAACTGGAACTTATAGCTTTTGACCGATAGGAATGTTTATAATACTATTAGAATACTTTCATAAGGAGGTCCTACCATGGAACAGAAAGCACCAGACCTTGTGATAATCCTTCTCACTGGTAAGGAAAACGCCAAGAGGCTACCTTCTGCCTTTTTCCTTGCTTCCACCGCCGCCGCAGAGGACATGAACGTGGTGGTCTACTTTACCGGTCCAGCCACTGAGCTACTCAAGAAGGGCGTGGCAGAGAGCATCTATCCTATGGAAGGTGGGCAGTCCCTTTCTTACTTTATCAAGTTGGCTTTGGACAACGGTGTGCAGATGGTTGCTTGCAAGCAGTCTTTGGACCTCAACGGCATGAAGGAGGAGGACCTGGCTTACAACTTCCCAGTGCTTACGCCCACTCAAGCACTGCCAACGCTAGGTATGGCAGGCAGAGTGCTAACTTGGTAAAATAACTGCAGGAGGGAGCTTTTAGCCCCTCCCTTTTAAAAGCCCAAGGGCTAAGCGGAGGATATCCTCTGGAGCTATATCAAGGCAAGGATAAGGGTATTCTCCTATTCTACAGCCTCCTTTTCCGTGCAGGTCGCAGGGCTGACAGTATAGGTTTTTAAACACATAAAGACCTTCCTCTGGCTCTAGGGCAAAGCCCAATGTAGGATGCGTTCCTCCGTATATCTGAATAGCCTTTGTGCCTATAGCCCTTGCAACATGCAAAAGTCCAGAGTCGTTTCCAAGAAAGAGCAAAGCACCTTTTATGACCGCCACCACATCCAAAAGAGAGAGCTCTCCGCAGAGGTTTATACCTTGCCAGTCCTTTGTGAGCTCTCTGTCCCTTTTGTCGCCCACAAGGACCACCTGATAGCCTTCCCTTAGGAAAAGCTCCACCACTTTGTCAAAATATGGGTATCTTTTCTTCTCATAGCGTGCGCCCGGTGCAATGCACACATAATTTCCTAGTTTTTGACGCCAAAGCCTTAGCCTTTCCTCAGAGAGCAATATTTTTGGTCTGCCTTGCCTGTAGCCTATGCTCTCAAGGTATGCCCTCACTACGCTGTAGGGTTTCCTAAAGGCTTTGAAGTATACAGAAAGCCGACGTCTCAGAGACTGCTTGTTGTAGCTTTTCCAATGCCCTCCCAACTTTAGCCTAAGGAGTAGGGTTCTGAGGTTTTTGTGCATATCAAGGTATAGGTCAAAGCCTTTGAGCCTATTGAGTGTGTGTTCTTTGAAAAGTTCTTCCTTCTTTACCTGCAGGACCTCCAGCCGTGGGTCTTCCAAGAATATCTCGCCATAGGGTTCAAAGGTCAAAAGGTATGGTCTGTAGCCAAGCTCTAGCAGAGGGTCCACAAGGCAAGAAGTAAGCACCACATCGCCAAGAGAGGAAAGCCTAAGAACAAGAGCCTTTTTATCCACCGCTCACTGGAGGTATTATAGCAACTACTTCGCTACCTTTCAGCTCGTAGTCCTCCCCCACATACTCGTAGTTGACCGCAAACCGGCAGACTGTAAGAATTGGCTCAAGCTCAGGGTATTTTTCAATCAACAGCCGGCGAAGTTCCGCAACTTTGCCCGCAAACTCTATGTCCTCACCGTCCCTTTTGAGCCTCTCCCTTAGGATGGAAAAGTAAAGAAGTCTCATTCCTCCAGCACCTCAGAGAGTTTAACCTTTAGCTCTGGCAAAAGTTCAAACTCCTCATCAAAGGAGTAGACCTCTACTATGCCCTTCTTGTGTAAAAAGGCTTTCCTGAGCCTTGGGTCTATAAGCAACACTCTTTCTACGCCAAAATTCAGAAGTTCTTGCACTTTTTCTTCTATTTCTGTGTAGGTGTTTGAGGGTGAGAGTATCTCTATCACAAGGTCTGGTGGCACTTCCAACATGCCCTTGGGCTTTTCTCTTAGCTTTTCCTTGCTTATGTAAGCAATGTCAAGCCCCCTCACTGTAAGAGGGTCCCTTTTCAGCACAATGCCCACCTCACCGCACACCA
>JAXSPD010000044.1:0-14257 GCA_037926845.1 Candidatus Pampinifervens yunnanense | reverse complement strand
GCTTAGCTCCTTTATAGCCTCATCCAAAGCCTTTATAAACTCAATGGCTTCTTCTTTTCCTAACTTTTCCTGTAGCTTTATAACAACCTCTGGTGGAAGTGTGCTAACCATAGGGTATATTATAAGCCTTTAGAGTTTAAGGAGTAGCTTAAGGAGTTCAAAAAACACTGGACTGTATAAGGCTATGGCTATCAGAAATAGGGCTATGAGGACTTTTATGTAGGTTTCAACCTTTGAAAGCCTAGCTTTAAGGTCAAGCACCTCTCCCCTTACCTTGACAATTTCTTCCATCAATTTAGCACTTTCTTCCTTCAAGTCTGCTTTTGTAACCAAGTCTTTAGCGAGCTCTTCTTTTAGCTCCAACTTCCTCTGGAGGCTTAGTTCCTTTATGGTCTCATCCAAAGCCTTTATAAACTCAATGGCTTCTTCTTTTCCTAACTTTTCCTGTAGCTTTATAACAACCTCTGGTGGAAGTGTGCTAACCATAGGGTATATTATATGCTTAACGCAGACTTTTGCTAAGATTTTATCCTATGAAGCCCATATTAGAGCTATCAAAGACCCACGAGATTAAAAAACTGCTGAGAAGTTTAAGACTACACACAGTTTGTGAAGAGTCTCGCTGTCCTAACATAGGAGAATGTTTTGGCTCTGGCACCGCAACTTTTATGATACTGGGAGATACATGCACGAGAGCCTGTAGCTTTTGCAATCTACAAAGGGGAAAGCCCCTACCTCCAAACCCGGAGGAGCCTTATAAACTTTTGGAAGCGGTTAAGACCCTTGGACTAAGTTATGTAGTGTTAACTTCTCCTACAAGGGATGACCTATTAGATGGAGGTGCTGACCATTTTGTAAAGTGTGTGAAAGTCCTTAAGGAAAACATACCCAATATTAAGGTGGAGGTTCTTGTGCCAGACTTTAAAGGCGATAAGGGAGCTCTTGAGATGGTTGTCTCCTCTGGAATAGATGTATTAGCTCACAACATAGAAACAGTCCCAAGGCTATATGAAAGGGTGAGGACTGGCTCAAAGTATGGTAGAAGTCTTGAGCTTTTAAAACATTCAAAGGAGCTTGCTCCCCATGTGCCTACCAAGTCCGCCCTCGTGCTTGGCTTTGGAGAGGAGTGGGAAGAGATAATTCAAGTTATGAAAGACCTAAGGTCTGTCGGCTGTGAGCTTCTCACCATAGGGCAGTATTATCAACCCTCAAAAGAACACCATCCTGTGGTGAAATATTACACAGAGGAGGAATTTAAAGAGCTTGAAGAACTTGCCTACACTCTTGGCTTCAAAAGGGTGGCGAGCGGAGCAAAGGTGAGGAGCTCCTACAGGGCATGGGAGCTTGCATGATTACTCACCCTTTGCCTCTTTCAGGGCTTGCCTTATATCCTGGTCTGCCTTGCGGAATATGTCCGCACTTTGAGGGCTAAGGTGTTTGCCATATACCTTAAGAAGAGTGGGTATGTTTATATAACCAGTAGCCAACTTACCGTCCTTTTCGTAAAGATATATTCTACAAGGTGCAAGAGTTCCGAATTGGGGTATATCCTTAAGTATGGCTTCCCCATAGCTAAGATTGCAAGCTAAGAAAATAGAAAATTTGGGGCTTTGTTGTCTTATGTCCATTACATCCAGTATGTTCATGTTTACACCATCAAGTGCTGTTTTGTATAGGGTTTTGAAGGTATCAAAATCCACGCCCTCCACTACATCTTCATGGACAAGGTCCTCTCTCATAGCAGGAACCTTAGGAAGGGCAGGCTTTCTTGTGCTTACAGAGGATAGGGCAGAGTGAAGTTTGCCATATATTTGTTCTATTTCCCTTCTTTCAGAAGGAGCTAGTTGCCCTCCGTATTGCCTTAAAAAGACCTGATGGTTTACTACTGTTGCCTTTACCCCACCTTTTTCCTCGTAAAGGGCTACACTGCATGGAACAATATTACTAAGGGCTGGAGCCTTTAGGAGAATATCTCCCATACCATCAAAGGCGCACCCAAAGACCACATAATAGTTTCTAAAGCTCTGATTACCCCTGGCCCTTATGGCATCAGATATGGTGAGGGTCCTCAACACTTTTAGCCCTTGAGCTTCCATACTTCTTTTCACGGACTCAACACCAGCCTTGAAGTCCTTTTCCTTCAGGTTGTAAGTAATATACATGACCCTCATGGGGTCCATGGCAAAGGTAAAAAGGGGCAGGAGGAGCAGGAGGACAAGCTTTCGCATATCTCACCTCCAGTAGCAGTCTGTGTTGTAAGAATGGTCAAGCACCTTCACATTTGGTTTTCTGTCCACCTCAATGTTTTTCTTCTTCCTTATGTAGTCTATGACTATTTCCCTTATGTTCTTCTTCTCCGGCTCAACACCCATGGGAGGCGGTCCTCCATAAACTGCAACCACATACTCCTTATTCATATCTATGGGCTTGCCCTTTATCTTCACATTCCTTATCCTCTCACCCTGCTTTGCGTTTATCTTTAGCTCATACTCCACTCCGTATATCCTTGACATGTCTCCACCTTGCTGATACAGAGGATTGGGGTTAAACACATTGTCTGCCACATCCTCCCATAGTACAATTAGGTCTCTTCCCTTTCTTTTCATGATAAAGACCTGCGGATAGGTCATCCCAAGCACATCGTAGACATGCTCAACCGTTATTTTCTGTCCGGGCAGAACCGTTGTCCCCCATCTAAAACCGGGAGAAGTTCCCACATCAAGGGACATAACTGCATCCACGCCATGATAGTAGTCTGCAAGGGCTTCACCTATGAGCCTGTCCCAGGTGCTAAAGACCGTGTCCCTCTTGTAAAGCAGTGTGTTTGCATTGCCGATTACGGTGTTAAACTCCCTTTCATAAGGCTCATACCACTTTTTGACAAGCTCCTTAGCTTCCTTATCCTCTGGCACCACATCGGAGAGCACAGGAATGAGCTTGAACCTGTAGCCTTGGAGTTTTCCACCCCGCACATCCAAGTCTATCCTTCCCACAAACTTCCCATGCGAACCAGGAGAGACTATAAGGGTATCTCCCACCTTTACTGGCGTGGGTGTAATATCGTGAGTATGTCCAGATATAACTATGTCTATACCCTTTACCATCTTCATAAGGGCTATATCCAAAGGAAGCCCATCATGGGAGAGGAGGACTACAAGGTCTACCTTATGCTTTTCCCTAAGCTCGTTAACATACTTTTGAAGCTCATCGGGTCTTACACCAAAACTCCAACCCTCTGTGTATACCCGTGGATTAGCAATAGGTGTAAAGGGGAAGGAGCTTCCTATTATGCCAACCTTTACACCATTTCTCTCTACTACATCGTAAGGAGGGAAAACAAGGTCTCCAAAGGGTTCTTCTGTTATGTTGTATGAGATAAACTTGGCTTTTAGCTTGTTTTTCACTATGTCAAGGAACTTTTCTTTACCTACGGTAAAATCCCAGTGACCCACTATATATTCGTATCCCACATAGTTGAGCCAGTCTACAACCGCCATACCATCTGTTTTAACAGCAATTCCGGAGGTGGCCCAAGTATCTCCACCGTCTAAAATAAGGCATTTATCCCTACCCCTTTCGTTAACTATAGCCTTTACTATGGTAGCCATCTGGGCAGCTCCCCCCGTCATACCATAAAGCCTTGCAAGCTTTATAAAGCCCACACAGGAACCCATATAGGCCTCTACAGAACCGGGTTTTATATTGTAGTATCTGAGAAAGTCCATACCGGCAAGATATCCAGGTGTCCCTATTAAACCTTCTGGAGCAAGTAAATTCATAGGCTCTGCAAAATACATAGGCTTTAGGTGTCCGTGAATGTCTGAAGTGAAGATGAGAGTTAGGTTTCCATATGGTTTGAATTCCATAAGTTTTTCAAAACTCACTGGCCTTCTGGCAAGGGCCTCTGGTGAGAAGGCTAGGGCCGAAAGGACAGCACCAGAGTAGGTAAAAAACTGCCTCCTAGTTAACTCCATTCTCTATACCTCCTTAAAAAACATTAAAGGGGGCGTAGCCCCCCATAACATCATTTGTTCACTGGAGAGTCTGGGTGGAGTAGGTATGTGACTATGTTCATCACATCCACGGGTGATAGGTCTCCGTGATAGCCAAACCTTGGCATGGCAGAACAAGGGAAGGCAGACCAAGAATCGTAGATTATGTTGTATACTAGCTTTATTCTCTGGATTGTTTCTGGGCTATTCATGTTTTCCTTGGTTATATTCCATCTTTTGCCATACTGGTAGAGGTTTGGACCCATGGTGCCACCTGGAACACCCTTTTCTATAAGGTGGCAGGCATAGCAGTTTCCACCCTTGTCAGTAGGATTGTCAGAAAAACCGTAGCTTGCATACCTTCCACCCCTAGGAGACTCCACTATCTTTTTACCTTCCTTCCAATCTCCCCAGAATATGCCCCATTGGGGATACCTTATCTCTGATTGACTGAGTTGTATGACCTTTTGGATTGCGGGACCTGGCATGGCTTCTCTACTTGGGTATTGAGAGCATATCTTCTGAGCCTCATCCTGTTCTATTTTCCATGCGAACCTTGGGTCGCTAGAAAGGCCTGACTTTAGAACCTGTATAACCTCTTCCTGTTTTACTGTGCTTTGCTGATATTTTTGTGGTTGAGCTTTTCTTTGTTGTGCTTCAACTATTGCACCTGTCAAAAGAGCGGATAAACCCGCAAGAATAAGTGCCTTCTTCATCTCTATCACCTCCCTATTCCTGGTGCTTTTATCTCTGTGCCGTTGGCAGAGCCATAGAGATATGTAGAAAGTGCTACTCCAAGGTCAGAGTGGGGTATAAACTCTGGCCATCTCATCTGGCGAATGCACTCCGCATACCTGTAATGCATGGTCATAGGAAGACCCCAACGCACCAAATATTTGGGGAATATGGAAACCGCTTGTCCTACCTCGCCGGGTCTGTCCATGCTCCATAGCTTAGTCGCTCTTATTCTTACCTCTTGTTTACCTGCATGACAGGTAGCACAGTTAAAGTCCCAAGGACCCAGCCTTGTATAGTAGACTTGTTTTCCTATATCATACATCCTCTTTACATGAGGGTCCTTGAGGTTAACATTTATCTTCTGCCCGTTGGACTCCATGGTAAGATACATGATTATGCCATCGTAATCGCTTACACAATTGCCCGACTTGCCCCAACATTGGCGAACAAACTTGAGAACTTGCTCTTGGGTCATTCCAGCATACTTCTGAAGACACCAACCAACCCTCGTTTCAAGGTCCATGACCTTGCCTGCATCCGCAAAGTATCTGGGAAGTTGTGCTGCAGCACCCTTGAAAACACCAGGACCAAGTCCCAAGTCGCATTTATCCAGGTTATACTTCTTTATGGCTTCTTTGCCCACCTCATACCATACTTCACCAGGGTTTATGCCCTCTGCGAGCATTCTGTTGAACTCCTGAACTAGTCTAGTCTCCTCCTCTGGGGATAAATCCCCCTCCACTTGGGCAAAGGCCTTCGTGGACAAAATACCGCCAGCGAGGGCACCAGCGGTAAACACAGCCAAAAGTAGCTTCTTTCTCATGGTATAACCTCCCTTAAGAAACCTTTATGTCTGCTGTTTTTTCCCACTTTCCGCCCTTGTTGTCTTCGTAAACTATCTTTACCACCCCACTCTCCTCTACCTTAAGGGTAAGAGCCATGAAGGGATTTGCAGCTACGCCAGCGCCCATGTTCACAGTGCTTACTGGCTTGTCATTGAACAACAGCTCAAGTTTTGTAAGGTTGTAGGCTGGGATTTCTTGACCGGTTTGTGGGTCTTTTCTTGCCGGCGTCATGGGGTGGGTTATAACCATCTGCACCCTTATGATTTCCCCCTTCTTTGCCTCCTTTGGCACACGAAGTATACCTGCTCCTACTGCCATATTTCACCTCCTGTATAGAAATTTTGTATTGAAAACCTATGAAGTTATCCGCATCCACCTGCGGTAACTTTGACCTCCTTTGTTGCCATCACATAAGAACCATCCTTGAGCTTGAGAATTGCCCTCACATTGGAGGTCTCTCCCATTTTTATCCTTGTGGAGAAAAAGACCTGACCGTTCATGGGAGTAAAGGACACATCTGCTATCCAAGGTGTGGGGTTTTTGTCTACGAATATCCAAAGCCTCTCAACCTTATCCACAGGTATGTTGGACTCAACGGTTATTGGCACATTGGCTCCTGACTCCGCTATGGTGGGGACAGTAAGTTTAATGTCCTCTACTTCCTTAATCTGAGAAAGCTGAACTCCAAGCCTTTTTTGAAGCTCCTCTTCCAGTTTTGTAGCGCCGAAAGCTGGCTTAACCGCTGGGACAAGGGAAAGCCCCATTACAGCAACTGCAGACAGCACAATGAACTTCCTTCTGTCCATGGTTTATACCTCCTTGCAAATTTTTAGCATGTCTTAAGGTTTTGCATTCTGCATATCTTTTGAATGGTGTTTAGAACCTCGCCTCTTGGTCTACTTCCAAAGAGGATACTGAGCACCTTTTCCTGCTTAGGGTCGTAGAAGACCATGGTGGGCACACCGGGGACGCCCAGCTTTCTTGCCCACTTACTACCATCGTCAGAAGAGATGTTCAAGCTTATCACCACAAAGTTTTCCAATTTTTTCTGCACATCCTCTTGGTTGAGGACAAACTCCTCCATCTGGGCACAATAAGGACAGTGGTTGCTATAGAAGTAAAAGGCCACCAGCCTGCTTTCCTTCTGAGCGTATTCAAGGCCCTCTGAGGCTTTGTTAAACCAAGCTGCCAAGCTAATACATGTAGTAGCCATCAAACTTACTAAAACTTTCCACATCTTCTACAGCATAGTATACAGCATAAAGCGATGCCGAACAATAGAAAGTTTTTATATAAGGTATAAGCGGAGTTTATATAAGAGAATAAATATAAGCTTAGAACATCAAATTACAATAACAGGCATAAAATATAAATCCTATGGAAAGGGTCAGAAATTTTTCCATAATAGCCCATGTGGACCACGGAAAGTCCACGCTTGCGGACAGGCTTTTGGAGTTCACCGGCTCTGTATCCAGAAGGGAGATGAAAGAACAGATGCTGGACACCCTTGAGATTGAGAGGGAGAGGGGGATAACCATAAAGCTACAGGCGGTGAGGATGTTCTACAAGGCAAAGGATGGAGAAACTTATACCCTTCATCTCATAGACACACCCGGGCATGTGGACTTTTCCTACGAGGTTTCAAGAGCTCTTGCTGCCTGCGAGGGTGCCTTGCTTCTTGTGGACGCCACTCAGGGCATAGAGGCACAGACGGTTGCCAACTTCTGGAAGGCGGTGGAGCAAGACCTAACCATAATACCGGTCATAAACAAGATAGACCTGCCCGCTGCAGACCCACAGAGGGTCAAAAGACAGATAGAGGAAATATTGGGACTACCCTCGGAGGATGTGATACTGGCATCCGCCAAAGAGGGTATTGGCATTGAGGAAATCTTGGAGGCTATCGTAAAAAGGATTCCTTCGCCAAAAGGCGACCCCCAAAAGCCTCTCAAGGCTCTAATCTTTGACTCTTACTACGACCCCTACAGAGGTGCAGTAGCCTTTGTCAGGGTCTTTGATGGTGAGGTGAGAGCGGGCACAAGGATAAGGCTTTTCTCTACGGGCAAGGAGTTTGAAGTCACAGAAGTGGGAGCCCAGACGCCCAAGATGACCAAGTTTGAAAAACTTTCTGCCGGAGATGTGGGATACCTAGCCGCCTCCATAAAGGATGTGAGGGACATAAGGGTGGGTGATACCATAACGGACGCAAGGGACCCCACACCAGAGCCTGTGCCGGGCTTTAGACCAGCCAAACCCATGGTCTATGCGGGCATATACCCCTCTGAAGGCTACACCTACGAAGAGCTAAGGGATGCCCTTGAGAAATATTCTATAAACGACGCAGCCATACAGTTTGAGCCAGAAACATCACCCGCACTTGGTCTTGGCTTTAGGGTGGGCTTTCTGGGGCTTTTGCATATGGAGATAGTCCAAGAGAGGCTTGAAAGGGAATACGGTGTTAGCATTGTCACCACCGCACCAAGTGTGGTCTACAGGGTAAGGTTCAAAAACGGTCAGGTAAAGGAGATAAGAAACCCCTCAGAGCTTCCAGAAAACTGGGGCGTAATAGAGGCACTTGAAGAGCCATTTGTGCTTCTTACCATAATCACACCAAAGGACTACGTGGGCAGTATAATGAACCTTTGTCAAGAAAAGAGGGGCATTCAAAAGAAGTTTATCTATCTTGACCCCAACACGGTTATGTTGGAGTATGAGATGCCTTTGAGCGAAGTGATAATGGACTTCCATGACAAGATAAAGGGCGTCTCAAGAGGCTACGCCTCCTACGATTATGAGTTTCTGGGCTTTAGAGAGGAGGACCTCGTGAGGTTAAACATTTTCATAAACAATGAGCCTGTGGATGCTCTGTCCTTTATCGTCCACAGGGACAAGGCTTACAGAAGGGCTCGCCAGCTTGTGGAAAAGTTAAAAGAAGTCATCCCCAGACAGCTCTTTGAGGTAAAGGTCCAGGCAGGCATAGGGACTAAGATAATCGCCTCGGAGAGGATTCCGCCCCTCAGGGCAAATGTGACCGCAAAATGCTACGGTGGAGATATAACCAGGAAGAAAAAGCTCCTTGAAAAACAAAAGGAAGGTAAAAAGAGACTAAAGCAGTTTGGAAAGGTGGAGCTCCCTCAGGAGGCTTTCCTTACTGTTCTAAAGGTGGACTAAAAAGCTCCTTCGCCTTTATGAGCTTTACCACAAGCTCGTTGACCGGAAGGTGCAGGTTCTTTTTATAGGCAAGCTCTACCAGAGCACCGTTCAAGGCATCAATCTCTGTTCTTCCACGCTTTACATCTCTTAGCATGGAGGGATAATGCCCTGCGGTGGGTGGGACAAGTTTCTCGTAGAAGTGTTTTCTGTATTCCTCCACACCCTGCCAGAAGGTGGGTATAGAATTAGCCCTTATGACCTCAAAGGCTTCCTCCAATATGCGGTTCATTAGTTCCCTTGTGTAGGGGTTGACTGCGAGGTTTCCGTAAGTGGTTTCAAATAGGGCACCCAAGGGGTTCAGGGCGCAGTTGTAGAGAATCTTGTCCCACAGATATTTATAGACCTCTCTTTCGTATCTGGTAGGTATGCCCGCATCACTAAAGGTCTTTGCAAGGTCTTTCAGAAACCCTTCTTCCAACAGACCCTCTGGGTCTCCAAGCACCACATCATCACCGCACACGGTAATCCTTACCCTCCCCCACTCTAATAGCTCCGCACCGAATATGACCCTTGAAAGAACTACCCGACCACTGCCAAAAAACTCCACAGCCTTCTCGTAGTTCCCATACCCGTTCTGTGCTACCATGAGAAGGCTTTTGGTTTCCCTCAAAGCCTGTATGCCCTTAAGAGCCTCCTCTGTATCGTAGCTCTTTACGGTCAGTATGGTGAGGTCTGGCTCAAAGTCAAGAGTCTCCAAAGCGTCTATGGTTCTTACCTTTTGCTCAAACTCTCCCCATATCCCCTCAACCCTTATCCTTTCAAGTCTTCTGCCCCTTTTTAAAAGTCCCACAGCCCTGTAGCCAGCCCTACTTAGAAAAGCAAGGTATGTGCTTCCCAAAGCTCCCACGCCTACTATGAGAAACTTCACTCCTTTTCCTCCAGCTTTATAAGGGGTAAGAGGTCTCTTAGGTCTATGTAGCGGTCGCAAGCGTTGACCAGCTCCACTGCGGTAGCTTCCTTTGTGGAAACGCAGATAATTTCCTTTCCGAAGTTTCTCAGAGTCCATACAAGCTTATCAAAGTCGCCATCTCCAGTGCAGAGGATAGCGGTGTGGTAGTTGTCCCTTGTAAGCAAGGCATCTATGGTAAGGTTTACATCTAGGTCCCCCTTATAAGTTCCATCTTTTAGCTGTTTTATGGGCTTTTTCACCACCGTTATACCGCTGAAGGCAAGAAGTTTTATAAAGTTTTCTTGCTTTTCATCCCCTTCTCTATAGGCAAGATAGAAGAAGGTGTTGTATATGTCAAACTCTACCCTGAAGTAGTTCACAAGTTTTACCAGGTCAATTCTTTGGTGGAGTATGTCCTTCTGAACAAAGTAAAAATTTGCCCCATCTATGAATATGCATGCCCTTCTTTTCATT
The DNA here is from genome assembly GCA_037926845.1 of Candidatus Pampinifervens yunnanense. GTDB lineage: Bacteria > Aquificota > Aquificia > Aquificales > Aquificaceae > Pampinifervens > Pampinifervens yunnanense. The sequence continues at coordinate 4,106 of JAXSPD010000044.1, read as the reverse complement.
CTTGGATATACCATATCCTTATACCAGCAGAAACATGGGAATTCCTCTCCCATATGGTTTCTACGCTTATGATTTTTGGCTTATTTAGCTTTACCCACTGGTTTACCTGCTCCTCAAGAAGCTGTTCCATGCTTTCATCCTTGAAGGGGGTCATTTTGCGATGAAAGTCTTTAAAACGCAGTTCCATTATGTAATCTCCTCTTCGTAATAAGATACTACCACTTTGGCAGGTCTTAGCACCCTGTCGTATAACCAATAACCCTTTCTCTCTACACGCACTATTGTGTTGGGTGGTGCATCTTGAGTATATTCCTTGTCTATTGCCTCTGCAAGGTATGGGTCAAATTCCTTGCCCAAAAGGTCCATTTCCCTTATGCCGTGCTTTTCCAGTATCCTCAGAAGTTCCTTGTAGATTAATTCAAAGCCTCTCCTTAGCCCTTCCAAGTCTTGCCCTTCATACTGAAAGGCTCTTTCAAAGTTGTCAACCACTTCTAGGAGGTCCAAAGCCAGCTTTTCATGCCCATATCTTTTTGCCTCTTCAAGGTCTTTCCTGTATCGCTCTTTGAGATACTCTGCTTCCCTTTGTAGGTCCACATACCTTTGGTTTACAAGCCTTGCGGTGTTTTCAAGTCTTAAAACCTTCTCTTCTAGTTCCTTTATCCTTGCATCTCTGGGGTCTTCTTCTTTATGTTGCTCTTCCAGAGCCTCTTTCTTCTCCTTTTCCTCCATAGGGTTAATTATAGCCTAACTTTGGAGCTCAAGCAGGGCTCTCTTTAGCCTGCCTATGCCTTCCTCTATGGTCTTTTCAGAAACGCAGTAAGATAGTCTTAAATATCCCTCTGCACCAAAGGCAGAACCGGGAACACCTGCAACACGACCCTTTTCTATGAGGTAGTCTGCCAGTTTTAGGTCGGAGCCGAGCTTTTCAGAATAGTGCCTGAGGTTTGGAAATATGTAAAAGGCTCCTTTTGGCTTTGCCACGCTTACCTGCGGTATATCTCTCAAAAGACTGTAGGCGAGGTCTCTTCTTTTTTCAAAGGTTTTTCTCATATTTTCCACAAAGACCTTGGCTTCTGGATTTTTTAAAGCCTCTAAGGCTCCATATTGGGCAAAGGTGGTGGCGTTGGAAATGCTTTGACTGTTAAGGTCTGCAATGACCTTTGCGTATCTTTCTGGGCAAGCCACATAGCCCACCCTCCAACCAGTCATGGAATAAGTCTTTGAAAAGGCGTTGACGGTAAAGGTTATCTCTCTTATTTCTTTAGAAAAGCTGGCTGGGCTTACAAAATGCTCTCCGTCGTAGAGAAAGGCTTCGTAGCACTCATCTGAGACGATGAGTATGCCTTCTTCAAGGCATAGCTCTGCTATTTTCCTTTGCTCCTCTTCTGGAATAACCGCACCCGTTGGGTTTGAAGGAGAGTTCAGGATTAAGAGCTTTGTCCTTGGACTTATGTATTCTTTTAAGGTTTCTGCCCTTAGCACAAAGCCGTCCTCTTCCTTGAGTGGCACTTCTACCACCCTTGCACCGCACAGCAAAATTTGTTCCGGGTATGTGACCCAGTAGGGTGAGGGAAGGATTACCTCGTCCCCCTCTTCCAAGAGCGCGAGCATCACAAGAAACAGCGCCATCTTGGCGCCGGCGGTGACCACTATCTCCGATGGTTTGTATTCAACCTTGTTCTCCCTGTAGAGCTTCTCCGCAAGGGCTTCCCTGAGCTGAGGAATGCCCGCAGAAGGGGCGTATTTGGTTTTTCCTTCCCTTAAGGCTTTTATGCAGGCTTCCTTGATAAAGTCTGGCGTGTCAAAGTCTGGCTCTCCTGCACCAAAGCCCACAATGTCCACACCTTGAGCCTTGAGCTGGTTCACCTTGGCTGTAAGGGCAAGGGTGGGTGCTGGCTTTATGTGGGATACTCTTTTTGCAAGCATACAAGCTATTATAACCTTTCTTTGAGCCACTCAAAGGCTCTGTAATTCGTAAGGTCCAGCTGAAGGGGTGTGATAGAGACATATCCATGGTAGACCGCCCAGTAATCTGTGCCCTCTTCCAAGTGCCAACCGAACTCTTCTGCGGTTATCCAGTAAAGGGGTCTGCCAGAGGGGTCTGCGAGCCTTAGCACCTTTTCTTTGTAAGCTCTCCTGCCCTGACGAGTAAGCATAAAGCCCTTTATCTCCTCTTCTGGTAGGTTTGGTATGTTTACATTCAGGTATGTATCCTCTGGCATGCCTGTTTCAAGAACCTTCAGAACCACCTTCTTCGCCACCTCTGCCATCTGAGAAAAATCCACATCCTCCCTCCCAAAGGCAGAGAAGGCTATAGATGGTATACCCAGAATCCGACCCTCCATGGCACCAGAGACTGTTCCCGAATAGGTTATGTCCTCCCCGAGGTTTGGACCTTCGTTTATGCCAGAGCATACGAGGTCTGGCTTCTTGCCCTCAAGGAAGAGATAATACCCAAAGTGCACGCAGTCCGCTGGCGTGCCACCTATCACAGTCCAGAAGTCCTCCTCCACCCTCCTTATCCTAAGAGGTTGGGTAAAGGTTAGTGAATGTCCCACACCGCTAAGGTTTCTGTCAGGTGCCACCGTTATGACCCTGCCAAGGCTTTTTAGCTTTTCCCTTAGGGCTTTTATGCCTTCCGAAAAATAGCCGTCATCGTTGGTAAGCAGAAAAAGTGGCATTGACTATATTTTATCTCATGGGCTGTCCCAAGTGTGGTGGAACTGGCTTTGTAGACAGGGGAGGTGTGCTTGAAATATGCAGTTGCAGGTATGAGGGTGTAAACCTCCAAAAATACCTTAACATACCACCAAGGTTTATTGATGCGGAGTTTGAAAACTATGTGCCAGTCTCACCATCGCAGAAAATAGCCTTTGAAGCCTGCCTGCATTACGCCCACACCTTTGAGCCAAAAGAAGGGAAGGGTCTGTCCCTTGTAGGACCACCACAAATGGGAAAAACACATCTTGCGGTTGCCATCCTCAAGGCAGTATACAGAGAAAAAAGAATAAGGGGCTTTTTCTTTGACACAAAGGACCTTCTATACAGGCTTCAGAGCTATGCAAACACGGAGAGGTATCACAAGCTCATGAACTTGCTTCTAAACGCACCCCTTTTGGTTCTTGATGACTTGGGAAGTGAGAGGCTATCAGATTGGCGTATAGAGTTGCTTTCCTACATAATAAGCCACAGGTATAACTTCCTCAAAAGCACCATAATAACCACCAACTATCCCCTTCTCAAGCAGAGTGAAGACGAGGTGGCAAGGTCTCTTGAAGAGAGGCTATCACCCGCCATAGTGGGAAAAATTCATCAGATGAACGAGGTTTTATACCTTATGCAATCATAACCGTGGAAAAAAGGCTAAAAGAACAACGCCAACACAAGAGCAGGCATAAGGTTAAGGACCCTTACCTGCTTTAAAATATCAAGAATTTTCATGGATGTAAGCACCATCAGTCCACCTCCAATAAATAGGGCGTTTGCCATGGATTGTTCCTTTAAAAACTCGCCGTAAAAGTAGGCAAGCAAGGTTATGGAACCTTGAAAGAAAAGAAGGTAGACCGCAGAAAAAACAACACCCTTACCTAAGGAGGAAGACAGAATTATGGAAGAGAAGCCATCCATAAAAGCCTTTGAGAGTATAAGCGAACTGTCTCCCCTTGCACCCTCAAGTATGCATCCCATGAGGGTCATCGGTCCCACCGTAAAAAGCAAGGAAGCGGAGATAAAGCCCCTTGCAGTATCTGAGGAGCTTTGGGTAAGGTTCTCTAACCTCTCTTCAAGCCTTAGAAAACTGCCTATTAGTGAACCAACCACAAGCAGAAAAAAGACCTTCAGAAGCTCTGGCTTGTTCTCTGAAATAAGTTTAACACCCAGGGTCAACGTAAAAAGACCTATACCCTGCAGGACAGCCACCTTTAGACGCTCGGGGACAGCTCTGGATATAAAAAGACCCACAGAAGCACCAGCTACCACAAGCCCAGCGTTTACAAGGGTTCCGAAGGTTGGAAACATCAGCCTTCGCTGTTCCGCCTTGCTTGAGCTTGAGAGAGGATGTCTTCAAACATTTTATAAAGGAACTCCGCCCTGTCTTGTGGTGTGTA
>JAXSPD010000043.1:0-15607 GCA_037926845.1 Candidatus Pampinifervens yunnanense | reverse complement strand
CCATCAGCCTTGACCTTCTTGTGAGGGCAAGAACTCTGGATGGGAGGGATATCCTCCTTGCGGTGGAGGTCTCCTATAGCCTTGAGGACAAGGATGCGGAAAGGACTCTAAGGAGAGCAGAGGTCTTTTCAAAGGTCTACCAAATGGAAACCATCCCCGTGGCAGTGGGTGTGAACCTTTCAGAGGGCATACAGAACAGACACCCAAAGGTATTAATATTGCCGGTCTCCTATGATAACTAAGAAAACGGTAGGTGAAATCTTTTCTGCGGTAAGCAAAAAATATGACTTTTTCCTAAACCTTATAACCTTCAAAAGGATTGACCGCTGGCAGAGAGACCTTCTGAACATGCTCCCTCCTGAGGGCAACAGGCTGGATGTGGGCACAGGCACTGGAGAGGTGCTTCTAAAGTCTCAAAACAGAGGGCTAAGGGTGGGTATGGACTTATCCCTTGGTATGCTTAGGGTGGCAAAATCCAAGTGTAAGGCCTGTAAGTTTGTGCTAGCGGATGCAGAAAACATGCCCTTTAAAGAAAATAGTTTTGGCTCTATAAGCCTGTCCCTTGTATACAGGCATCTTTTGAATAGAAGGCGATTCTTGGCAGAAGCACGAAGGGTCTTAGGGTCTGGTGGAAACTTGGCTTTGCTTGATATAAACCGCTTTAGCCTGACGCCCCTTCTCATTTTTCTCATGAAATACCCCATAAAGCCCCTTGGACTTGTTCTCTTTGGCGGTGAAAAGTGGGACTTCTTTATACATTCCTTAGAAAACTCTTTGAGCATTGAAGAGGTAAAGAGGGAGCTACAGGAGGAGGGCTTTGAGACAGTGGAGGTTCAAAAGAGGCTTTTTGGACTTGTCTACCTTCTCCTTGCCCGAAAGGGGTGAGCTTTTTCAGCTCTTGCTCTTTGTGAGCCTTTTGCTTTTTGCACTTTGGAGGGTAGAAAGAGACCAGAGGTTTATGTGGTTTGAGGAGGAGGGCGTGGTGGATCTAAAGCTCTTAGGTGTTCCTGTTGAAACAGATAGAGGCTTAAGCTTTAGGGCTGAGGTGCTGGGTGGGGACATGGCAGACCTTTATGGGAGAAAGGTATTTGTGAGTATCTACGGCTTGAAGGACCTGCCGGTGGAGACCTTTAGCCTATACGCCAAGGTGAGGGCAAAGGGAGACAAGGTCTTTCTAAGCGGAAGCTACCAAGACATAGAGGACATCCGCCCAAGAGAACAAAGTATAAGATACATATACCTAAAGCGAGCACAGGAAAAGACAAAGGACCCACAGGTCAAAGCCCTCTTGCTTACATACCTCTTTGGCGAAGCCCGTGAGAGCCTTCCACAAGACATGCAATACTATTTTCTCAAAACCGGGCTTGTGCATCTTCTTGTTATCTCTGGCTTTCATGTGGGTATGGTTTTTCTCCTTCTTAGGTATGCCCTGCCTTACCCTTATGGGCTTTTGCTTGGCATTCTGGGCGTGAGCTTGTATGTGCTTTTCCTTGTGCCAAAGGAGGCACCCGTCCTGAGGGCTTGGCTCATGATACTTTTATGGGTTTTTGTAAGGCTTTCTGAGGGCAGACCCAACGCCTTGGGCATACTTTTGCTCTCTGGCTCTCTTTTGCTTTTGATAGAGCCAGAGTTTTCCCAGTCCTTTTCCTTTTGGCTTTCCTTCTTTGCCACCCTTTATATAATCCTTGGGCTGAGGCTTGTGCCAAAAGATGGCTCTGCCTTCTACAGGTATGGTGTGCTACCGCATCTTGTGTCTTTCTTTGCCTTTATGGGCGTTTCTCCCCTTTTGCTCTCCTTTACGCATACCAGCGCCGGAAGTGTAGTCTTTAGCCCCCTTGTGGGCTATCTTTTTCTTCCCTTTACCGCCTATGGACTTTTGGAGCTTTTTACCTTCTTTAGCCTTCCAGTCCCTCCTTTGGAACTTATGGGAAAGGCTGTCATACAGGTAGTGGAACTGCTTTCAGTTTTTGACTTGAGGGTAGGTTTTGACCTGTCTGTAAGAGGCTCCTTTGCAATAAGCACTCTTGGAGCTTTTCTGCTATACCTTTTATCCCTTGTGTCTACCTCTTCAAAGCATAAAGCACCTTCTCCATAAGGCTATAGGCTACCTCTAACTCTCTAAATATCTCTTCCGCAAGCTCTTCATCGTAGGTGTGTGCGGTTAGGTTTCTCAAGTCCACAAGCCTCAAAAGCCCTATTCCTTCCTCTTCTGAAAAAGCCTCTCCAGACATGCCTAAATATTCTCTTAGGCACATCCTTGGCGAATTGCATACAACACCATGAACCTCATAAAGGTAAAACTTCACACACTTCCAAAGAAGCTCATAGGTAAACTCAAACCTTTGAATTGCAGAATCTCTAAAAAACTCATACAGCTCTGAACCTCTCTCATCCCTTGCCTTCAAAAGAGCACTTTTGAACCTTCTCATAGCCTTCTCAAAAGCCTCAATAGCATCCCTTAGCCTACCCATAGAACCGCCTCTTTGAGAATCTTCTCTCTAAAGTCTTTGTTTACCTTTGAAAGCTCCACAAGGTCTACCTTGTATGGAAGCCAAGACTCTTCCAGAAGCTCTGATATATAGGTAAGGTCTTTGGAGAGGTCTTCTTGACTTTCAAAGGCGAGGTCTACGTCAGAAAACGCTCTGTTGTCCTTTCTTGCCCTTGAGCCAAAAAGGTATACCTTGACCTTTCTGCCTTTGAAATACCCCCTCAAGAAACTTCTTAGCTCCTCAAGGTTTTTGAGCTTGTTTGGAAGTGCATACACAGACCAATTATAAAACAAAAAAGCCCCGCACAGGGCGGGGCTCAGATACAAGGCTTTTACTTAGAACTGCACTTGGAAGGCAAGGGTTACGTCTGTGTAGTCTTTCATACCAGAAGGTCTGTCAACTGTGTCTACTGCAAGCTGTATCATAGCATCTTGTCCTTTGAGGAAGTAGTTTACAGCACCGCCAAACCTCTTGTATTTCATTTTAGCACCAGTAAGTTGCTTCTTCTCCTCTGAGTAGTCATACCTAAGAGCAAGACCGGGCTTTCCTATACCCACCACTTCGTCATATATACCACCAATCTGAAGGTAGTAGCCCTTTCTGTCATCTTTATTGGTATTTATATCTTTTACATCAAAGTATGCAGCCTCCCAGTTGGCGATGAGTGTCCCAAACTTCTGCTCGTGTTTTGCATCAACTGTCCATGCCTTTGTAGTAAAGGATAGATTACCAGCACCAGTATTACATGCTCCAGCTGTAGTATCACCACACTTCTGAGTTGCATAACCTACACCAAAGGACAGCACATTTTGTCTACCGAGGTATGTATCCCTAAGACCGTAGCCCTTCTCACCCTTGAATCCAAGCATGGTAGGGGTGAACTGAAGCCTGACTGCATACATAAGGTTATCCTTTCCTGGTGTGTTAACGCTATTGTTGTATGGACCATCAAACACTCCTATGTAGTATTTGACCATTGCGTCTGCTATATCGCCCCATACGGTAAGACCAGCATTTCTGTATGTGGTTGGCCCAGGCAGTGGTGCAGCCACATTATAGCCACCATAGAAGTATCCTGTAGGTATTAGGTATGTATAGCTGTCTGTAAGAGCTGCCCTTGAGAAGGGTGTTCTGTAGAGACCTGCTTGGATATGAAGCTCATCCATAAACTTGAGACCTATAGCTGCATCGGTTGCTTTTGTGCTTCCAGCAGCATCAAAATCCAAGTTGGAGAAGAAATACATATACTTACCCACATTTCCGTTGGCGTAAAGCCTTACGTTTTGCAGTTTAAAGTCTATGGCACTCTTGTTCCCACTTGTTCTCTCACCAAGATACTGTCCCCAGATTTGGGCTTTGAAGCCCATGTTACCTTGGACATCCTCGGAGACTTTAAAGCTTATGGCTTGGGCTGGCAATACGCTCGCACCCATCAGGGCTGCTACTGCAAGTAGGCTCTTCCTCATGTTGGTACCCTCCTTAAAGGTTTTGATGTTTATATAGTAGCAAAAAAAGAAAAGCTTGTCAAGCCCTTTTTAATTTTTGCACATTTGCAGAGCCCTTTGAAATCAAGGCTTACGCTTTTGCAAAAATTCAAAGCTCCTTCCTTAGGTTCTTTGTCATAGCCTCTTCGTAAGTATACGGACATTCCTCTGGAATATGGAACTCCTCTGGGTCATAGTCCTTATCCCTTAGCCATATCTCCAAGCTGGAGACCGCCTCTATCCATGCGTTGCTTATTTCCTGTGGAAGTCTGTGCCTAAGGCTGGGATATCTCTTAAAGAGTGCCCTTAGTCTACTTCTGGCGTTTTCCATACTCTTTATCCATCCTCTTCCGGCGGTTTCTCCGCCCGCCAGCTTTTTAAAATTGTCCCACTTATAAAGATGCTCCAAGATAACCGCCAGCTGGCTTATGCCAGAGTCCAAGTGCTTTCTTCCCATATCCCATATCTCCTCTAAGAGGTTTTCCCAATCCACAAGCTCGTAAGCCTTTTCCTTCAAAAGCTCGTAGTTTATCTCCGCCCAGACTGGAAAGTCTTTGTGATAGAGTTCTTTAAGCTCTTCTTTGCTTATAGTCCTCATGGCTTTATCTCCTTTCTTAAGTCCCTTGTCATGGCTTCTTCGTATGTGTAAGGACATTCTTGTGGAATAGAGAAGTTCTCTACTCTATGATTATTTTGAATAAGCCATGTATATAGTCTTCTCCTTGCTGAACGCCAAGCTATATTAAGCTCATTGGGTAGTTTTGTCCTTAGGCTTGGTGAGAGGTCAAAGGCGTCAAGTATTTCATTTCTTGCATTCTCTATACTTTTTATCCATCCCATACCAGCGGTTTTGCCTCCAGCCAAATCCCTAAAATTATCCCACTTATACATATGCTCCAATATTCTCGCCAACTGACTTATACAAGCCTTTAGATCAGACCTTGCCATATCCTCAATCTCCTCCAAAAGGTTCTCCCAATCCACAAGCTCGTAAGCCTTCTCCTTCAGAAGCTTGTAGTTTATCTCCGCCCAGAGTGGAAAGTCTTTGTAATATAGCTCTCTTAGCTCTTCCTTGCTTATGGTCTTCATGATTTTAAATATAGGGTTTTGCTTTATAGTTTTTATTATGAAAACCGTAGATGTTAGCACAAAGCCTGAGACCCTTAGGAGTGCCAGTGCCTACGGCAGGATAAGACTAAAAAAGGATACGGTGCAGGCAATAAGAGAGGGTAGAGTGCCAAAGGGTGATGTGCTTTCTGCCTGCCGGCTTGCGGGCATAATGGGGGCAAAGAAGACTTCTGAGCTTTTGCCCTTTTGTCATCCTCTGACCTTTGAACATGTGGAAGTTCAAACCCAATTGGGGGAAGATTCTGTGGAGGTCTACTCTTATGTCAAGGGCATTGCAAGAACGGGCTATGAGATGGAAGCCCTCACTGCGGTCAGCACCGCCCTGCTTACCATATACGACATGTGCAAGGGCATGGACGACAGCATGTGTATTGAGGAGATAAGGCTTCTCCAAAAGGAGGGTGGAAAGTCCCAGTGGTCCAAGAGCCTTGAGGGTGTAAAGGTGAGGGTGCTCTCAGAGTGTGGCATGAAGGATCTAATAGAGGGCAGGCTCTCAGCCCTTAGGGCGGAGCTTTCAGAGGAGGACTTTCAGCTAACGGTTAGCACCTTGCCTCTTGAGATGTCAGAATTGTGGGGTGTATCTTCGGTCATAAACCAGAGGATCTTTTCTCTGTTTCCAGAGAAGCTCAAAAGGGGTATAAGGGTGGGTCTCTTTGAGGGCAAGCCCTGTGTGGAGTTGCAAGCAGATACTGAAGTAATAACAGCTTTCTTTGAAAACTTTGGAAGCCTTTTGGGGAACTGGGTGGATGGAGAGGTTATATAACTGGCTACTGCTGAAAGCCATAAGGGGTCTTGGGGAGGTCTCCATAAAGAGGCTGTGGGTAAGATATGGCACTGCGGACGAAATCCTGTCTCTTAGCCTTGAGGATGCCAAGGCTCTTATAGGAGAGGAGAGGGCTAAGGCTCTGTTGGAGAGAAGGCTCACCTTTGACCCAGAGGGGGTCATAAGGCTTGTGGAAAAGGAGGGCATTGGCTGGCTTACTCTTGAGGATGAGAACTATCCAGTCCTTTTAAAGGATCTTGATGACCCACCGCCGGTGCTCTTCTACAGGGGAAGGCTCAAAAGGGTTCCACACATTGCGGTGGTTGGCACAAGAAAGCCAGATTATCAGAGCGTAAACTTCACAAGGCAACTGGTCCGGCATGCGGTGGAGAAGGGCTACGCAATAGCCTCTGGGGGTGCCATTGGCATAGACCTCACCGCCCACCTTGAAGCCCTAAAATACGAAGGCTACACCACCTGCCTACTTGGCATGGGCATACTCAGGATGCCCACCCATCTTCAGAGACTACAAGGCGATAGCCTCCTATTCCTCTCAGAGCTACTCCCGGAAGCGTCGCCGGAGGAGTTTACCTTTCCCAGAAGAAACAGGCTCATAAGTGGTATGTCTTTGGCGGTGGCGGTAGCAGAAGCCGGCGAAAAGAGCGGAGCCCTCATAACCGCCGAGCATGCCATAAGGCAGAGAAAGCCCCTTTGGGTCTACATTGGCAACTCCGCAAGCCAAAGGTGGCTCGGATGCATAAGGCTTGTAAACGAAGGAAAGGCAAAGATACTACATAGCCCCTCCGCCCTCTTTAACAGCCTCCCCACACAAGCAAAATCTGAAGACCCCCTTCTGGAGCTTTTGTCCACACCCAAAACCTTTGACGAGCTTCTTGAGTTGAGCGGTATAGACAGCCCCAACCTCACCCTCAAACTCCTCCAGCTTGAGATGGAGGGCAAGATAGTAAAAAATGGGTCCTATTATGTGGTTGTTTGAGTGGAGACGAGGGGAGTTGAACCCCCGACCTCCTGCTTGCGATGCAGGCGCTCTCCCACTGAGCTACGTCCCCTCAAAGTTAAAATTATAGCACCTGCAGGCTTTTGGCTCTGAGGGACCTAAGGGACCGCATAACGGAGCTAAAATTCTTCGTGTCTACCTTCAGGAGAACTTCCTTTGTATCTCCTGCGTTTTTTCTGCTAATCTCTACCGGAAGCTGGCTGAACTCTAATCCTTTGATTGCTTCAAGTTTTATAAGCCTACTAAAGGGTGGAAGCTTTTCTTCCCTGCGTCTTTCAAGCTCTTCTTTGCAGAAGCCTTCCCAGTCCCTTGTGGTCAAAAACTCCAAAAGCGGGTTGTGTTCCAAGACTGTTTGAACCACAAGCCTTTTTTTGCTTATGCTAAGTGCCGTCCACATATAGGAGAAATACCGCTCAGCCGAGTCATACCACGGGACAGAGAGTATGTTGTCCGCATGCAGGACAAACACATTGTCGTAGACCCTGTCCAGCGTGGGAGCGGTGTTGAAGTCTATGTTTGTTAAAGTCCCAAGGGAGTTTTTGACTTCCTCCATAGCCTTTTCCACGCCAAAGCCAAGCTCAGACAGTTCTCTACCGCACTCCGGGCACACCGCAGGGCTTTTGTATCCACAAGAGTTGCAAAATATTGTGCTTTTGTCCTTAGCAAGGGTTAGAAAGCTCCCACACCTTGGGCATTCTACCACATAGCCACATGCCTTGCAGTAGGCATAGGCGTAGCCCACCTTGTTTACAAGGATGAGGTTTTCCTCACCAAGGCAGGCTTTCAGAAGCCTTAGGGTATTTGGAGCAAGCACCTCTTCGGGCTTTCTCCTCACTACTATAGCCTCTGAGGTTGGCTTGAAAACCTCCCTTTCCCAGCCCTCCTTGAGGCACAGGCTAAGGGGAGGAAGGGGGCTTGCTATGCAGAAGTTGGCACCATGGTAGCGGGACAATTCAAAGAGGAGGTGTCTTAGGTCTGTGCCGTCTTGAAGCCTGGGTGCCCTGTCGCCCAAAAGCACTATCAGTCTTAGGTTTTTGATGGGAGCAAGCAGAGAAAGCCTGCTTCCGAGAACCACAAGACCCTCCTCCTCAACGCATCTGAACCAGTTTTTCAGAAACTCCTTTCCTTTTACAAAAGAGCTTAAAACCAAAAGCCTGTCTCCCAAAAGGGGATACAGCTCATGGTATAGGGCTTTCAAAAGCTCCGTATTGTCGCAAAAAAGGAGAGCAGACCCTCTCCTTTCCACAAGAGCCTGAAGCTCCTCAAGGAGCCGGTGGCTCACCCCCTGCCAACTACCCATGAGTATACTTCTGCTCCCAAGGGGTCTAAGGACTGCCCTGCCTTCCTGCCTGAGGAGCCCGGGCTTTATGCTTACCTGCGGGACCACCTCCTCTGTCTCTTGTAGGATGCCCCTTTTTATGAGCTCTCTTATCTGCTGGGCTTTAAAGCCCTGTTCCCTTAGCTCTTCCATGCTTGCGTATCTTCTCTCAAACAAAAAGTAGACCAGCCGGAGGGCTTCATCCTTTTTTTTCAATCTCTCCAGTCTACGCAGTGCCTCCTCCAAGGGTATGCACAGCCTATAGAGCTTATCCACAAGCTCTGGAATCTTCCACTCCCTTCTCCTCTGGAGAAAGCCAAGCCCCAAAAGATACATTACCGGACCATCTCCAAAGCGTTTTTTTAGGCTTTCTTCCTTTACCTTCCTTCTGTGCCTCACCCAATCAAGTATCTCAAGGCTTTTCTTGTCTAAGAAGGTTTGTGGCTTTTCAGAAGGCACAATATACTCCTCCTCTCTCCAGTCAAGTGCGGAAGGCAGAAGTTTATACAGAAGGAGCCATGGGTTTAGGGCGTAATGGCTGGCGGTATCCAGAAGGGCTGTTATGTGCTTTTCTGTGGTTATGGGAACCCTGTCTGGAAACTCAAGGGGCATCTCTTGTCCCTCTTGTGCAAGACCCACCACAAGGGCGGTTCTTCCATTTAGTAGAACCCTGTAGCCTATGGGACTGCCATTGTAAGGAAAGTGAGCCTTTACCTTAAGAGTTCTTCCGTTTGGTAGTGCCAGCTTTAGGTTCATTCACCGTAGTATTCCGCCTTTGAGGTGGCAGTCTCCCACAGAACCACTTTTACCACCCTCACATCCCCCAAAAGGCCCACCTCTGAGAGCTTTTGCACCAAAAAGTCGTAGAAAAACTTGGCAAGGGCTTCTGCGGTGGGACAAAAGTCCACTGGGAATATTTTCATAGCACCGTATTTCTCTGCCACAGCCCTCAGGTCCTCATACATGGGGTCGTTCACATCTATTATAAAGCTGTGGTCTATGGTGTCTATGAGGTCTTTGAGGGCGTTTTTCACATGGTAAAAATCCATAACCATCTCCTGCTCTGAGAGTGTGTTGGAACCAAGAACCACCTCAAGCACATAGCCATGTCCATGGAGGTTTACGCACTTATTTACTGGCACCTCCTTGCCCATGGTAAAGTCTGCACCTCTTCCGCAGGTGAGGTTTTGCTTCCACACCCTATGTCCTGCTTCAAACCTAAAGGTTTTAGATATCTGCCACCTCATTACCAAACCACCACCCTCTTACATTCTACTATAAGCTTGGCTATCTCCTCGTAGCTCTTAGTAAGGTTCTCCGGCAACCTTATGCCCCTTGCCTGAGCGTCTTCCTTGCAGGCATACCAGCCTTTCCTTGTGGGAAACCTCAAAACGCCGTCCTGAATAAGGATAACCACATCCCCTTCTCCCACAAGGTCTGAGCTAAAGTCTCCGAGCTTTCTCACAAGCCACAGGGTGTTTACCATACCAAAACTGCCTCCGAGTTTGCGATGATGTTAGCTATCTCCTCTATGCTTCTAACTTCAACTGTGCACACAAAATCCTCTGGCTTTAGCCCCCTCTCCTCAAGGGATGTGTCCTCTGCGTAAACTTTTACCTTTACATAACCCATGTTTTCTACAAGCCGGTCAAAGCCCTGAATACCCAAATCTTCTGGATACCACCGGCTGAGGGCATACACGCCATCCTTAAGGAGTATAAGGCTCACCTCACAGCTTATGCCCAAAGCCATGGCTACCCTTAGGGCTTCATGGCATTTCCAAGAAAAAGGGTCCCCCTTTATTACAAAGGCTACTTTCATATCAGTTAAAGTTTAACACCTTGTCGTATTCTCCTATGAGCCTTGAGAGGTTGTATGTGGAACTGCTCTCAAAGAAGTCTAAAGGCTTTTCTATGCCTCTTTGGTGTGCAGAATGGGCGCAGTAGAGTAGCCTTGCTCCCATGTCTCTTAGCTCCTTCGTTTCGGGTCTTATGGTGTAATAGGCACCGTTTCCAGAGAAGAAGATGGCAACCTCTCCCTTCTTTACCAGCTCCCTTGTAAGGTTTATCACCGTGTTGTAGTCCTTGGCAAAGGGATTGCTGGTCACTATAAGGAGAAACTTCATCGCACCTTCTTTATGAGTATCTCCCAAGTGTTTTCTGAAAGCTGGTTCACCCCCAACACTTCTTGCCCTTCTTCCCTCATGCTTTTGGGAACGCTCTCTGCGGAAGGTTGGTAGTCCACTATTACCCTTAGCACCTGTCCCACTTCCATCTGCTCAAGGGCAAGTTTGCTCTTTACAAAGGTAAAGGGACATACATCACCCCTTATGTCCAGCTCTCTGTCGTGTTTAATGGAAAGCTCTCTCATGGAGTTTTTAATTATAAAACCTTTGGGTTATTTTGCAAGAACCCTTTCTACCTCCGCTATGGAGGTTATGCCCTTTCTTACCTTTAGGATGCCAGCCTCGTAGAGGGTCCTCATACCCTTCTTACGTGCCAAGTCTCTTATGTCCTCTGCGGTGGCACCCTTTACTATGAGCTTTCTTAGCTCCTCGTCCACCTCCAATATCTCATGCACCGCAGTCCTTCCCTTGTAGCCCGAGTAGTTGCAGTATTCACAACCCTTGGGGTTTGCTTGGTATATGGTTATGTTCTCGTCTGGGCTTTTTAGAACGCCAAGCCTTACAAGGGCTTCCTTGGGTGTGTCATCTGGCATTTTGCACCTTGGGCAAAGCTTTCTTAACAATCTCTGAGCCACTATGAGTATTACAGAGGAGCCTACTAAGAATGGCTCTATACCCATATCCACAAGCCTTGTGATGGATGAGGGTGCGTCGTTGGTGTGAAGGGTGGAAAAGACCAGGTGCCCGGTTAGGGCTGCTTTTACACCGATTTCTGCAGTCTCCGTGTCCCTTATCTCACCTATAAGGATGATGTCTGGGTCCTGTCTGAGGAAGGCTCTTAGCACGTTGGCAAATGTTACACCTATACGCTCGTTTACTTGCACCTGATTGAGCCCTGGGATGGAAACCTCCACAGGGTCCTCTGCGGTCATTATGTTTACATCTGGCTTGTTTCTTTCCATAAGCGCCGCATAAAGGGTTGTGGTTTTCCCCGAACCTGTGGGTCCTGTTACCAACACCATGCCCCATGGTGTCCATATGGCTCTTCTAAACTTTTCAAGGTCGTCTGGCTCAAAGCCAAGGTCATCAAGCTTTACGCTGAGATACTTCTCAGCTTCTTGTATTCTCATGACTACTTTCTCCCCATAAACGGTGGGAACGGTGGAAAACCTAAGGTCTATTTTTTTTCCCTTGAGCCTTGTTCTTATCCTACCATCCTGAGGTCTTCTCTTCTCTGCTATATCAAGGTTTGCCATAATTTTGAACCTTGCCACCAGGGAGTCCTTTATCTTTATAGGAAACTCATGGTATAACTTCAAAACACCATCAACCCTGTATCTCACCACTACCTTTTTTTCCTGAGGTTCTATGTGTATGTCCGAAGCTCCAAGGTTTACTGCCTCCGCTATGATAAAGTTTGCCAATCTAACTATAGGTCCTTCCCCAGCCTCTGCTGCCAGCATTTCAGGAGAAAGATCCATCTCCTCCGCTTCTATTTCTACCTCATCGGCCATATCAAAGCTCTCCACAATTCTATCTACTGCAGGATATAGTTTGTTCAAGAGGTCTTCTATTGCCTTTTTCGTGGAAGCGTATGGTATTATGGTATTTATCTTTGTTTTAAACCTGAGCTCGTTTATGGCACTCTGATTAAAGGGGTTGATAGTCAAAACATAAAGCTTACCGTCCTCGTACTTAACAGGTGCAATAAGGTGTTTTCTTAGCAGGCTCTCTGGAAGTTTCTCTTTTATTCCATCTGGAAGCTCCACATTCTCAAGGCTACCTTTCCAAAGCCTCTGGGGCATGTATTTCTGATAGAAGTCTATAAGCCTAACATCGTCAATAAAGCCTAGCCTTAGTAGAGTGCTTACTATATCTTCGTCCTTTCCCTTTTCCTTTTGAGCCTCCATAGCCTTGTCTCTGCTTATGTATCCCAACTTTACTAGAAGCTCCAGAAGCTTTGCCTCATCCATAGCTTTCCTCCTCAGAGGGGAAGGCCCCCTCCTCCACTTCCTTTTTAAACCTTTTAAGAGCATCCCTGAAAAGGTTCGCCCCCTCTACATACCTCTTTACAAACTTGGGCTTTATCTCTTCCACAAGGCCCACAAGGTCATGAAACACAAGCACCTGCCCATCGCAGTAAGGTCCTGCACCTATGCCTATGGTTATAACCTTTGAGCCCTCTGTTATTTCCTTGGTAAGGTCCTTTGGAATGCTTTCAAGCACCACCATAAAAGCTCCAGCCTCTTCCAGAGCTTTGAAATCCTTCCTTATTCTCTGGGCTTCCTCCTCTGCTCTGCCCACCACCCTGTATCCTCCCAAAGCATGGACGCTCTGGGGTGTAAAGCCTATGTGCCCTACTACAGGAATCCCTATTCTTACAAGCCTATGCACGAGCTCTGCCAACTCCTCACCACCTTCAAGTTTCACTGCGTTTGCACCAGTTTCCTTCATAACCCTCCCGCAATTTCTTATGGCCTCCTCAAGGCTTACTTGATAGCTCATAAAAGGCATGTCCACTATTACAAAGCAATTCTTTGCACCCCTTCGGACAGCCTTGGCATGGTATATCATATCTTCAAGGCTTACAGGCAGGGTTGAGTCAAGTCCCTGAAAGACCATTCCAAGAGAGTCGCCCACCAGTATGCAATCTATACCCACCTGCTCGCAGAGCCTCGCAGAGAGGTAATCATAGGTGGAGACCATAGTTATCTTCGTGCCCTCCCGTTTTTTTCTCTGGAGGCTTCTCAAAGTTACAGGTTCCATATTTCTAACCTTCTTTTTTCTCTGCCGTAGCTTCCTCTACCTCTTTGACCAACCTAAGGACCCTCTCTATGGTCTCCTTCAGACCATTGATGTCCGTCAGGTCTCTCATTTCCTTAACAAGTTTTAGAAGGTTTTCAAGGAGATCTTCCCTGTGTGGACCATCACCTACCCTTATCTGGTATGCGGAGGCGGTGACTGGGTTCACTATGGCGTTAACTATTCTCCTTGCAGTAAGCCTGTCTTGAGCTTGAGAGAGCTCCTCAAGCTCCTTTTGAACCCTTTTGAGTAAGTTTATGCCTATTTCAAACTCCTTGGTCATACAGCTCCTCCGAAGGCAAATGTTTCATAAATTTTATCACATCACTTTTTCATATAGTCCAACAATATGCTTTTGTGGTCAAAAACCAAGAGGTCAAGGGGAATGTCTTCTAAATTGTAAACCCTTACTTTCTTTGCATCATCTCCTGCTACTGGCTCCCCCTTTGCATCGCACACAAAGACCACAGAAACCACATGAAAGCGTGGGTCCCGCTGGGGGCTTGAGTAGACGCCAAGAAGCCTGTTTATCCGTGCGGAAAGCCCAGTCTCTTCCTTTACTTCCCTTAGCACCGCAGATTCCACTGTCTCTCCCACCTCCACAAAGCCACCCGGAAGGGCCATACCATAAGGAGGGAATAACCTCTCTATGAGCACTACGCCTTTAAAACGCTCTCCTTCCCAAAGCCTGAGGACAGCATCCACCGCAAGGTAAGGTGTTTTTATCTCTTTCACAGAAAAAATTATAAGGCACTTTGACATAGCTCATATTGACTTTTCCCCTTCGCCTGATATAATATTGATATCAAATTTCAAAATTAGGAGGCGGCCATGAAGCTTTTGGTGCTTGGCGGACACGATCGCATGAGAGCAAGGGTAAGAGAGATCTCCAAGAGGTATGGGCTACACATTAAGTTTATCAACCAAGAGACCCAGCAGAACATTGACAATGCCCTGGCGTGTGCAGACTGGGTTATCGTCTTTACAGGGCTTGTGGGACATAATATGGTTCGGCTTGCAAAGGACTATGCGGGCGACCGCTGTATTTTCTGCAATTCTCATGGTGTGAGCTCTCTGGAGAGGGAGATAAGGAGGCTAATGGAGCATGAGAAAAATCATCTTGACACTTAATCTTTATTTTAGTATATTTTTGATATCAGGTCTCAATACGAGGTGAGCCATGGGGAACACAGACTGGAGTGAGCTTTTTTGGCTCTTGGCGGTAGACCTTATGTTTCTTGTTTTTGTGATAACGACCCTTTTGGAGGTATAGACATGGACAAGCAGGCGGTCATTGAGAGGCTCAACCGTATCCTTGAGTTGGAGCTGGCGGGTGTGGTGCGCTACACCCACTACGCCCTCATGGTCTATGGGGTAAACCGCATACCCATAGTCAAGTGGTTGGAAAAACAGGCAGAAGAAGCCCTCCAGCATGCAAGAGAAGTGGGAGAGCTTATCACTTACCTTGGCGGTCATCCCTCGCTGGCTATAGGTCCACTGTTGGAGACCTACAGGCACGAGATTGAGGAGATACTAAAGGAGTCTCTGGAGCATGAGCTAAAAGCCTTTGAGGAATACAAGGCACTGCTTGAGCTTGTAAAGGACAAGGACCCAAGGCTCGAGGAGTGGACAAGGGAAAAGCTCAAGGAAGAGCTGGAACACTACGATGAGGTCAACAAAATGCTCAGAAAGCCCGGTCAGATTGAGGTCTATCACTAACATGCAGGCTCTTGCTCATGGGGGGGCGCTTGCCTTGCCTCCCGCTTTTTTAGAGGAGGTTTTGCCATGAGGAGCATATTGATACTGCTTCTTAGTTTTGTAGTTGCCTTTGCCTATGGCACGCATGAAAAGGCTGAAGGCATAAGGGTGCTTATGTTTGTCTCCGAGGAGAGCCACCACAAGACAGAAACCGCCCTCACCATGGCTAAGTCCCTGCTCTCTTCTGGTGGGCATGTGGTGGTGGTGCTTGAGGGACCTTCCGTTAAGCTGGCGGACAGGGACTACAAGGGCAAGTCTCCCTACAGGAAGGCTTTGACAGAGGTAATAAGGGAAGGGGGTCAGGTCTACGCCTGCCCATACTGGGGAAGAAAGCTGAAGGTGAAAGTCCTTGCGGAGGGCCTGCAGTGGGCAAACCCGCAGGTGGTTTTTCCTATGCTTGCGGATGAAAAAACAAAGGTTATGGTCTGGTAGGAGGGGCAAAGATGAGAAAAAAACTTTTAATGCTTGCGGTTTTTAGCTCCACAGCCCTTGCGGAGGAAAGGCTTGAGGATGTGGTAATATCCGCCACAAGACAGGAGCTGGAGCAAAAGCTGGCACCACCACCGGTTAACCTCATAAAGAAGAAGGAGCTGGAAAGCCAGAGCAGGCACGAAAACCTAAGAGACCTCACCCTCTTTGACAGCAGTCTTTTTACCCTCAGGTCGAGGGGAAGGAGCTTTTTGAGTATAAGGGGCTTTGATGCGGACAAGGTGTTGGTGCTT
>JAXSPD010000042.1:0-16351 GCA_037926845.1 Candidatus Pampinifervens yunnanense | reverse complement strand
AGCATAGAAAGTGGAAGATTTGATAGTTTGAACTCAAAAAGAGAAAAGATGAGTGCAAGAGTCAAAAGGTATGGGAAATTCATAGCGTAAAGTCTTGGATAGGCTTTTGTAACAAAGAACATTTCTACAACCTGAAAAGAAACGCTTGCTATGAGAAGGAATATCCATCCAAAGAGCATAAATAGGCGGTGCACTTTCAGAAAGGCTTCTGTGTTGTCTGTATAGCCACCATAAGAAAGTGCAGTAAGAAAGCCAGAAAACCCTCCTATAAGCACAAACAAAAGTGCAAACTTTATGCCTTGCGAGGTAGGAGTATAGCTTTTTATCCTCATAAGCCTACTAAGCATAAGAAGGCTTGTGTAAGCTATCCCTGTAAAGAGGAGTGATGCTCCAGCAAGAAGTGCAGAAAAGCTACTTAAATAAAAACCAAATAACAGCAATAGATAGCCCGGCAATAAAAGAAGCCAAGAGATAAAAGCCTTTTGTTTTGCCTTTTGTATTACCGCACCTGCCACAACAGGAAGCATCTGAAAAAGGGCACCAAACATAGTAAAGAGTGCAAAGCCAACGGTGGTTATATGTGTAAGGAAAGGTATGCTTAATCTGTTTGTTAGAAGGGCATAGACTTCAAGCAAGGAACCCAAAAACCACAAAAGACAAGCTGTTATAAAAAAGCCTGAAACAACAATGAAAGGTGGAGCCTGAGATAGGGATAACCCTTTGGGAAAGCTCATAGTGTTTCCATCTTTTGCACAACCTCTGGTGCATCAAGGTGCTGGTCACACATGGGATAGAGTATCTGCTCTTCTTTCATATTGTGCTGTTGTATAAGTATCATAAAGGTTTCTCCAGTGGAGAGAAAAGTCTTCCTGTCCCTTTTTTCAAGAGCCTGCTCCATCCTCTGTATAAGCTCTTTCGCCTGAGCATGCTCCATTCTCATAACCTGCGTAGGACCCATGACTATCCCTGTCCTTCCTTCAAACTCAGGAAATAGCACCTCCTCTTCTCTTTGAAAGTGCTTTAGGGTTTCAGTTTTGAAGGCTTCAAAAGCAATCTTGGCTTCTTCCCACCTTTCTGAGTTCACAAGCTCCTCCACTCTTGCATACAGGTCATCACACTCCCTGTGTTCCTCTGTTAGATACTCGGTTATGGTAAACATGTAAAACCTCCTTCATATGATAGTATATATATACTTACTTTTCTCCTTTTTGTCAAGGTTTAAATTTAAAACCTATGAAAGTTTCTCTCATAACCCTCGGGTGCAGGAGCAACGCCTTTGATACAGAACTTATGGCAAACTACTTTAAGTGTAAGGGCTACGAACTTGTAAATGACCAAGAGAAGGCGGATATTTACATAATAAATACATGCACCGTCACCTCAGAGGCGGATAGGTCTTCCCGTCAAGCAATCCATAGGGCAAAGAGAAAAAATCCAAAAGCCTTAGTGGTAGCCACAGGGTGCTACGCACAGGTAAACCCACAGGCACTATCAAGCATGCAGGACGTGGATATGGTAGTGGGAAACTCTCACAAGCACAGGATAGTTGAGCTGGTTGAGGAGTTTCTGCAGGATAAAGGAAAAAATATCTTTGTGGATAACATCTTCCGTCAGTCAAGACTTGAGAGCTTTGACCTTATAACTTTTTTTGAAAAGGCAAGACCCTTTATAAAGGTCCAAGAGGGGTGCAACCGCTTTTGCACTTTTTGTGTAATACCCTATGCGAGAGGAAAGGTAAGAAGCGTCCCACCTGAGAAGGTTATAAAAGAGGTGGAACTCTTGGCACAAAAAGGCTTTCAAGAAGTTGTCCTAACAGGCACACAGCTAACTCAATATGGCTGGGACATGGGAACAAGTCTTTATGAGCTTCTAAGAGGGCTTATAGAAGTCAAGGGCATTGAACTTATAAGACTTTCTTCCATGCATCCTTCCGAGATAGACGGAGAGCTTTTGGAGCTTATAACTTCAGAGGAAAAGATAGCACCTCACTTTCATATTTCACTTCAAAGCGGGTCTGACAGAATTTTACAGCTTATGGAGAGGGAATACACAGTGAGCGATTATGTAAGGATTGTGGATAAGATAATAAGCAAAAGACCCATATCCGCCATAGGCACAGACATTATAGTGGGCTTTCCCACAGAAACAGAGGAAGACTTTGAGCAAACCTACAAACTTCTGGAAGAGTTACCCATAGCCTACATGCACATATTCCCCTATTCGGACAGACCCTTCACCAAGGCAAGTAAGATGGAGGGTAAGACTACACCCAAATACAGAGAAGGCAAAGTCACTACTCTTAGGCGACTTGACATCCAAAAAAGGGAAGCCTTCTGGAAAGCTAATCTAGGTAGAACTCTTAGAGCTACAGTTTTGGGAAATGGCTGGTTGATTACCGAGAACTATCTGGATTTTTATAGACAAGAGTTTTCAGAGATGATAGGCAGTGTTGTCAGAATTGAATTGAAGGGTGAGTTTATGGTATAATTAAGTGAAGAAAAACTACAAGGAGGCAAAAAATGAGGGTAGCAACGTCAAAGCTTTTCATAGCGCTTTTAGCTGTGGCTATATCATCCTGCGCAATTGGCGTGGCAAAGCACGAAACGGGTAAACCTATAAAGGAGGAGAACCTAAGTAAGATAGTAAGTGGTCAAACCACAGGAACTGAAGTTATTGGTCTCTTCGGAGCACCCACCATGGTAACAAGCATGGGAGATGACGAGCTTTATATATACAAATACTGCAGAACAGGTGGGACAGGAGTAACCATACCAGGATTGGGTGCAGCGTCTAGCAAGGAGGTATGCAACGAACTAACAGTGGTTGTGGATAAAAAGACAGGTAAGGTTAAAAACTATAACTACAGTAAAAACTTTTAGACTTTGAAAAACCTCTACCTTCTCCGTCATGCCCAGAGCGAGTATAACGAGAAGGGCATATTTCAGGGGAAGCTGGACAGCGACCTAACTCCTCTGGGCTTTGTTCAGGCAAGGCTGGTGGCTCGGGAGTTTCTGGACAAAAACCTGCAGGTAATATACTCCTCCCCTCAAAAAAGGGCATACAAGACAGCCCTCACGGTGGCAGATGTTTTGGGTCTTGAGGTGGTGGTGGATGAACGCATCAGGGAGATGTCCTTTGGAGATTATGAGGGTAAACACTTCTGGACGCTCATGCAGGAAGAGGGAGAGGTTTTCCGAGCGTGGCTTTCAAACCCTCTGAAAAACCCCCTACCCACCCAGGAAGACATGGAGAGCTTTAGAATGAGGGTAGAGAGCTTTATGACGGATGTGCTAAGGTCAGACTATGAGAACCTTCTGATAGTGGCACACGGTGGGACCCTTCATGCCATCACATGCCTTGCACTTGGTCTTGGGCTAGAAAACCTCTGGAACATACACATGGACAACACAGGAATAACCCACCTTAGGTATAACTTTGGCAGGTTTGAGCTAAAACATCTCAACAGGCTTTGCCATACAAAAGGACTGTAGCAAGCTCTTCACACTTGGAGAAATCCAGAATCCTACCCTCATCTACTATTTCTATCCTTATAGTGCAGGTGCACACTGGCAAGCTCTCTCCCCACTCTACCACAAGAACCCCCCTACCCACAAACTCCTCAAGGTCCAAATCTTTTACCCTATATAGGTCCGCATGCAGAAGTG
Organism: Candidatus Pampinifervens yunnanense; assembly: GCA_037926845.1. Lineage (GTDB taxonomy): Bacteria > Aquificota > Aquificia > Aquificales > Aquificaceae > Pampinifervens > Pampinifervens yunnanense. The sequence goes on along the minus strand of JAXSPD010000042.1, from coordinate 12,686 downwards.
GTCCCTTAAGGGTCGGGTATTCGTTCACCAGAGTGAAGGTGGGACTTCTCACCTGATAACCTTGGAGTATTCCCATGCCCCTTGCTATGCCCTTCACCAGTGTGGTCTTTCCAGCACCCAGCGGACCCACAAGGCAGATAATCTCTCCACCCTTGAGGGACTTACCTATCAGCTCTCCAATTTTGAGGGTCTCCTCTTCAGAGTTGGAAAATATACGCATGAATGCTATATTATAAAGACTATGGAATTTTACTTTTTCCCCGATGTATATGCGGACAGATACCTTGTAGATGCCTACATAATATCCTTTAAGCTCAAGGATAAAAGCTGTGTGGAAACGAGGGAATTAGAAGGTAGGGAATATGTGGTCCAAGTGCACGACTGGGAAACCTTCAAGGAAAAGGCTTACGATATAGTTCTTTACGAATATGGAGATGAGGTGGCGAGGTTCTCAGATATAGAGACCGCACTTTCTGAGGCATATAAGATGGCATGCCTTGAGGCTACAAGACGCTCACCCAAGGTCATAGAGCCAGCCCTTGGGGTCGGAAATCCACCCATAGAGGTGGTAGAGAGGGTTTTCCCCTTTAGTTTTCAGCCAGATGCTTTTCCTCAGGACCTTGATAGATATCTTGATGAACTTGTGAAGAATGTTGAAATAGAAACCTTGGAATGGGAGAAGGCGGACGATGACGAAATACCTTTCTGACCTTCTTGAGGATCTAACACCTAAGAGAATAGTGGAGGAGCTAGACAAGTATATTGTGGGGCAAGAAAGTGCCAAAAGGGCGGTTGCCATAGCCCTAAGGAACAGATGGAGAAGACAGAAACTGCCAGAGCATATAAGGGATGAGGTGGCACCCAAGAACCTCCTCATGATTGGTCCCACTGGTGTGGGAAAGACAGAAATAGCACGTAGGATAGCCCAGCTTATAAAAGCACCTTTTGTCAAAGTGGAAGCCACAAAGTATACGGAGATAGGCTATGTGGGAAGGGATGTGGAGTCCATGGTAAGGGAGCTGGTGGAGGTCTCCTACCAGATGGTAAAACAGGAAAAAATGCAGGAGGTTAGAGAAAGGGCAAAAAGGCTTGCGGAAGAAAGGCTTCTTGACTACCTTGTCCCTCAACAGCTTAGCTTTGGAATAAGAAGCCCTCAGGATGCTGGTAAAAGAGAGGAAATGAGGGAAAAGCTCAAAAAGGGAGAATTAGAAGACAGGGTTATAGAGGTTGAAGTTCAAGAAAAATTTGTGCCAGTTATAGGCATAGCTGGACCTCCAGGTCTTGAGGAGCTTGAAGAACAGCTTAGAAACATGCTGGGTGGTCTTGGCGGTGGTAGGAAAAGAAGAAGGCTCAAAGTCAGAGAAGCCCTTCAAGTTTTTGAATCAGAAGAGGCAGAAAAGCTCATAGACCAAGAGGAGGTGGCAAGGGAAGCCATAAGTAGGGCGGAGAACTTTGGGATAATTTTCATAGACGAGATAGACAAGATTGCGGTGAAAACTCCAGGCGTAGGTCCAGGAGTGTCAAGGGAAGGAGTTCAAAGAGACCTTCTTCCCATAGTGGAGGGAACGGTAGTAAAGACCAAGTATGGACCAGTAAGAACAGACCATATACTTTTCATCGCAGCGGGTGCTTTTCACATATCTAAGCCCTCAGACCTTATGCCAGAACTTCAGGGAAGGTTTCCCATAAGGGTTGAGTTAAGCTCTCTCACAAGAGAGGACTTTGTAAGAATACTCAAAGAGCCAAAAAATGCCCTAACAGTGCAATATACGGAGCTCCTCAAAACAGAAGGAGTTGAGCTTGAGTTTACCGATGATGCCCTTGAGGAGATAGCACGCATTGCGGAGGATGCCAACAGTCGCACGGAGAACATAGGGGCAAGAAGGCTTCATACGGTAATGGAGAAGCTCCTTGAAGACATATCCTTTAACGCTCCAGAGCTATCGGGTCAGAGGATAATCATAGACGCAAGGTTTGTAAGGGCAAAGCTGGAAGGCATAGTAAAGGATGTGGAGCTTTCCAAATACATACTATGAGGGATATATTAGAAAGGGTTGAAGAGCTTCTTTCCCTTCAGGAGAAGCTGGTAAACCTCCTCCTTGTCTCAGGCTTGCAGAAGGCAAAGCTAAGCGTAAGCACCGCCTTTGATATTCTTTACTATAACATTGAACTTCTTGACATAATACAGGAGATCCTCAGCTCGCCAGAAGATGCTAGAGACGACTATGCCCTCAACCTTGTGCTTGAAGCCTTATCTTGGATGGGGTTTATACTTCCTGCAGTGGAAGAGTCCTGTCCTATTTTCCTTAAAGGGAAACAGGGCGACCCTATCCAGAGGATAAGACATATACTCTCCTCCTTAGAGGAGGCTCACAAGGGGCAAGACTATTATATTTTTGTGAGTGCCTTGGAGGAAATACACAACCTTTCTAGTCTTTTAAAGTATCAGATAACCCTTGCCCGTAGGGCATACATGAACCTAGCTTGAGCTCTTTATAGTCTTTATAAACACCAACACCTTTGCCACAGCCCTGTATAGCTCTGGAGGTATCTCTTCGTAGACTTCTACCTTCATAAGGGCGGATATAAGTGCCTTGTCCTCCAGGACGGGCACACCATGCTTCTTGGCAGTCTCAATTATCTTCTCCGCAAGCTCTCCTGTGCCCTTTGCTACTAGGACGGGCGCTCTGTCTTTGCCCTGCTCGTATCTTAGGGCTATAGCCTTTTTTTTGTCCTCCATGGCTACGCAAGTAATAGAAAACCTTCTCCATAAAGGGACCTTACTGTGTCCGCAACCTGCTCTCTAGTGGATACACTTACAGAAAAGTTCCTGAGTTTGATTTTTTCTTCTGCCAGCATCTTCTCAAGCATATCCTTGCCGACCTTTATCTTCTCCGCTAATTTCTGTATATCTGTAAAGAACATTACATCTAAATGCCCTCCAGTCCTTGGCATTCTTAAGAGACCTGCCACAAAGCCATCACCATACTCAAACCTGAAAACCACCGAGTAGTCCCTTCCAGCCTTGAACAAAAGCCCGCCCCTGCCTCCTTCATAATAAGCTGGAAAATAGAAGGCATCTCCCTGCTGTGCAGCTAGCCACTGCAGGTTGTTTACAAAGTCCAGCCTATTAAGAAGACTTTCCATATGTTGCCCTTTGCTGTTGTAGAACTCCAAAAGGCCTGTGCCCCTATCCATATATTCTAAGAAAACTCTGTATGCTTCCTTTATATCACCCCGTGATGGGTCAGCCACAAGCCTAAAAAAGTCCCTAACAGCTCGTTCTTGAGAAGTCATCAGCCTTTCAAACACTTCCTTGTATTCCTTGAGGACACCTCTTTCTGCCAAGTTCCAAAGGTCTTGCAGCAGAGCTGGTATATTCTTATCTTCCAATGCCCTTATAATAGGTCTTCCACCCATAGCCTCAAGCATCCTTATAAAACTTGCATATTGTTGATGGTCAAGGTCTTGGAGCAAAAGGCCTTTGAGGGATGAGGAGATAAAATTGAAGGTCTCTATCTTTTGCTTTAGAGTTTCAAGAAGTTTCCTTATACCTTCTGTATTCTGTTCGTATTCCATATTTAACAAAGTGGAGAGTTCTCTGGCATGTGCAAGTAGGGGCTGTATAAGTTGAGCTTTTATATCCTTCATTAGATGTTCTGGTTTTAACTTCCCAAAAAGTAGCTCCAAGAGTTTCCTTTCGTAAAAAAGTCCAGAATTCTCCACATTCTCCTTTAGTCTTTCGGGATTTATGGGAATTTGGAATTTTTCTTCGGCCTTTAAGAAGAGACTTAGGAGGTCCTCTGTGTATCCCTTCCTGTATAGACCTGTTATTTTAAAGGTTGGGGGGTTTTCACTCTCAAGAGTTAGTTCAAGTAAGTCCCCTGGTATAAGGGTCAGTGAGGACTTGTTCTCCGCCCTGAGCTCAAAGCCTCCCTTCACGGTAAGGTTTATAAAATTTCCTTCAGAGGATGAAACCTCTGCCCTTATAGCACTACCTCCACTAGAGGAGATCTCAAGAAGCACATTGGGCACCGCTGATAATACCTTTATCCTTAGGTCTTCTCCAGTTCTTTGAGCTCGGGAAGATTGGGCTTGTTCAACAGCATGCTGGAGAAGTATGCCTTCTATTCTTCTTATCTCCATTATTGTTAAATATCGTCCGCAAGAGAAAGGGCTAAAGCTCCCCTTGCCATACAGTATTCAGCACAGGAGGAAAAGTGAAGGCTAAAGCACTGCGCTGGCAAGCTTTCACAAAGGCTCCTCAGTCCCTTCTCAAGGTCCACAAGAAAGCCTTTCATAGAGTCTATAAGACCTCCCCCCAACACAATCCTGTCTGGGTTGAGTATGTGCACTGCGTTCATAAGGCCAAGGAGCAAGAATTCCCTAAAAGTCCTCAGGACTTGCATAGCAGCCTCTTCTCCCTCCCTTGCCCTCTGTATAATCTCATAATCTCTTATCTCCAAGCCTGAGAGGTTCTTGTATAGCCTTTCTAAACCATAGGAGGAGCAATAAGCCTCCCAGCATCCTTGCCTGCCACAGCTACATATCTCTCCATCCTTTACTATGATATGATGGCCCAGCTCAAGAGCACTTCCGCACGCTCCCAGAAAAGGCTTTCCATTCACCACAAGCCCAGCACCAAGCCCAGTGCCCACCGCAACAAATAGCAAAACCCTGCTTTCCCTATGGTCATAAAACCACTCTCCAAAAGCCCCCGCAGAAACATCGTTAACCACCTTTACCTTGGGTCCCTCCAAAAGCTCTCTAAGATTAACCCCATCAAGGGCGGGTATGTTTGGAGACTTGTAGACCTTTCCTTCCAGGGAGGTAAAGCCTGCCACTGCAACCCCCACTGAGGACGGGTTTCCCTCAAGGGCTATGTCCCTTATTTTTTCTAGGAAATTCTCCTTATCCCTTGAAATGTCCCTTATGTAATGCTTTTCCCTTCTACCATCCTCCCAATAAACCTTTATAAAACTACCCCCTATGTCAACTCCCTTTCTCATATTCAAGCCTTTCAATCTTTATGTTCTTGTCCTCCACTTTGTAGTAGACCTTTACAGAGATAGACCTTTGTATAATGCCCTTTTCTTTTCTAACAAGGGTAGCCAACAGTTGACCGTCGCCCACAACTTTCTCTTCAACCCTTGAATTGGGATATGCTCTCCTGTAGGACTGACAAGTCCTGAGTAGTCCCTCCGCACCACCCATTTCCTCTGAAAGGTCCTCAGACATAAACCTTGAAAGCTCTTGTGCCCTATCTGGCGTGCACTCTTCTTGCCCAAGCAGAAAACTGTAGAAGGATCTCACTTCCTCCGTCTCGTGCCTTTTTTCTTGCATGTCTTGCAGGAATATAAGAAGGGCGGTGATAAAGGGGTAGGATATGGCAAAGACTATGAAAAAGCCTATGATGAGGTCTTCTTTGCTGTAGCTTAATCTCATAGCCAACCCTTCTTTTTGACCCAGTATATGAGGGAAAGTGTGGTGGCCACCATGAGGAAAAGGGCATAGGGATAGCCGTATTTCCAGTGGAGTTCAGGTGTATATTCAAAGTTCATACCAAAGATGCTGGCTATAAGTGTGGCAGGTAGGAATATGGTAGCAAGCACAGTAAAGACTTTTACAGCCTCGTTCTGCTTTATGGATATAAGGCCTAGCAGGGAGTTTTGTATGCTGTCTAGCTTGTCCATGTAAAAGCTTGTATAGTCCAGGAGTGTATGAAGGTCGTCAAGGGCAATCTTTATCTCCCTCTTTGTTTGGGCATTTATCTTTGGACTTTTCACAAAGTGGCTCAAAATTCTAAGTTTTTCGTTTATGGTCTCCCTTATGGTTATATTTAGCTCATCGTAGTAGGATATCTCCTTTATTATCTCCTCGGACTGTTCTACAAATACTTCTTTTCTTAGGTTTCTTATCCTCCTTCCCAGTATTTCAAGTCTGTCGCCAAGCCTGTCCACCTCTATGTGAACTATCTGTGAGAATATGGCTTCTGGAAATTGAAAGTTTATTGGGTTCTGTTCCATTCTCTTTACGAATATCAGCATACTAGGTATATCCCTATAACGTATACTTACCATGTATCTGCCCTTTATAAAGAAGAGCACGGGCTCAACGCTTATGTCCTCTTTTTGCTGTATAACAAAGGATAGGTTCATGTATATAGCTTCTCCCTCTTCCTTGTATTTACTGCTTATTTCAATATCTCCAAAGACCTCCCTCGGTGGCATCTGAAAGCCTATGGCGCTCCTTAGCCAGTCAATCTCCGCATCGCTTGGTTTTTCTACATCAAGCCATATAACAGCCTCTCTCTTTATGTCGCCAAACTGGTCAAGGCTGAACTTCTTAAAAAGGCCCCCAGAGCTTGCATAAACATGTATCATCTAAAGATATTTTAATCAAAAGTTAGGTCCTTTATAAGCTCTGCCTTTACCTCCTCTGGTATAAGGTTCATAGCCTTATAGTTGGGATGGTTTATCTCAACCCTTACAGGTTCTTTCTTGAAATCCTCTATCTGCTCTTGTGTAAACTTAACCTTTAGAAAATGCACCACCGCTGCCTTTCCATATTCGTAGTCCTCTTTGCTCCTTTCGTCCGCAATAGCTCTTATTGTATGTTTATTGCCTATGTGAAAATATAGGTGGTCGTGTATGCCCACAAGCTGTGGAAGGAGCCTTTTTCTCTCGCTTGCTTCGGGTATCTCTATGAACATGGTTATGGATAGCTCCCCCTTGTCGGGTATTAGTTCATTGTATACATCTATCTCCTGCTGTATTTCCTCTTCCCTTACCATCCTTTCTGCCCTAATCATTTCCTGAATTTGGAACCATACAGTGTCCCTGTTTTCAAAGACAAGGTGAACCCAAGGCTCTATGAAAACCCTTCTGCTTTTCTTGAGCTGGATTATCTCCTGGACCTTTTGGGGGCGCACCTTCTCATACTCGTAGATGTTGAGTATTTCCTCTCGAGTTATCTTCTTCATGGCTAACCTCCATCATGTTTTCTTTTATTATATGCAAATTATTCTCATTTGTCAAGAGGCACCAAGAACCTCGTGCATAGCCTCAAGAAAGGTGTCGTTCTCCTCTGGACTTCCTATGCTTACCCTTAGGCAATCTGGGACCATGTAAGAGAAGTTTCTTACAAGCACACCCCTCTGCAAGAGCCTCCTATGAAGATCATCCCCCGACATACAAAGGCTTTTAAAGAATATGAAGTTGGCCTCTGACGGATAAACCCTTATGCCTTCCATCTTCAGCATTTCCTTGTAGAGCCTTTCCCTTTCCGAAACTACCTTATTTATAGCTTCCTCAATTATGTGGTAGAAGTCCCCTAGCAGGAGGGTTGCTATAACTTGAGAGGGGTAGGTTATGTTGAAGGGAAGCCTTACCTTGTTTATCTCCCTTACCACCTCTTCCTTTCCAATAAGCACACCTACCCTAAGCCCAGCCATCCCTATTTTTGAAAGGGTTCTAAGCACCACTGTATCATTCCTTTCAAGAGCCTCTTTGAGGAAGGTTTTCCCAGAGTAGTGGTAGTAGGCTTCGTCAACTACGGTGAACACACCTTCGTCCCTTATGGCTTTAACCTTCTCCTGGCTGAAACAGTTTCCTGTGGGGTTGTTGGGATAGGCAAAGTAGGCAAGGGCCGGTTTTTTCTCTCTCGTGGCTTTAAGGCTCTTTTGAAGGTCTAAGTCAAAGTCTTCTCCCAACCCTACCTCTATCCTTTCCCTTCCCAAAGCCTGAGCGGATATGCCATACATAGAAAAGGTGGGCACAGGATAGAAAACGCCTCTATTGAACTCGCCCACCACCATGGAGAGGTAATATATGAGCTCGTCTGAACCGTTTCCCAAGACCAGGTTCTCTGGACCTACTCCAAAGCGAAGGGCTATAACCTCCTTTAACTTCCTTGCCTCTGGGTCAGGGTATTTGTTGAAAGGTATACAGGAGACCTCCTCCCCTATGCGCCTTTTTATGTCCTCGGGAAAATCAATGGAGAGCTCGTTTGAAGAAAGCCTGACCCTTGCCTTTGTGGTTTCTGTCTTGTAGGGTGCGAGGGCACTTATCCGGCTACTTATCATTGTTGTTCTGATGCTTGTTCTTCTTCCTCTTCCTCCTCTTCTGTCTTTCCAAGGTATAGCTCAAGCTCAGCCACAGTTGACTCCATGAGCTTATCCTCAAGTATACCCTTTATTAGCCTGTTGAGCCTTCTTTCGTCGCCCATAGCTATGCCGTTTAGCACATAGTAGAGCCTTTTAGGCAGAGAAAGAACAACCCTTTTATACCTTGCTCCGCCCTTCTTCCTGGGTTTCCTTGCCATTTTACGCCTCCTTTTTTAGAGTTTTATCGGATTAAAATTATAGCATGATGTATATTTTCATACTCTTTGCTATGCTGATTTCCATCACAAAATCTCAGGAAAATCTAGAAAATTTCCCCGATAGCTATCAGGTAATATTCTTACCAGAGGAGCATACAAGCAAAGAGGACCATATATTTCAGCTAAAAGTTATAAGGCTCTTGAATTCAAAGGGTTATAGGCTAGTAGTAGCTATGGAAATGTTTCAACAACCCTTTCAAGATGTCCTTGACCAGTATGTTTCCTGCCAGATAGGGGAGGAAGAAATGTTGGCAAGAACAGAATACAAAAAGAGGTGGGGGTATGACCCAGCCCTTTACAGGGATATATGGAGATATGCAAAGGAAAAGGGCATAAGGATTGTAGCCATAAACATCTCCTCAGAGCTGCTACAAAGAATAAGGAGCGAGGGTCTTGACAGGGTGAGAGATGAAAGCCTACCTTCACCCATCATACCAAACACAGACAAGGAAAGGGCAGACCTAAAAGACTTTCTAAAAATGCATCCAAAGGTTGATGAAAGACGTTTCTTTGATGTGCAAAACGCCTGGGATAATGGGATGGCTTTGGCAATAGCACGGCTTTTGGAAAAATACCCAAACCACAAGATAGTGGTGCTTGTAGGCAATGGACATGCTCAGGATTATGAGAGCGGAATACCCAGAAGGCTTAGCATACTCAAACCAGGAATTCGCATGAAGATACTCAAAAGAGAGGATTTTCAAAGAGACCTTCTGTTCTCCACAGACTTTTCTAAAGAAAGCTCATCCGCAAGCTCAATAAGGGACCCGAACTGCAAGCCATGAGATATGCGACTTATCTTAATTGTAGGAAACTGTTTTTTTATTAGTCTTGCAAGGTAGTTGGCAGTGGCTTCACCTTCAAGGTTTGGATTTGTGGCGATTATCACCTCTTTGGGTTTATACCTTTCTATTCTTTCCATAAGGCTTTCCACTTTTAGGTCCTTTGGCGATATACCCTCAAGTGGCGCTATCCTACCACCCAGCACATGGTAAACCCCAGAATACCTCTCCAGCTTTTCTATGGCAAGGGCATCTTGAGACTCCTCCACAACGCATATAAACCTCTTGCTCCTTTTTGGGTCTGAACATATTTTGCATATTTCTTGGTCCGTATAGAGCCCACACTCTCTGCAGGGTCTAATCTTCTCTGCAACCTTTTGGAGAGCTTCTACTAGCTCAAGCCTCTTTTCCGGGGATAGCTTTAGAAAGTTGTAGATAAACCTACCTGCGGACCGCTCTCCGTAAGTGGGTATTTGGGTAAGCCTTTCAAGGGCAAGCCTTAGAGGTTCTGGTAGGTTTTCTTCGTAAGACATGGGAAAATTATAGCGGTTTTATAATAGATGTATGCACCAGCTGGTCATAGTGGGTGGAGGGCCTGCGGGTATATCTGCCAGCATATACGCCCAGCGAAAGAGGATGGACTTTGTCCTTATAACAAGGGATGTGGGGGGTCAGGTAATAAAGGCGGGCGAGATTGAAAACTATCTGGGTTATGCCATGGTGGATGGAGTTTCCTTTGTTCAAAAGATGATAGAACAGATGGAAAAACTTGGAGTTGGTGCGCTTCTTGACGAGGTGGTGAGAATAGATAGGATGGAAGAAGGCTTTCTTCTTAAGACACTATCAGGAAAGGAATTTGCCACAAAGAGGGTGCTTTTCTGCACTGGCGCAGAGCACAGAAAACTCCAGGTGCCTGGAGAGAGGGAATACACGGGAAGGGGCGTATCCTATTGCTACACCTGCGATGCACCCTTTTTTAGGGATGTGGATGTGCTGGTGGTGGGCGGAGGCAACTCGGGCTTTGAGGCTGTAGACCAGCTCATAAACTACGCAAGAAGGATATACCTTATGGAGATAGGAGAGCAATTCAGGGCGGACGAGGTCCTAAGGGAGAAGGTGCTCTCAAGCCAAAAGGTAGTCCCCCTTCTCAGACACAGGGTTTTGGAAATAAGGGGTAATGAAAGGGGTGTGAAAAGCGTTTTGGTGGAAGACCTTAGGGGCAAGAGGGTTTATGAGTTAGAGGTAGAGGGGGTTTTCGTGGAGGTAGGACTAAAGCCCAACTCTGAGCTAGCAAAATCTTTGGGTGTTCTCACCACACAGAGGGAGGAGATAATAATAGACTGCAACAACAGGACCTCAGAGCGTGGTATATACGCAGCTGGAGATTGCACTAACATATTTGCCAAGCAGATAATAACCGCAGCGGGCGAAGGTGCAAAGGCTCTGCTTTCCATATACCACGACCTTACCTATGGTATCCATTCATGGATATAGCAGGAGGACTTGAATGATAGAAAGGTATACAAGAAAGGAAATGGGACATATCTGGTCTGAACTTAACAAGTTCAGGCTCTGGCTCAGGGTGGAGCTGGCGGTATGTAGGGCATGGCACAGACTTGGTAAAATTCCATTGGAGGCTCTAAAGGCAATAGAGGAGAGAACCCATGTGGACGAAGAGGTGGTGCGGAGAATATCAGAATACGAAAGAAAATACAAACACGATGTGCTTGCCTTTGTGTCCGCCATAGGGGAGCAGATACCGGAATATTCTCAATACTTTCATATGGGTCTGACCTCCTCCGATGTGGTGGACACTGCCCTGGCACTGCAGATTAGGGAGGCTCTGGAGCTTATAATCCAAGAGCTGGACAGGGTTATTGAAAGGCTTAGGTTCCTTGCCCTTGAACACAAAAATACCCTCATGATGGGAAGGACGCACGGAGTGCACGCCGAGCCAATAACTTTGGGGCTTAAGTTTTTAAGCTGGTATGAGGAGCTAAAAAGAAACAAGGAAAGGCTTCTGCAGGCTCTTGAGGCAGTTTCTTACGGCAAGCTCTCCGGTGCGGTGGGAACATACTCCAACCTTGACCCTCAGGTGGAAAGGCTTGCCCTTGAGGAGCTGGGGCTTAGGGTAGAGCCCGTGTCTACCCAGATAGTGCCAAGGGATAGGCATGCGCAGGTCATGTATGCCCTTGCTTCTACAGCCGGCGCCCTTGAGAGGTTTGCCACAGAGATAAGACATCTTCAGAGGACGGAGGTTTTAGAGCTTATGGAGCCCTTTGAGAAGGGTCAAAGGGGCTCTTCCGCCATGCCCCATAAGAAGAACCCCATACACGCAGAGAGGTTGTGCGGGCTTGCACGCATAATAAGGGCGAACCTGCTGGTTGCCCTTGAGAACATCCCCCTCTGGCACGAAAGGGACATATCCCACTCCTCCGCAGAGAGGGTTATTTTGCCAGACTCCGCCATAGCTCTCCACTACATGCTGGGTCTCTTTCTTGAAATACTTGAAGGGCTTGTGGTAGACCCGGAGAGGATGAGGAAAAATATGGAGCTATCCCATGGTCTTTATGCCTCTTCAAAGGTGTTGGTTAGGCTCATGGAAAAGGGCGTGCCAAGGGACAAAGCCTACGACATGGTGCAAAGGTGTGCCATGAAGAGCTGGGAGGAAGGCATAGCCTTTGAAAAAAGCCTGCTGGAGGACAAGGAGGTGAGCCAATACTTTGAGGAAGGCGAGCTTAGGAAACTCCTTGACCCTCATGCCTTCTTAAGGCACATAGACCATATATATAAAAGGAGCTTAGATTTATAGCTTATGAGCCAAAGGGTCATCTCAAAGGAAGAGCTAAGGGAGCTATACCGCAAGGACTTTCCCCTCTGGGCACAGATAAACTACGAGCTTTTGAAGGAAAGAGCTTTTGAGCTTGTGGACTGGGAGAACCTCTTGGAGGAGATAGAGGGCATGGCAAGGCAAGAATTGAACGAAGCTCTAAAAAGGCTTGTGAACATACTTGTCCATTTATACAAATGGGACCATCTAAGAGCATACACAAGGGCTGGCTACGAGAGGGGGGGCATAGGCTGGATAAAAAGCATAGAAAATGAGAGAAGACATATAAGGGCTCTAATAAGGGCATTTCCAAGCATAGGCAAGAGGCTTCCTGATGAACTGCAAAGGGCTTGGTATCTGGCAATCCCCAACATAATTGAGCAGGCACAGGATCTGGACGTAGAGCTAAGAGAGGAAGACCTGCCCCAAGAATGCCCCTACAGCTACGAGGAAGTTATGGGTAGAGAGCTAAAAGGTGAAATAAAGCCATGAAAACCATAAGCAAGGAAGAGCTTACAGATTTGTATGAAAAGGACTTCTTCCTTTGGCTTGAGATAAACATGGAGTTGCTAAGAGAACAAGCCTACCACCTCGTGGACTGGGAGAACCTCTTGGAGGAGATAGAGGGCATGGCAGAGCTCAGGACTTGTATAAGCCAGCTTGCCAGAATCTTAGAGCATATGTATAAGTGG
>JAXSPD010000041.1:0-16401 GCA_037926845.1 Candidatus Pampinifervens yunnanense | reverse complement strand
CTCTTGGTTTTTTAGAGTGTATGCCTCTAGCATGCCGAGGTTGTAGGGCAGTTGGATAAACCTAAAATGGTGGTCCTTGCCCCCTACTTCCTCTGCTATCTTTAGAAGCTCTGCAAGGTTAAGATACTGCCTGCTGGCAGGGGATACCCTAAAGCCTCCCCAAGTTGCAAGCCCGTAATACCTTACCCTGCCCCTCTTTACCTCGGACTCCAAGTATTCAAAGCACTCTCTTATCTTTGCGTTGAAGGCCTTTCTGTCAAAGAAGTTGAGCTGTTCCTCTGGGTTGTGGAGAAAATAGATATCCACATAGTCTGTGTCCATGTTCTGGAGGCTCTTGTTTAGACACCACTCAATGAAAGGTGCAGACAGGTAATGCCCCTGGGGCGTCATCTCCTCCAGCTTTACAATGCCGGTGTTTACAAAGTTTTCATAAAAGTAGTCCCTGGGGTCCGCCCCAGCCTCCGCATCGTAGGGTATGTAGCCTCCCTTCGTGGAAAGCACCATTTTCTCCCTTGGCACTTCCCTTAGCACCTCCCCTATGTCCCTCTCGCTCTTCATATATCGGTAGACAATGGCGGTGTCCACCACATTTATGCCCCACTGCAAGGCGGTCCTTATCACCTCCCTGTAGCCCTGAGAGGTCCTCTGGTCAAGCTCCCCAAGGTATGTGCCAACACCAAGCTCGGAAAGCTGTAGCTCAAGAAAGGTTTTCATGCTAGCCTCCTGTTATTTTTCACTCCTTTTGTGGCTATAAAAATATGCGATGGCTATGCTTGCAAGAGCACCCAAGCCTATTCCACCACCGAGCCATTCTTTACCCCTTAGACCAAGATAAGTGGCACATAAGAGTGCAATAAGGACTACTGAAAAGGCAAATATTTGCCCCAGATAGTAGCTTTTATGTCTAAAGGACTGCTCTCTTTCTGCCATTCTCAGTATCCTTCAAGAACCTCAGGTGGAGGTATAGGACCACTCTGAAGTCTCCCTATGGTTTTGATAGTGATTTGAGCGCTACGTTTCTCACTCTTTTCCTTCGGTAGCCTTGCCTCTTTGTCTTCCTTCAAGCTCTTTGCCCTCCTCTTGGATAGTCCACCATAAATCTTCTCCCACCTTCAGCCAGTCTAGATATAGGTTCTCCGCATCCCTCGCATCCTTAGGTATAAGCTCAAGCAGGCTACCATAGCCCATGAGGAAGTATTCTATGCCTTTCACAAGTTTTGTAGTCATCCTAAGGATAAATTATAAGCCATGGGGAGCTAAAATGTTAACGAGCTAAAAATGCTAAAAACTCAAAAAGTCAAAGCCACCTACCTGCCTTTGAAGTAGACCCTTTTCTACAAGCAGGTTTTCCTCCTCCCTTATTAGACCCTCGGGCATGAGCCTTTTGGGACAGGCAAGGGAGCAGTTCATACAATGTGTGCATAGGTCTGGTCTGAGGTTTTGCAGGTCTTTTAGGTCTTTCTGTGCGTTCCTTGGGTCATGGAGGTGCTTGTAAAGCCTTGTAAGCGTCAAGGGACCGCCAAAGAGCCCACCGCTCATAAGCACAGGACATACACTGTCACAAACACCGCAGAGTATACACTCCCAGCTCCTTGAGGTTTGACGGTTGGTCTCTTCCATTACCTCCACCTGCTCTTCCCTTGTGGTGAGCCAGACTTTGTGCTCTCTTAGCCTTGCCTGTATACCCTCGTGGTCCACCACCAAGTCCCTTATCACAGGAAAGCCCTCAAGGGGCTCAATGAGGATATCCCCCTCTCTTATCCATGTGGAGCAGGCAAGCACTGGCTTGCCGTTGAGCCTTACCGCACATGTTCCACATATGCCCGCCCTACACATGCTCCTAAAGGCAAGGCTTGGGTCAAGGTCTTCCCTTAGCCTATAGAGAAGCTCAAGGAGGGTGATGGGTTCAGAGAGGGTTAGATCAAACTCCTCATTGCCTTCTGGATACCTTTTTATCCTTACCTTCACCTCAATACCTCTTTACCTGAATTTGATACTTCCTTATCCGGTAGTCAAGTTGCCGCAAGGTGTATCCAAGAAGCCTTGCAGCCCTTGACTTTACATAACCAGTCTTTTCAAGGGCTTTTATTATCTCCTCCCTCTCTGTGTTTTCTATTACCTGCGGTATGTTCCTTGGCTCTGTGCTGTATAGCCTTGCAAAGAAGTAGGGTGGCAGGTCCGCATCCCTTATGAGACCATCCCTCAGTATAACAAGCCTTTCAATAGCGTTCTCCAGCTCCCTTACATTGCCGGGCCAAGGGTATTCCATAAAGACCTCAATGACCCTTGGGTCAAGACGCACCCTTTTGCCATACCTCTGGTTGAATATTTCCAAAAAGTGGTCCACCAGTATGGGTATGTCCTCCCTTCTTTCCCTTAGGGGTGGTATGTGCACGGGAAGGACATTGAGCCTGTAGTAGAGGTCTTCTCTAAAAAGACCCTGAGAGACAAGCTCCGCAAGGTTTTTGTTGGTGGCGGAGATAATGCGCAGGTCCACCCTTATGGTCTTTTCACTGCCGAGCCTTTCTATCTCCTTGTCCTGTATGACCCTTAGTATCTTGGGCTGGAGGGAAAGGGGCATGTCGCCTATCTCATCAAGGAACACGGTTCCACCACTTGCCAGCTCAAACTTTCCCTTTTTTGAGGTGTAAGCGCCCGTAAAAGAACCCTTTTCGTATCCGAAAAGCTCCGCTTCAAGCAGGGTCTCTGGGATGGCACTGCAGTTTATGGTGATAAAGGGCTTTTCTTTCCGCTTACTCATAAAGTGTATAGCCTTTGCGATAAGGCTTTTACCCGTTCCGCTTTCGCCGGTTATGAGCACATTCACATCCGTCTGAGCGACCCTCTCTATGAGGTCAAGAAGGTTCTTTATCACCGGGCTTTTGCCCACTATACCCTCCACACTGTATCGCTCACTGAGAGCCTTTGTGAGAAGCCTTTTCTCCTCTTCCCACTCTTCCCTTTCCTGACTTATTCTTTCATCCAATTTGTAAAGCATACCTATCATAGTCCCCATTATGAGTAGAAGCTCCACGCCTCTTTCTACGCTTTCCTCTCCGAAGTCCTTAAAGACCGCAAGCACGCCTATGGTGTCGCCACCAACCCTTATGGGCACTGCCACAAAGCTCTCACCGGGCTCAAGTCTCTCCCTCAAGCCCGTCTTGTTTAAATAGGCGTTTATCTTAGTATCTGACAAAAAGACTGGCACGCCGTCCTTGTATACCTTTCCCACTATACCCTCACCCTTTCTAAAGATACCCCTTTCCGCCTCCTCCTCTGTTAGTCCAAAGGCTTTGACTATCTTGAGTGCCTTTAGCTCTGGTTTGTAAAGAGCCACATAGCTGTGCCTTACATCCCAAAAAGAATATAGAACCTTTAGCACCTCCTCAAGGCTTTTGGTAAACTCCAGTCCCTTGCTGAGTATTTTGGCAACCTCGTTAACTATGGTAAGCTCCCTGAGGTTTAGTGCCCTTTCCATCAATGCTCTTCTTTTACCTTGTAGTAAAAGATAAGCACGCCTACCACTATAGCAATGGCTATACCAAAGAGCAGGGTCTCAAGGGGCTCTTTCCACTTGACCACATTTTTGGTAAAGGTTATAGCCAGTATGAGTATTATGACGCTTGCCAGCTTAGCCTTGAGCTGGTCTATGCTCTCAATCTTGAGCCAGTCGGGCACATTTAGCTTTCCCACAAAAAGCTCATACAGACCCACCGCAAAGATGTATAGGATTACCGACAGCAGGTGTATGTCCATAACCGCTATGAACTTGGTGGATAGAATGGCAGTATCCAGATACTCTGGGTCCTTAAAGACCTTGTAGAGGGTCTCCACAGAAAGGTAAACGCCATAAAAGCCCAGAAAAACCGCACTTATAAAAAGGCTCAAGGCTGGAAGCACCGCAATTGCCTTGCCTCTCTCCACAAAAGCCTTCACAAACCTGTCCATCACTGCACCTCTGAGTTTATTATCACCTTAACTCCTTTTGTGCCAACCTTTGTGTTGACAGAGCCTACGAGGTCTCCCTTATGAAGCTCTGCGGTCTGAAACTTGCTAAGCCTTGCGGTAATTATAACCTCACCTTCCATAAGCCTGTCGTGGCTCAGCTTGTGCTTGCCCGTTATCCTAAAGTGGTAGGGCAGTTTTGGGTTCTTTACCCTTAGCACCGCCAAAGGCATGGGGTTTTCAAGGTCTCTCACAGAGATTATCAGAAAGCCCTCCTTGGGAGCTTTGCCTTTTAGGTCCTCTGCAAGGAGCACCTGACCCTCTATAAACTGGTTTCTATACTTCTCAAGAGGCACATCCTTGGGCAAGGGCTGGCAAGAAAGGAGAACAAGGAATAAGAAAGCAAGAGACTTAAGCATGAATTCTTATTATAAGATAAGGGGGCGGGCTTGCGCCCGCAGGATGTATTACAAGGACCTACGCAGGAGGTCTTCCCAGGTGGAGTTCATAGGTATAGTGCCGAGCTCTTTTACCGTTGCCTGCTTGCCATCCTTTACAGAAACCTGCCAGAGCCTTATAACCTTGTTTTGCAAGTCTGCGGTCGCCGTGTAGAGGTTGTCCTTGTTGGCAAGGTATCTGGCTATAGCTGGGTCTTCCTGTGCGACACGCTCTATAAACTTGGGCACCCATATCCTCAAGTGGAAAAAGATGGCACCCTTGTAGTCCGCATCCGCAAGCTTGCGGAGGGTTGCCCTGGTAAGGTTGTAGTTTACCTCAGGAGATGCTTGACCTCCATAGATTAAGGCTACCACCTGCCCCATAGGTCTTAGATTTTGAGCATCCTCTGGAGAGTTTAGCACCGTGATGTCCAATCTACGCTTGCCCTCCAAGTCAAGGTATCCTGCACCTATGGCACCCACCAAAGAGGCGCATATTGTGGTGTTGTTGGTAATCACATGCAGGTGCTGGACGTTCAGAGCCTTTGCCATAGTCTCGCCCATGGCTTTGCCCGTGTAGCTCCTAAGGGTATACTGCTCGCCCAAGGTAAGCCCCTGGGCAAATGCTTGTGCAGAAATACCAAGGGTTAAGACCGCCGATGTAAAAGCTGTTTTTAACCTCATAATCCTCCTCCTGTTAAAAGTTTAAGAATATTATAAAGTTCTTATGTTAAGTTTCTGTTAAGGGTGCAATCTGTAAAGGTCCTTCATAAGGCTCTGGAAATCCTCTGGCTTTACCACCCTGCAAAAGGGCATGCCAAGGCAGAGTATCCTTGTGGCGTTTCTGAGCACAAAGCCCACATCATGAGAGACCACAAGCACTGTTCTGTCCTTTGCCACTTCTTTTAGAATATGCTCTATATGTTCTTGGGCATGTATGTCAAGACCGGTCATGGGTTCATCAAGAACAAGAAGGTCTGGGTTAGTAGTTAGAGCCATAGCAAGCAAAACCTTCTGTTGTTCTCCACCCGAGAGCTTTACAAAGGGCCTCTTTAGAAGGTTCTCAAGGTGCAAGAAAGCTATAACCCAGCCCACCTTCTCCTTGGGTGCCACAGCCCTTAGAAGCTCTCCCACATTGCCAGTGAAAGCCCTCTCCACAGAAAACCTCTGAGGCACATAACCAATCCTCCTCCAATCAGAAAAGTCCTCCAAACTCTGCCCAAAGAGCCTCACCTCACCCTTTATGGGCTTTATAAAGCCCAACAGTATCCTCAAAAGGGTGCTTTTACCCGCCCCGTTGGGACCCAAAATGCCAAAGAACTCACCCTTCTCCACATAAAAGCTGAGGTCCTCTATGAGAGGTTCATCCTCCCTATATCGGAAGTGAAGGCTTTTAACCTCTATTACCTTAGCTGACAATCCAAACCCTCTGAAAGCCTATTTAGGTTTCTCCTCATTATGGAAAAGTAGTCATCGCCCTTCTCTTCTGGAAAGAGAGAGGTGTTCAAAGGCACCACCCTTGCACCCACCTCTTGGGCTATCCTTCTTGCCAGCCTCTCGTCTTGCCCAAGCTCTGCAAAAACCACCTTAACCTTAGCCTGCCTTAGCTTCTCTATTAGCCTTCTTACCTCCGAAGGTTTAGGTTCTTCTTCGGCGTGCACACCCCTTAGACCTATCACTTCAAGCCCGTAGTCCCTCCCAAGGTATGCGGTGGATAGATGGGTGGTCACAAGCACCTTGCTTTTGCAAGTGGATAGGCTTTTTTTGTATTCCTCGTCAAGATCCTTCAGCTGGGACAAGAAGTCTTCAGCCCTTTTCTTGTAATATTCAGAGCCTGCTGGGTCAATGCGAGAGAGTGCTTGCTGCATATTCTTAACTATAGGATAGTAAGCGCTTGGCGAGACCCATATGTGAGGGTCAAGCCCTTTACCGGCCCTTATGAACTGAAGTCCCTGCCTTAAAGAATAGGCCTTGTCCCTTTGAACTCTACCTGCTACCCGTTGCTCCCATCCCTCTACACCAAGATAGAAAAAAGCCTTAGCCCTTTGAAGTCTTAGCATATCATCGGGCTTTAGTTCATAGTGGTGGGGGTCCGCCTGAGACTTTATAAGCACATCCACCTCAAACCTTCCCTCTGCCAGATATTTCAGGGGATAGTATATGGGATAGGAGGAGGCTAGCATTATGTCTTTGGCATAGGCTGATATGGACGCAATCAACAGGAATATAACTACCGCCAACATGTTTTACATTTTAACATGTTTTTAACTATGCCTTCGGCAACAAGCTTTTCATCTTGAAAAAAGGCTTATATTATCTTTTTGAAGAGGTGGCCCATGCCTATAAAAGACTATTACCAAACCCTTGGCGTGGCAAGAGGAGCTAGCAAGGAGGAGATAAAAAAGGCCTACAGAAGGCTTGCCAAAGAGTGGCATCCAGATGTAAACCCCGACCCTCAGGCAAGCGAGCGCTTTAGAGATATAAACGAAGCCTATCACATACTCTCTGATGACCAAAAGAGAGCAGAATATGACCGCATACTCCAGAACGGTGATGAGAAAAGATACAGAGATTTCATGGAGTATGTGCAGGACTTTCTTGAGAGTATATGGCAAGGCATGAGAAGGGCTCCAAAGCCAAAAAGGGGTCAGGATATAAGGTTAAAGTTAGAGCTAAGCCTTGAAGAATCCGCCTTAGGATGCGAGAAGGAAATAGAATACGACCGTTGGGTAGATTGTCCCGACTGTGAAGGTAAAGGCTACAAAGGTCAGATGGAAAAGGTGCCCTGTCATGCCTGCGGAGGGACTGGTAGAAGGGTTAGTGGCATATTTAACTTCCCAAGACCATGCTCTGTTTGTAAAGGAAGGGGCTACATAATAAAAAACCTCTGTCCTACTTGTGGTGGAAGAGGGAGGGTCGCCAAGAGAAGTAAGGTTCTAATAAGGATCCCACCGGGGACCGACGAGGGTGAAGTTCTTAAGGTTTCTGGCTTTGGCCACACAGGTGAAAGGGGCGGAGAGCCCGGAGACCTGTATTTGAGGATAAGCATAAAGCCCCATGATATATTCAAGAAGGTAGGCAAAGACCTCTACATGGAGAAATTCATATCCTTTCCCATGGCGGTCCTCGGGGGCACCATAAGGGTTAAGTGGCTTGATGGTAGGGATATAGAGGTCTTTGTCCAGCCAGGGACCGAGTGTGGTTCTACAAAGACCCTACCAGATTACGGATTTCCCAACGGCAATGGTGCGGGGAACCTCATAATAACCTTTCGCATAGAGGTTCCCAAAGATATAAGCCACAGCATGAGGGGACTGCTTGAGAGGCTTGCCAAGGAGCTAAAGGACGAGGGGGTTGAAGTAAGAGGTGGGCTTATGGAACGGCTCAAAAACCTTCTACCCCTTTGAAAGCCTTTTTACCCCCAGATAGTCGCCTATGCCCAACCTATGCCAGAGGAGCTTGAGAAGCTCAATAAAAACAAGGGCTGTGGTCTGGGCATCATCCATGGCTCTGTGGACTCGTTTGTATTCTATTCCGAAGTAGTCTGCAAGGTCCTTTAGGGAGTATTTCCTAAGGTCTGTAAGTATGTTCTTGGCAAGGTTCAGGGTGCATATGTGAGGATGCCTGAACCTTTTACCATACAGCGGTTTGTAATATTTGTCTATAAAAGCCATATCCTTGTCTACCCTGTGAGCCACTATAACACTGTCGCCCACAAACTTAAGGAACTTGGGCAGAACCTCCTCCATTTTTGGCTTTCCCACCAGCATGGCGTTGGTTATACCAGTAAGGTCTGTTATTTTTTGAGGCAGGGGGTATCCTGGGTATACAAGGCTTGAGAACCTATCTGTTATCACCCCGCCTTCAACCCTCACGCAGGCGATTTCAATAATGTCAGACTTGGAGGGGTCTACACCTGTGGCTTCCACATCTATGCTCACAAAGGTGCTCTCAAGAAGTATCTCCTTCATCGGGGAACTTCCTTAACCTTCGGAGGTTCCTCACGCAGATACTTGGGGTCTACTATACCTTCCAATTCATTACCTTGTTCCTGTGGCGCACTTGGGTTCTGTCCGGTGCACACATCCTCTGTGCCCTGCACAAAAAGCATAGGTTTAGGACAGTCTACAAGGACCACACCCTCTGGTATGGGAAAGTCTGAATAGGGATACATGTATGCAGCCAGAGACATATAGTCTATCCATATGGGCAGAGCTACCCTAGCACCTGCCATCCCCTTCCCCATGCTTCTCTTCGTATCAAAACCAACCCATACACCTGCCACTATGTCTGGAGAGAAGCCTACAAACCACGCATCCATGTAGTCGTTTGTTGTTCCCGTTTTGCCTGCTATAACCCTTTGTAAGGAGCTAGCAGAAACCGCAGTCCCTTCAAGCACCACAGCCCTGAGCATATCCACCAAAACTCTAGTCTCTTGAGGAGGAAGGACCTGTTGACATTTAGGTGAGTTCTCTTCAAGAACTGAGCCATCTGGTCCCACTATCTTCCTTATAAAGTAGGGCTCACACCGGACTCCAAGGTTTGCAAAGGTCTGAAAGGCAGATGTGAGCTGTAGGGGCGTTACCTCTATACTGCCAAGAGCCATAGAGTAATAGGGCTTTAACTCAATACCCAAAAGTTTTCCCACCTCTATGGGTAGGTCAAAGCCTATATCCGCAAGGAGGTTCACCGTGGCTGTGTTAACACTTTTGGCAAGGGCAGTCCTTAGGGTAATCTGCCCGTATTGAGCTCCGTCGTAGTTTTCTGGTGTCCATTCCTTGCCAGTAGATGGGTCGTAAAAGCTTCTTGGTGTAGCATCTATTAAACTTGCCTGCGTATAACCCTTCATGAGAGCTGCAAGGTATATTATGGGCTTTATGGCAGACCCAGGTTGCCGTCTTGCGTAGACAGCCCTATTGTATGGGCTCCTAAGATAGGAATAGCCACCTACCATTGCCCTTATGGCTCCGGTTTTCACATCAAGGCTTACAAGAGCCCCCTGAAGGTCTGGAAGGACTTCGGCTCTTATCTCTTTGGTTCTCCTATCTTGATAGAGCCTAACCAACACAAAATCTCCCCTCTCAATAGGCAGACCCTTTCTCTCTGCTTCAATTTGATGGTCGCCCAAGGCCAAATCTAACCTATCGCCCTTTATGGATAGGACCTTTCCTATGTATACCCTACCAGGTCTGAGCTCCACTTTCTGTTCCTCATACTTCCTTGCGGTCTCGTAGGGGTCTTCTGGGAGAAAGGGGATGCCATTTGTCTTTGCTACCCTAAGAACACCACGTTTTAGCACTTCCCTCGCATGTTCCTGAAGGTCTCTATCCACGGTTGTATACACCTTGTATCCACCAGCCAGTATCACCTCTCCGTATTTGTCCACAAGGTAGTCCTTTAGATAGTCAAGGAAGTAGTCCATCCCATAGTATCTGTTTTCAAGCTTTACCTTTACTGGCTTTTCAAGTAGCTTTTTGTATTCTTCTTCTGTGATATATCCATCCTCATACATGCGAGACAGAACATAGTCCCTTCTTTCCTTTACCCTTTCTGGGTTTCTGAAGGGGTTGTAACGTGTGGGCGCTTTTGGAAGGCCTGCAAGTATGGCAGCTTCATCTATGGTTAGGTCCTTTACAGACTTTCCAAAATATATCCTTGAAGCTGCCTCTACACCGTAGGCACCCTGCCCCAGATATATATAGTTTAGATACATTTCCAGTATTTGGTCCTTTGTAAAGTGCCTTTCAATTTCTAAGGCCAACAGGGCTTCCCTTATTTTTCTCCTTAGGCTCCTGTCGGGTGTAAGAAAGAGGTTTCTTGCCACTTGCTGGGTTATGGTAGAGGCACCCTGACGAATTTCACCATGTCTTATGTTGGCAAGTAGGGCCCTTAGGATGGCCACGGGGTCAATGCCAGGATGCCTATAGAAGTTCTTGTCCTCAGCAGCTATGAAAGCCTGTCTTACATATGGAGGGATATCCTTAAGGCTTACATAGTATCTTCTTTGCACCGCCACATCACCAAAGGGTCTATCCTTTGCGTCATAGACCACTGTAGCCACCGGAGGCTTCCAGTCCCTTAAGGCTTCCACTGGCGGGAGGTTTGCAGACAGGATTAGTAAAAGGGCTACGAAGAGAAGAGCAAAAAAGCCAAAAACAACAAAGAGGATGAGAAGAAGTTTACGCACCCTAATATATTATACGCACAGTGGTATAATTTTAGCCACAAATTAAGGAAAGGAGGTAGCGGATGAACCTATACGAGTATGAGGCTTATGATAAGGTTTTTAAGAAATACGGCGTGCCTACTCCCAGGTATATGTTTGGCGACCATCTAAGCGACGACCTTGTAAACTTCATAAACCAGCTGGGTGAATGCGTTATAAAGTCTCAGGTGCTTGTTGGCAAAAGGGGCAAAGCTGGTGCGGTAAAGCTCTGCAAAAACCCAGAAGAAGCCATAGAGACCTTCAACGCCCTTCTTAACTACCCAGTTTACGGAGAGATGCCCGTGGGTCTGCTTGTGAGCGAAAAGGCAAACATACTAAAGGAGCTTTATGCCTCTATTACCTATTCCACAGAGGTGAGGGCTCCAGTGCTTACCCTCAGCCTTGAGGGGGGCATGGACATAGAAGAAGTTCCACCAGAAAAGGTCAAAAGCTGGGTCATTGACCCAATGAAGGGGCTATATCCCCATATGGTTAGAAACTATCTCCTTGAGCTTGGCTTTCCTCAGGAATACATGGGAGTTTTGAGGGAGCTTTCTGAAGTTATAGCCAATATGTGGAAAGCCTTCTGGGAAGCAGAAGCAAGGCTCTTGGAGATAAACCCCCTTGCCATATGCGATGTGGGTGGAAAGCAAAGAGTCCTTGCCCTTGATGCGGTAGTAACCATTGACGACGATGCAAGTGTGCCACCCGCCAAGATATACGGAGTGAGAACCGCCATGAAGAGACCACCCACAGAAAGAGAGATAGAAGCCTCTCTTATAGACAGGGATGACCACAGAGGAAAGGCTGGCTCCTATGTGGAAGTGGACGGAGATATTGCCATGATGACCTTTGGAGGTGGTGGCTCAACAGTTACCATAGAAACCACCTATGCTATGGGTCTAAAGCCTGCCAACTTTACCGACATAGGAGGAAACCCCCCTGCGGAGAAGATGTATAAGATAACAAGGATAATACTCTCCAAGCCCGGTATAAGGGGAGTATTGGTCTGTGGTGGAACCGCTAACAACACAAGGATAGATGTAACTCTGGGTGAAGGCGTGGCAAACGCCATAAGAGACCTCTACAAAGAGGGAAAACTCAACCCAGACTGGATATGGGTGGTGCGTAGAAACGGACCAGAGGCGGAAAAGGGTCTCAGGATGCTCTACGAAGCCTTTAAAGAGTGCGGTGTGAAGGGAGAGATATACGATTCTTCCCTGCCCCTCACAGAGGCTCCCATAAGGCTCAAGGAGCTTTTGGATAGATGTGAAGCCCTCGAGAGGGAATCTAAGGAGGATAGACACTTGACAGAAGAACAGGCTCAGGATATGGGAATATAAAAGAGATTGGTGGAGCGGAGGGGACTTGAACCCCCGACCTCCTACACGCCAAGCAGGCGCTCTCCCAACTGAGCTACCGCCCCTACAGGTTAAATATTTTAATGCAGGTTTTCCTTCTTGTCAAAAACTTTTTTATGCACCTCAAGCCGCAGCCTCATGGCTACCTTCCTTTTCTCCTTCTCTTCCATAAAGACCTTGAAAGCCTGCCTTTTTAGTGTTCTGTATAGGTCCACCATCGCCATGACTTACCCCCTTTGCTTAGAGTTTTTTATAATTTATGCCTCTCCGCCAGGTCCTTCCAGCCCCCTGAAGGCATAACCGCAGAAGGGGCATCTCTTAGCTCTCCAATGAGCCTCACTATAGCATTCGGGGCACCTCTTTCTCCCCTTTAGATACAAAAAGATGTTAAAGTGGAAAAAGACTTTGGGAAGTAGATACAAAGAGAATATGAGAAGTATTACAAGCCAGGCCTTTATAGGAGTTAGGGGGTCAAAGGATTTAAGCCACAAAATAGTGGTGCTTAGGGAAGATACCCAGAAGGCTATGCGTCTATCCAAGAACACCTGAGCAAGGAGCTGCACAAGGGCCATCCAAAGGAAAAACTGAAACAGGGCGTTTTTAAAAAGAGGTTCAAGCACCTTCAGGTCTTCCATTTCTTACAAACCCCCTAAAAATTAATGAAAGGAAAAAACCTAAGATAAAGCCAATCATACAAAAAACAAAACCATACTCTTCTCCAAAGGCGTAGCAAAGGGAAAGAACAAGGGCAAAGAGGAAAAGCTTAAGGGGTAGGCTTAGCATATAAATGGGTATGAGCTTAAGGCTTGCAAGCCTGTAGGTTGCCTCCACAAAGGCATATCCCAGGAAAAGTCCAGCAAGGATCACTATAAGCTTTTCCACAATATAATTTTAACCCTATGCCAAAACTGATAATACTCCAAGAGGGTGCAGACCTGGACGCCCTCTCCTCCGCCTACGGCCTTATGATACTTTATGAGGATGCCTATCTACTCAAACCCAATTATATCTCCAAGAGAGCCAGTGAGGTGCTTAGCCATTTCAAAGATAGGTTCAGAATAGTAGAGGAACCACCCGAAGTTTTTGAGCTTGTGCTCGTAGACAGCCACAACTACGAAGAATACCTTCAAAGGTTCGGCAAAAGAATTGCAAAAATTCACATATACGACCACCACCCAGATGCACCTAGAAGCTTTGAAGGAAAGGTAGATAAGGTAGGCAGTTGCACTACTATTCTTGTAGAAGAGCTAATGCACAAAAATAAGCCCATAGACCCAGAATCTGCCACTATACTTGCCCTTGGTATATACGAAGATACGGGCATGCTCACCTACGAGGGGACCACATATAGAGATGCAAGAGCGCTAGAAGAGCTACTACGGCGGGGATTGAACCTAAGTCTTCTCAGGAGGTTTTTGAGCGGAGGCTTATCCAAAGATCATATAGACCTTCTTTCAAAGCACATGGTGAGTCTTGAAAACTTGTTTATCAAGGGGAAGAGGGTAAGCCTTGTTGTTTTGAAGATGGAGGAGTATAAACCAGATATACTAAGCCTTCTGTATGAGCTTAGAGACTTAAGGGAAGCCTCTGCCTTTTTTGTGGTGGCCGAGGCTGGCGGGAAAACCTACCTCTTTGGAAGGTCCCTCAAGGATGAATTTGATGTCTCTGAAATCCTTAGAAAATTGGGAGGAGGAGGACATGAGTTTGCAAGCGCAGCCAAGTTTGAAGGAGTTTCGGGAGAGAGACTCAAAAGCCTGCTGGAAGCCATCTTAAAGGACGAAAGGGTTCCCATTAGGGTAAAGGATATAATGAGCTATCCTCCCTTTCTCCTGCACCAAGACATGGAGGCAGGCCTTGCACTTCTTGAGCTCACGCAGAGAAATTTTGCTGGTGCGCCTGTGATAGACAATGGGGGGAAGCTCGTAGGGGTGGTCTACAAGAAAAACCTCCTCAAAGCTCAAAAGCACGGCGTGGGTGGCAAGGTTAAGGATTTCATGGTTGAAGAGTTTCACACCCTTACTCCTGATGACTTTGTTTGGGATGCGGAGAACCTACTCTCAAGATATGGAGAAAAGCTCATACCGGTCCTTTCAGAGGGCAAGGTGGTGGGCATTATAACAAGGCTTGACCTCTTGCATGCTTATAGAAAACACATGGAAGGGCTAAGGGCCCACGAAAAGCCTATTGTGTTGCCAGAGAGCCTAAAACCCATCCTGCAGAAGATAGGAAGTGTGGCAAAGGAGCTTGCCTACAAGGTTTATGTAGTGGGAGGGGTCGTCAGAGACCTTCTAATGAGAAGAGGCATATGGGACCTGGACTTTGTGGTGGAGGGCGATGCCATAAAGCTGGCACAGAGGCTGGCGGAAGACTGGGGTGTGGACTGTCATACCTTTTCAGAGTTTGGAACCGCTCATATGAAGGTGGAGGGCTACAAGCTGGAGTTTGCCACCACAAGAAGAGAAACCTACCCACATCCTGGCTCTTATCCAATAGTGGAGTGGGCAAGCCTCAGAGAGGACCTCCTAAGGAGAGACTTTACCATAAACGCCATGGCACTGTCCATAAACCCCGAGGACTTTGGCACGCTCATAGACTACTTTGGAGGCTTAAGAGACCTAAAGGACAGAATCATAAGGGTTTTACACCCCATGAGCTTTGTGGAAGACCCAGTGAGAATCCTCAGAGCTCTGAGGTTTGCCGGCAGGTTTAACTTCAAGCTTTCCAAAGGCACGGAGAGGCTCCTAAAAAACGCCGTAGAAATGGGTTTTCTTAGAAAAGCTCCAAAAGGAAGGCTCATGAACGAGCTCAGGCTTGCTTTGAGGGAAGAGAGGCTTTTGGATATCCTTGGGCTCTACAGAAAATACAGAGTGCTTGAGCATGCTATAGAGGGCTTTAGGTTTAGCCAAGATCTGGAGTCAAGCCTTGAAAGACTACGGGAAATATTAAGCTGGCACAGGATAGAGTTTCCGCAGGAAAGGGTCGATTACGGCTGGGTGTATTTTCTCCTGCTCATAAAAGACCTAAGCAAAGAAGTGTCGGAGCAGCTTCTCAAGGATATTAGTGCGCCCTCTTGGGTAAGGGAGAGCCACAGGCTTTTAAGGGAAGCTCTTGACTCCACAATTAGATCTCTGCAAAAGGCGGAGAAAAACTCGGAGATATACCTGACCCTGAAGGGCAAGCCCATAGCCTTTCTTTTGGTTCTTATGATCTACCAAGAGGAGAAAGTAAAGTTATACCTAGAAAAGCTCAGAGGGATAAGGGTGGAGGTGGAGAAGTTTAAGGGGCTTGAGGGCAGGGAGCTTGGGGAGGCAATAGAAAGAGAGAAGCTTCGTCTGATGGATAGACTACTCCTCAGATAGGTAGCTGAATATGGCTTCTATTATGGAGAGCAAAATAGAAATTACATTTGCAGCAAGTGCGCCTATGGCAAGGCTTACCGCTTCGGCGGTGTCGCCCAGAAAGTATATGAAGGCTGCTGGCACAAGGTGAAGGTCTGCCACAAGGCTTGCAGCGGTCATCTCCGTTGCCAGTATCCTTCCCTCACCCAACTTGAGTATGGTGGCTGTTAGGTTAGCTATAACCGTTATTACCAGCTCGTAGGGGTTGGGGTTGAAGATAAAGCTGAGGTTGGTAGTCAGAGCCATGAGGAGGAAAAAGTCTGTCATTATTTTCTTTAGCCTCATATTAGCACCTCTTTGTAGAATTCCATAGCCCTGCGTATGTTGGAGGGCTTGCCAAGAAGGAGAAGGGTGTCTCCCCCCTCTATTTGTGTGTCCCCAGACACGGTAAGCTCAAGGCTTCCATCCGCCCTCCTTATGCCTATGACGGTAACGCCGTAGACCCTCCTTAGGTCTATTTCTTTGAGGCTCCTCTTAGCTAGCGGACTGCCCTCACGAACCAAAAGCTCCACTATCTCAAGCTCCGCCTCCTCTCCGTAGGCTATCTTATCAAAGAGGTCCGAGACATACCCACCCGTCTCGTGGAGCATATAGGAAAATATTCTATTGGCTATGAGCTTGTCGGGGACTATTACCTTGTTGGCACCCAATTCCTCCAACTTTTGAGCGGTGCCGTCGGTGGGGGCTGTGGAATATATAAAGAGCCTTTCTCTGTCTGGCACCAAAAGCCGTGCGGTGGCGATAACTGCGATGTTTTTTGCCTCATCCTCCGTGTTGGCAATGAGATACCTTGCCCTCTGGATGCCCGCAGAAATAAGGGCGGTTTTCTTGAAGGGCTCCTCGGATATGAAATACCTTATGTTATGGAGCTGTAAGTATTTGAGCGCCTCTTCTCTTGCATCTATTACTACAAAGTCTATCTTTCTTTTACGCAGAGCTTCCGCAAGCCATGCGGAGGTTTTGTTGTATCCGCACACTATGACGTGGTCTTTGAGTTTCTCTATGTCCGTTAGCATCCTTATGTATTTTATTAGGTTTAGCACATCGCCCACAAG
>JAXSPD010000040.1:0-16445 GCA_037926845.1 Candidatus Pampinifervens yunnanense | reverse complement strand
CTTTGCCATGCCTCCGTAGAAGAGGGCAAGACCCGGCAGGGTCATGAGCATAACAAGGGCAGAAGACACCAAAAGCCAGGCGGTGTCTCCAGTGTCTAACTTTGGAGTGGATTCCTCTGCAAAGGAAAGGCTCACCAAAAGCAATGGTATAATAGTTGTCAGGCGACGCATTCTATCTCCTCCTTTGCCCCACCCAAAAGGGGCGGGGCGGTTTTTTTTACTTAGATGTCAAAGTAAAGCTCAAACTCCTTAGGATGGGGTATGAACCTTAGCTCATCAATTTCCTTCTTCTTGGAGCTTATCCATGTCTCTATAAGCTCCTCCGTAAACACCCCACCCTTTAGGAGAAACTCGTAGTCATTTTCAAGAGCCTTGAGGGATTCTTCCAGTGAGCCGGGTAGCTGTGGTATGTCTTTTAGCTCCTCTGGTGGTAGGGAGTATATGTCCTTGTCAAAGGGCTCTCCAGGGTGTATGCGGTTTTCTATACCGTCTATTGCTGCCATGAGTATGGCGGAGAAGGCAAGGTAGGGGTTGCAGGTAGGGTCTGGGAAGCGGATTTCTATTCTTTTCGCCTTTGGCGATGTGGAATACATGGGTATCCTTATGGAGGCGGAGCGGTTTCTGGCAGAGTAGGCAAGCCTCACCGGAGCCTCAAAGCCCGGCACAAGCCTGTGGTAGGAGTTAATGGTGGGGTTTGTAAAAGCAGTCAGAGCTGGTCCATGCTTGAGAATACCGCCGATGGCATAAAGGCATATTTCAGATACTCCTGCGTATCCAGAGCCTGCAAAGAGGTTTTGCCCCTCCTTCCATATAGAGAAGTGGGTGTGCATACCCGAGCCGTTATCGTTGGGTAAAACCTTGGGCATAAAGGTGGCATATTTTCCATACTTGTGGGCAACCATGCGCACCACATACTTGTAGAGGAAGAGCTTATCTGCCTGATTTACCAAGGAGTCATATCTTATGTCTATCTCTCCCTGTCCGGCAGTGGCAACCTCGTGGTGATGAAGCTCCACCACAATGCCCAACTGGGACATGATGGAAACCATTTCGTTTCTCAAGTCGTGGGTCTTGTCCAGAGGGGGCACAGGAAAATAGCCCCTTTTGTTTGGTATCTTATACCCAGAAGATGCAACCTCCCTGTTCCACCAGCCTTCTTCTGAGTCTATCCTCCAAAAGGCGTAGTTGGAAGATGTGCCAAACTCCACAGAGTCAAAGATGAAAAACTCCGCCTCTGGTCCATAGTAAGCGGTGTCTCCTATACCTGTCTGCTTTAGGTATTGCTCCGCCTTTTGAGCAATATAGCGAGTATCCCTACCATACCTCTCTCTTGTTATAGGGTCATAGATATCGCATATCATCACCAAGGTCTTTGGCTCCATAAAGGGGTCAATAAAAGCGGTAGTAGGGTCGGGAAAGGCAAGCATATCTGACTCATGAATGGATTGCCATCCCCTTATGGATGAGCCGTCAAAGCCTCTACCTTCCTCAAAGGTATCCAGGGACAGCTCATAGGCTGGGATGGTAAGGTGTTGCCACTGACCAAAAAGGTCAGAAAACCTCAGGTCCACATACTGGACCCCTTCCTGCTCGATGAGGCTTAGCACCTCAGCTGGTGAATACTTGGGCATGTTTAAACCTCCTTTATAAAGTTTTCATATTGCTTGGTTTCCTCTTTCACCCGTTCTAATCCTTATCACGTCCTCAACGGGTATTATGAATATCTTTCCATCTCCCACTCTACCCGTTTGGGCGGTCTTCATTATGGTCTCCACCACCTTCTCCACCTCCTCGTCCCTGACTATCACCTCAATCTTCACCTTGGGCAGAAAGTCAATAACATACTCTGTGCCACGGTATATCTCCGTGTGTCCCTTTTGCTGACCAAAGCCACGAACCTCTGTAACTGTCATACCGCCTATGCCTATCTCCACAAGGGCATCCTTGACCTCGTCCAGCTTAAAGGGCTTGATTATGGCTTCCACCTTTTTCATGCTTTAACCTCCTGCAGTTTTGTTTTGCAAAAAACATGCCAACCACAAGGAGCTGGCTAAGGGTTAATTTTACTACCTTTTAGGGGTATGGGTTTTTAGAAGTTATGTAAAATTGTTTACAAAATTGTAAAATTGTTCACCCACAACTCCTAAGCTCTATGGTAGTGTGAGCAATCTCGTCAAAGCGCGAGATTATTCTGTGGTAATGCTCAAGGCTATAATCTCCAGAGGTTTCCAACCCTATTATGCAGACATATTTGTGGCTGTGAACCTTGAGAAGGTGTATGTCATAAACCTTACTTTTGCCATCCTCTTCAAGGGCTTGTATTATCCTCTGCACAAGGGGGTTCTTACCCTCCCTATCCAATAAAACTGGTGCGGTCTCCCTCATAAGCCCCAAAGACCACCTGACTATCAGCAGAAAACCCAAAAGCCCCATAAGAGGGTCCATAAACCACAGCCCAAAATACTTGCCCGCCAGCAAGCCCGCTATGGCAAGCACTGAAGTAAGTGCGTCCGCAAGCACATGCAGGTATGCACCCTTTAGGTTCAGGTCGTGATGGTGGTGTTCGTGAGGATGTTCATGAGGGTGTCCTTCATGCAGTATGTAGGCACTAAGAAGGTTTACGCCAAGACCCAAGAAAGCCACAAGCAAAGCCTCATCATACCTTGTATCACCACCTTTTATAAACTTTGAAAGGGCTTCCTCCAGTATAAGAAAGGACACAAAAAAGAGCAGTATACCACTTGTGTATGCCCCCAGCACCTCCACCTTCCAAGTGCCAAAGGTAAAACTGCCCTCCCTTGACCATTTTCTGGCAAAGAAGTAAGCCATATAGGCTATGGCAAAGGCAAGAACATGAGTGGACATATGGATTCCATCCGCAAGAAGGGCAACGGAGTTAAACACATAACCAGCCCATACCTCCGCAAGCATGGTAAGTAGCGTGAGAAATAGGACTATAAGAACTCTTTTCTGAGCCTTTGTGCTTGGCGTGTAGAATTCATGTTGATGCTTGCAAACCATAGAGAAATTATATTTAAGGGCTTACAGGATAGCCATGAGAGAACTCATCCAAGGGAGTCATCTATCCATTTTAGATAATCCTCGTTGCCCGCCACTATGGGAAAGGCTATAATCTCTGGCACAGTATAGGGATGCACCGACTTGACGCCTATCAAGAGGTCTCCAAACTTTTTTGCGGAGGTCTTTACCACCAAAAGGCTTTCCTTGTCCCTTTCTATGTTGCCCTTCCACCAGTATATGGATCTTACCTCTGACACCACATTGACACAGGCACCCAGTTTGTTCTCTACAATGTAGTTGGCTATTTCCAGAGCCTTGTCCACAGGCGTGGTTATAAAGACCACATAGTAGCCAAGCATAGGGTATATTTTAACTCAAGAGGAAAGGAGGTCAAAGCTTTCGGAAGGTTTGTAATGCTATAATTACCGCATGTCCTCCAAAGACAAAACTCTAAGGAACATATTCCAAGAGATACCCCAAAGGCTTCTCAAAATCCTCACACCTATGCCCGTGGTGGAGCTTCTTGACACAGCCCTGCCCTCCACAGAGCTAAGAGCATCCGCATGAAAAAGAGCCTTGAACTTGAGAGATAAAGAAGATAATGGAGGCAATGGAAGGCATGAACGAAGGAGAAAGAAAGGACTACATTATGAAGCTCTTGACAGTGTATGTGCCCGAGGGTGTGGAGGAGAAGGTAAGGGACATAAGAGACCGGGAATATCTTCACAATCTCATAAAAAGACTTGTAAGCACGGAGGATGTGCTGGGGCTTTTGAGGGAGGAGCTGAACTTGGAGCTGTGAACCTTATTTTTCTTACGGCTATATACAAAGTGCTATCCCCACAGCTCTTCCTTTTGTCAGCAGGTATGCGGAAAGCCTCAGAGGGTGGGTCGAGCCTTATAATTCTAATAGATGCAGGAAGAATACGATAAACTCCGTGAGTGCTTTGAAGAGCTTGAGAGATGCAGAAAAGAGGTGGAAAACCTTAGGTTTGAGAACGAATATGTTCATGAGAAGCTATACAAACTTGAGACAGAGAAGACATCTCTAAAGGAAAAGCTGGAAAAGATAACAGAATACATAAAGAACATGGAACAGACCTTAAGAAGCAAAGATGAAATAATATCTTCTCTCTCTCAGGAAATAAACACCTACAGAAAGCTCCTTATTCTGCTCGTTCTCTTTGTTTTTCTACTGCTTATTGTTATAGTTTACCTTTCCCTGCGATGAGTAGGCTTATCGTCATACCCGCAAGACTTGCCTCTACAAGACTAAAGGAGAAACCTCTTGTCCCAATCCTTGGCAAACCCCTCATTAGGTGGGTGGTCGAAGGCTGTGTAAGGACTGGGGAGAGGGTAGTGCTCGCCACAGATAGCGAGAGGATATACCATGCAGTGAGAGACCTGCCTGTGGAGGTAAGGTTTACACCCTCCGAGCTTCCCTCTGGGAGCGACAGGGTTGCCTATGCGGTGAGGGATGAAAAGGTAGAGTATGTGATTAACTATCAAGGGGATGAACCCTTTGTATACAAAGAGGATGTGCAAAGGCTCTTTGAAGCTCTTTTGGAGTATCCTGTGGCAACCCTTGCCCTTAGGGATGAGCAGGCTTACAAAGACCCACACTCGGTAAAAGTGGTGCTCGCCAAAGACCACACTGCCCTTTATTTTTCAAGGTCTCCCATACCATATATAAAGAACTCTTCAAGGCTATATCCTCTAAAACATGTGGGCATTTATGCCTTTAGAAAAGAGGTGCTCCTTAAGTTTACAAGCATGGAAAGGGGCACCCTGGAAAGCCTTGAGTCTTTGGAACAGCTAAGGCTCTTGGAGTCAGGCTACAGGATAAAGGTGGTTCTTACAGAAAACTACTATCATGGCGTAGACACGGAAGAGGACATAGCCCTCGTGGAAAGGGAACTCTCCACAAGGCTCTTTACAAACTGGTAGTTCAGGCTATGCCCCCCAAGGTGGGAGATGACCTTGCCCTTTAGCCTATATCCCAAAAGGCTCAGGTCTCCTATGAGGTCCAAGAGCTTGTGCCTTAGGGGTTCGTCCTTTGACCTCATGCCCTCTGGGTTGTAGACAAAGCCATCGCCTATGATAAGGGCGTTTTTGAGGCTTCCGCCCTTGGCAAGCCCCTTCTGGAGCAGAAACTCCACATCCTCCCTGTAGCAAAAAGTTCTTGCAAAGACCACTTCCCTCGCATTTCCACAGTATTGGACAGTGCCCTCCTCAAGTATGCCCTTCACATAGCCCCTGTAGAGGGCACAAAAACCCTCGTAAGGCTGTGCCTGTATGTAGCCCTTGCAGTTTCTAACCTCAAAGCCTTCGGTTATCTCCAAAACCTTAGCCTCTTCCTCCAGCTCAAGCCCTATGTCCTTGAGGGACTTATAAAAGTAGTAGCCACTGCCGTCAAGTATGGGCACCTCCTGCCCCTTTATGAACTCTATTGTTAGGTTGTCTATGCCCAGCATGTAGAGAACTGCAAGCAGGTGCTCCACGGTGCTAACCCTTGCCCCATCCTTTCCAAGAAGGGTGGCGTGGTCTGTGCCAAGCACATATCTGTAATTGGCGGGTATGTATGTCCCCCTGAGGAGAAACCTCACACCGGTGTTTTCACATTCTGGGTGGAGGACTATCTTGGAAACCTCGCCACTGTGGATGCCCACGCCTTCAAACTCAACCTCTTTGGAAATGGTCTTTTGTCTCATCCTTCATCCTTCATGCAAATTTCGTGCCATAACCTTTAGAAGCTCCACCACCTTCTCAATGGAAGGTTTTTCAGGCACAAGACAGGCTAAACCCAACTCCCTCTGGAAGAAATCCTTTGTGGTTTTGCCAATGCATACTACCTTTAAAGACCTCAGGAGGCTTATGGTTTCTTCCTTTTGCAAGTTTGCAAGAAGCCCTTTTATAGCGGAGGGGCTGGCAAAGACAAGAGCATCTGCAACAGAGAGAGTATTTATGATTTCCTCTTTCTTGTAGAGCCTTGGCTTTACCCTATAGACATCAAGGGGAAACACCTCAAGACCCAAAGCCCTTAGCCCCTCTATCACCTCGTCCCTACCCACCGCAGACCTTGGGACCAAAACCTTGCCACGCAGACCTCGGAAAAGCTTTATCAGTTCCTCTCCGTAGTGTTCCTCTGGCATAGCCCACACCCTGTAGCCATGCCTTTCCACTTCCCTTTTGGTCTTTTCCCCTACCACCACTATCCTCTCATCCCTTAGTTTGCATTTAGAGAAAAAGACTCTTACCGCCCTTGGGCTTTGAAAGACCACAAAGTCAAAGGGTTCCTGTGGAGGCTCAAAGTCAATGGGCTCCTCCTCAATAAGGGGCAGGGCAAGGAGCTCAAAGCCAGCCCTTTCAAAGGTTTCCCTGTCCCTTTCTATGTCCTCCTGGCTTCTGGTAAGCACCACCCTAAAAGGCATCCGGGAAATATAATTTACTCCATGCCCTCCTCTAAGGACCTTTTTGGAAAGATTGACATAGTGGATGTTATCTCCTCATACATTGAGCTAAAAAGAGTTGGCAACAACTATGTGGCAAGGTGCCCCTTCCATCCAGACGATACGCCCTCCTTCTATGTTTCCCCTTCAAAGGGTATTTTCAAGTGCTTTGGCTGTGGCGTTGGGGGTGATGCGGTCAAGTTTGTGAGCCTATACGAGAACATAGACTATTGGGAGGCTCTGGAGAAGCTAGCAAAGAGGTATGGTTTCAAGGTAAACATAAGGAAAAGGGAAAGGGACAATCAGCTTCTTATTGCCCTTCAAAGGGTTGCGGACCTATACCATGAAGGTTTAAAGGACAGCAAGGAAGCCCTTGAATACCTACAGACCAGAGGGATAAACTCAAAGACCATAAGCAAATTCTTGCTGGGCTTTGCAGGGGACACAGAGAGGATGGTGAGAACTCTAAGGGAGGAAGGTCTTCTTGAGGTATACGAAAGGAGCTCAAACCTCATAAAACTCCAGGAAGGTCTCTACAGGGACCTTTTTAGAAACAGGCTTGTGATACCCGTGAGGGACTTGGAGGGGCATGTGATAGCCTTTGGGGGCAGGAGCCTTGACGGAGTCCATCCCAAATACATAAACTCCCCAGAGTCTGAGGTTTTCAAAAAAAGGTCCACCCTCTTTGGTCTCTTTGAGGCTAAGGAATACATCAGAGAATCCCAGCAAGTGGTGGTGGTAGAGGGCTACTTTGACCTTATGAGCCTCTGGCAAGAGGGTATAAGGAACTGCGTGGCACCCCTTGGCACCGCCCTCACAGAGGAACACGCCCAGAAACTTTCAAGGATGGCAAAGACCGTCATACTCCTCTACGACGGAGACAGTGCAGGCAGAAGGGCGGTGAGGTCCTCCGCACCCCATCTGCTGAGAACGGGGCTTGAGGTAAGGGTGGTATACCTTCCAGAGGGCGAAGACCCAGACACCTTTGTGAAAAAGGACCCAAAGACACTAAGGGAAATGCTAAGCTATGCACCACAGGTGGAGGTGCTCCTGTTGGAAAGGATAAGGGAAGGGAGCAAAGAAGCCCTTGAGGACCTTCTATACTTCTGCGCTTTTATACCAGACGGCGTCAAGAGGTTTGAAATTCTAAAGGAAATCTCAAAGGCAACAGGGCTTCCCATAACAAGCCTTCAAGAGAGGCTTCCCAAGGTCTCTTTAAGGGAGGAAAGGGAAAGAATAGACCTTAGCTACCATGAAGCGGTTCTGCTGGCTGGGCTCTATAGGTTTGGCTTTGAGGGTGTGGAGCTAAGAAACCTGAGGCTATCACCACAGGCTATGGAAATCTTGGAGGCTTTGCAAAGGGAGGAATACCATCTCCTGCCCGAATACATAAAGAACTTTAGAGCCTACGACCTGCAAAGGGCTTTTCAGGAGAGCATAAGGGTGCTAAGCTCCATAGAGGAAAGGCTGGCTACAGACTTTGAAGAGCTCCGGAGGATAAGCAAGGAACAGCCCAGAAAGCTAAGACTAAAGAAGTGATATATTTTATATTATGGAAAAAGTTTTCATTTACGACACCACCCTGCGGGATGGCTCTCAGGCAGAGGGCGTAAACTTCTCCCTTGAGGACAAGCTAAGGATACTCCAAAAGCTGGACGAGTTTGGTATAGACTACATAGAGTGCGGATGGCCAGGAGCAAACCCAAAGGACACGGTGCTTTTTGAAAGGCTAAGAAAATACAAAACACAGCATGCAAAGCTGGTAGCCTTTGGCTCCACAAGAAGACCCGGAAGGAGGGCGGAAGAGGACCCACAGCTGGAAAATCTTGTAAAGTCTGGTGCCCAAACGATAACCATTTTTGGAAAGAGCTGGGACTTTCATGTGACAGAGGCTCTCAAGACCAGCCTTGAGGAGAACCTCTCCATGGTCTACGAGTCTGTGGATTTTCTCAAAAAGCATGTGGAGGAGGTGGTCTTTGACGCGGAGCACTTCTTTGATGGGTATAAGAACAACCCAGACTATGCCCTTGAGGTTCTCAGGTCTGCCCTTGAAGGTGGTGCGGACTGGTTGGTGCTGTGCGACACAAATGGGGGCTGTCTTCCCCACGAGGTCTATGAGATAACCAAGAGGGTCATAGAAGCCTTTCCCAAGGCAAGGGTGGGCATACACGCCCATAACGATTCTGAGACGGGTGTTGCCAACTCCCTCATGGCGGTCCTTGCGGGTGCAAGACAGGTGCATGGCACCATAAACGGCATAGGAGAGAGAACGGGCAACGCCAACCTCTGCTCCATAATCCCAAACCTACAGCTCAAGATGGGCTTTTGGGCTGTGTCCCAAGAGAGCCTAAGAAAGCTCACAGAGCTCAGCCACTTTATCTCCGAGATATCCAACATGCCCCTTCCCAAGAACGCACCTTATGTGGGCGAAAGCGCCTTTGCTCACAAGGCAGGCGTGCACGCTTCCGCGGTGCTAAAGCATGCGGGCACCTATGAACACATAGACCCAGCCCTTGTGGGCAATCGCAGAAAGATTACCGTTTCGGACCTCTCGGGCAGGAGCAACATAATCTACAAGCTAAGGGAGATGGGTATTGAGGTGGATGAAAAATCCCCAGAGGTCATAAGGCTGGTGGAGAAAATAAAGGATCTTGAAAAGGAAGGCTATCACTTTGAGGCTGCAGAGGCATCCTTTGAGCTCCTCTGCAAAAGGCACTTTGGGCTTGTAAGGGAATATTTCAACCTAGATGCCTACAGGGTTCTTATAGCAAAAAGGAGTAGTGATAACCTACCCGTATCGGAGGCAACGGTTAGGCTTTTTGTGGAGGACATAAAACAGCATACGGCCGCCCTAGGAAATGGTCCTGTCAGTGCTTTGGACAGAGCCCTCAGGAAAGCCCTGGAGGAGTTCTATCCGAACCTCAAGGAGGTTCAGCTCATAGACTACAAGGTTAGAATAGTCAACGAATCCGAAGGCACAGGAGCCAAGGTCAGGGTTCTCATAGAGTCCACCGACGGCAGAAGAAAGTGGGGCACCGTGGGCGTATCTGAGAACATAATAGAAGCTTCCTGGATTGCCCTCACGGACAGCCTGGTTTACAAACTACATAAGGACGAAGAAGAGGGTATAATTTAATTCCATGAGAAGGTGGGTATTTCTCCTCCCCTTTTTGCTCTCCATGGCAGAACCCGTC
The DNA here is from genome assembly GCA_037926845.1 of Candidatus Pampinifervens yunnanense. Classification (GTDB taxonomy): domain Bacteria; phylum Aquificota; class Aquificia; order Aquificales; family Aquificaceae; genus Pampinifervens; species Pampinifervens yunnanense. Next base: position 6,781 of record JAXSPD010000040.1, on the reverse strand, counting down.
AAAGATAGCAAGCTCAAGATAGAGGTTGAAGATAAGGATGGGCTGAGACACAACCTAAAGGGTCTTGTATGCAACGGTAGAGGATACCTGAAGGTGAAGGAAGGAAACCTTGAGTATACGGTGAACTTTTCAACCCTTAGGGCTATTGAGGTCCTTGGACAGGAAGGTCAACAGTTAAAGGTCAAGCTATCCCTAAAGGACGGACCAACAAGGGAATACAATGTTCCCGCAAACACTTACTGCAAAGCAAACTCTCAGATGGGTGAGGCGGGCTTTTACCTGAGGGATGTCAAGACTATATTTATCAAAATGGAGGATAGGTAGATATGAATAGGTTTAAGCTCTTTGCTCTTTTTATTGCAACTTTTGCAGTAGGTTTTGTGCTTGGAAGCGCAGGCGCATCTCAGGGCAACAGACAGGAAGATGAATACAAATACTTTAGGATGTTCACCGATGTATTTCGCACCGTTAAGGAGAACTATGTAGGCGATGTTAGCACTAAGGAACTCATATACGGCGCCCTTAACGGCATGCTCAAGTCTCTTGACCCCTTCTCCGCCTTTTTTACCCCAGAGCAGTATAAGGAATTTAGACAGGAAACGGAGGGTGAGTTCGGTGGTGTGGGTATAGAGATAGGCATGGAAAAGGGAAGGCCTATAGTTATATCTCCTATAGAAGGGACACCAGCCTTCAAAGCCGGCATAAGGTCTGGAGATATAATCCTTGAGATAGACGGAGAGGATACCTCCAACATGAACCTCATGGATGTGGTTAGAAAAATAAGGGGTAAGCCTGGGACTAAGGTAAACCTCACCATAATGAGAAAGGGAACAGACAAGCCTATAAAGGTGGATCTGGAGAGGGCAATAATAAAGGTGGAAAGTGTAAAATGGGGCAAGATACAGGATGTGGGATACATAAGGCTATCCCAGTTTACCGACGGCGTAAGCAAAGATGTGGAGAAGGCCATAAAAGCTCTTACATCCCAGGGTGTAAAGGGAATAGTGCTGGACCTTAGGAATGACCCTGGAGGTCTTCTCACCGAGGCAATAGGTGTGTCTGAGCTGTTTTTAAAGGAAGGGAAGCTAATAGTTTACACAAAGGCGAAGAATGGAGAAACAAATAAGTATTTCTCAAGAAGAAAGCCAGCCCTTCCGGAGAATATTCCTCTGGTGGTTCTTATAAACAAAGGCTCTGCCAGCGCATCAGAGATAGTGGCGGGTGCTCTTCAGGACTACAAGAGAGCCCTTCTTGTAGGAGAGCGCAGCTTTGGAAAGGCGTCGGTGCAGAACATAATTCCACTTGAAGATGGCTCCGCCATAAAGCTAACAGTAGCCCACTACTATACACCTCTGGGAAGGCTCATAGACAAAAAGGGTATACAGCCCGACATAGAGGTCAAGGTATCTGAAGAGCAAGAAGAAAAGCTCCAAGAAACCATAAGACAGAAAAGGCTCCAAGGCGCCACTGGCCTTATACTTGAGCCTGAGCTTGACCCACAGCTCAGAAAGGCAATAGAGCTTATAAGGTCTGGTTTTAAGGGCTATGCACACACTGGCAGTTGAAACCTCTTGTGATGAGACTGCTTTGTGTATATACTCCGACAGCTTTGGGGTAATAGGGGACATAATCCTATCTCAAGCAAAGGTGCATTTTCCCTACGGTGGCGTTGTGCCAGAGCTATCCGCAAGGGAGCATACTAGAAATCTGCTTCCCCTTCTGGACAGGCTTCTCAAAGAGACGGGCTTTGACCTAAGGAAGATAGACTTTGTGTCCTTTACACTTACACCGGGGCTTATACTCTCTCTGGTGGTGGGTGTAAGCTTTGCAAAGGCTGTGGCTTATATGCTAAAAAAGCCACTGGTGCCCGTGCACCACCTTGAGGGGCATATATACTCCGTGTTCCTTGAAAGACCCCTTCAGTATCCCTTTCTTGGGCTTATAGTCTCTGGTGGGCACACGGACCTATATCTGGTGGAGGGATTTGGGAGGTATGTGTTTCTGGGTGGAACCCTTGACGATGCAGTTGGGGAGAGCTACGACAAGGTGGCAAAGCTCATGGGTCTTGGCTATCCCGGTGGTCCTGTGGTGGACAGGCTGGCAAGGGAAGGAAAACCCATCTATGCCCTCCCAAGACCTATGCTGGAAGAGGACACCCTAGATATGTCCTTTAGTGGGCTCAAAACCGCAGTTAGGAGAATTGTAGAGTCAGAGAACTACTCAAAAGAGGACTTGTCCGCATCCTTCCAAAAGGCAGTTGTGGATGTGTTGGAGAGGAAGGCTCTTCTTGCCATGGAAAAAACCGGCATTAGAAGGCTTGCCATAGTGGGCGGGGTCTCCGCAAACTCCGAGCTCAGAAGTCGCTTCTTAGAGCTTTCTCAGAAGCTTGGCTTTGAGCTATACATACCGCACCCAAGACTATCCACCGACAACGCCCAGATGATAGCCTACGCTGGTATGGAAAGGTTTAAAAGGGGCATAACCGCACCAGAGGACATAAACCCAGAACCAAACATACCGCTGGAGGTCTTTGGAAGGACTTGGAGCTAGATAAACCTCTCCACCCTATACCCTCTCATAAATTCCTCTCCGCTCATGAGTTTTCCCTTGGGTGATATAAGCTCAAGCACTTCCACCGCTCCCTCTCCGCAAGCAACTATGAACCTTTTCCCATGTAGCACCTCTCCAGGGTTTCCCTGAGCCTCCACCGTTCTTACCCTAAGAACCTTGAGCCTCTCGCCCTTCTCCGTTAGTGTATAACAATCGGGGTATAGTCCTCTTACCCTGTCCCTTACGCTCCTTGCGTCCGCCTTCCAACATATTCTAAGCTCTTCCTTCTGCACTGGCGGTGCGTAGGTTGCCCTAGGGTGTTCCTGGGGCACTGGTCTTATTTTGCCCGCAAACCAGTCTCTTAGGGTCTTTACCAAAAGCTCCGCCCCCCTATGGGAAAGCCTTTCTGAAAGGCTTTTTAGGTTGTCTTCTTCAAGTATGGGCTCCTCTTCCTGTGAGAGCATGTCTCCTGTGTCCATTCCTTCATCCATTAGCATGACCGTGTTGCCCGTCTTTTCCTCCCCTGCCATGATTGCCCTCTGTATGGGTGCAGAGCCTCTATAGGCAGGAAGTAGGCTTGCATGCAGGTTTATACAGCCATAGGGAGGCTCTTTTATGACCTCGGGGGGAAGTATCTTGCCGTAGGCAACCACTACTATACAGTCTGGTCTTAGGCTTTCCACAAGGGGTATAAGCTCTGCTTTTTTTTCTGGCTGGTAGACCTCAAGCCCCAGCTCCTGAGCCAATAGCTTCACCGGTGGTGGGGTAAGCCTCTGACCCCTGCCCGCCGGTCTGTCTGGCTGGCACACAACCCCCACAAGCCCAAACTCTTCCTGTAGCCTCTTCAAGGAAGGCAGGGCAAAATCAGGTGTGCCAAAGAAGAGCATTCTCATGCCTTTACATACTCCAGAGCCAAATCATCCCCAAAGATCTTCATGTTTCTGAGCTTGAGCCTTGTGGCATCCCTTAGGAGTTCAACCCCCAGCTCTCCAATCCTCTTGCCCTCACCTATAAGGAGCGGACCCAAGAAGACCCAAAGCCTATCAAAGAGCCCTTCCCTTATAAAGGAAGTAAGGGTTATGGCTCCGCCCTCTACCAGAAGATGCATCACCTCCAGAAAGTAAAGCTCACGGAGGACCTCCCTCAGCTGGAGCCTTCCTTCCTCTGCAGGTGCCAGAATAACCCTTACACCCCTCTCCTCAAGTCTTTCTATCTTCTCCCGGTCCTCCTTTGCGGTAAAGACCACCGTCTGTGCCTGTGTGTCCTTGACAAGATGGCACCCTTCTGGAATTTTGAGCTGTGGGTCCAGGACCACCCTTATGGGCTGTCTTTCCCACTCAAAAGCCCTTATGGTAAGCAGTGGGTTGTCCCTCAGGACCGTGTTTATTCCTACCAGCACTGCGCTTGCTTGTGCCCTCAAGCTGTGGGCGAACTTCCTTGATTCCTCTGAGGTTATCCACTGGCTGTCCCCTGTCCTTGTTGCCAAAGAACCGTCCACGCTCTGAGCCCACTTGAGGGTTATGTAGGGTCTCTTATGGCTTATGTATACAAAGAAGTCTTCGTTTAGTCGCTTTGCCTCTTCCTCAAGAATACCTACCTGCACCTCTATGCCTGCCTCTTTGAGCCTCTCCACGCCCTTGCCAGAGACCAAGGGGTTTGGGTCAAGGGTGGCGATTACCACCCTCCTGAGCCCAGCCCTTATTATGGCATCGGTGCAGGGTGGTGTTCTTCCATAGTGGGTGCATGGCTCAAGGGTCACGTAAAGGGTCGCTCCCCTTGCCCTTTCGCCAGCCCTCTGGAGGGCTACCGCCTCCGCATGTGGCATGCCAGCCCTTTCATGATAGCCCTCCGCTATAACCTCTCCATCCTTCACTATCACACAGCCCACCGTAGGGTTTGGATGGGTAAGACCCTTGCGCCAGGAAGCAAGCTCAAGAGCCCTTTTCATAAACCTGAGGTCTTCCATCAATCAAAGATATCAAAAAGTTCCCCAAAGATGGACTTTTTCTTCTTTTTGTGCTTGTATTCTTCGTATCTCTTGTATACTTTGGGGTGCTCCCTTGTTATACCCCTTAGCTCCTCATCAAGGCTCTCTTCTGCCCTCCTCGTGGTTTGAATTATCTTTGAAAGCTCACCCTTATCAAGCCACAAGCCATCACAAGGGGGGCACACATCCACTAGCACACCATACTTGTTTACCTCAAGGAGCTCCACATGAACACATCTGGGACATTTCATCTTTCCTCCTCACTTTGCTTGATGAATTCAAGCATATCTATGTAGATTATACCAAAGGCATCTTCTATGGCACCCCTTTTGGGAAGGTCCCCAAGACTACCAGCGGGTTGTGAGTAGGGGACTGTTGTAGAAAAAGCTCTCTTTGTCTTGCCCACTGTTAGGCTTATCCTGACTTCCAAATTGTAGGCACTTACCCTCTGCTGGGGCGTGAAGGCTATGGGCGTCTCCTTGAGAAGCTCTACCTGTGGCTCAATTGTCTTGGAACCCTCCCTACAGCTCAGCCGGTTGCCCGTTTCTAAGATAGCCCTTTCAAGGCTTTTTCTAAACACATAGCTTATGTATGGCTCTGGATATGGGTTTTCAACAGCCTTTAGACAAAAGTCTGCGGAGAAGCTAAAGGAAAGAAGCAACAAAAGTGCCACAAAAAACCTCATGTCTTATAATATAGAGCTTATGAAGTTTTATGTCACCACGCCCATATACTATGTGAACGATGTGCCACATATAGGGCATGCCTACACCACTGTAGCGGCGGATGTTTTGGCAAGATATTACAGGAAGAGGGGATATGAAGTCTTTTTCCTCACGGGCACAGATGAGCATGGTTTGAAGATACAAAGGTCCGCAGAGGATAGAGGCATAAGCCCAAAGGAGTTGGCAGACCAAAACTCGGAGAACTTCAAAAGACTCTGGGAATTCATGGGAATAAGCTACGACAAGTTTATAAGGACAACTGATGAAGAGCATGTGGAGTTGGTAAAAGAAGTCTTTGCCAAAAGCTACGAGAGAGGGGATATATACCTTGGAGAATACAGCGGATGGTATTGTGTGGGCTGTGAGGAGTTCAAACCGGAGAGTGAGCTCTTAGAAGGATATGTTTGTCCCATACATTTAAAGCCTTGCGACTACATAAAAGAGCCTTCTTATTTCTTTAGGCTTTCCAAGTATGAGAAGGTGCTCCTTGACCTGTATGAAAACGTTCCAGACTTTATTATGCCAAGCTACAGAAAAAACGAGGTAATAGCCTTTGTAAAACAAGGACTAAAAGACCTCTCCATAACCAGACCAAGAAGCAGAGTAAGGTGGGGTATAGAAGTGCCCTTTGACTCAGAGCATACCATATATGTATGGTTTGATGCCCTTTTCAACTATGTGTCCGCTGTAAGGGACAGAATGAGCCTTTGGCCCGCAGACCTGCACCTTGTGGGAAAGGATATTCTAAGGTTTCATACAGTTTATTGGCCCGCTTTTCTCCTTTCAGTAGGACTGGAAATTCCAAAGAGGGTTTTTGCCCATGGCTGGTGGAAAGTGGAGGGTCAAAAGATGTCCAAGTCTTTGGGAAATGTGATAAGTCCCTATGACTTTGTGAAGGAGTGGGGTCTTGATGAGGCGAGATATTTTCTGCTAAGGGATATGCCCTTTGGAGAGGACGGGGATATAAGGCGGGAAGCAATACTTAATAGACTAGATGGTGAGCTTGCCAACGAGATAGGAAACCTCTTTAGTAGAGTTATGGCTATGGATATAAAGTATCTTGGTGGGAAGGTTTCTGGTGGAAAGGATATGGAGTATGAGAACTTTGCAAGGCAGGTGGTAGAGGAATACGAAGGGTGCATGCAAAGGGTAGACTTCTATAACGCCCTTGAGGCGGTGCTGAGGCTTTCTGGGTATTTAAACAAGTATGTGGACTCAAAAGCACCTTGGAGCTTGGCAAAGAGCGACGAAGTGGAGCTAAGAAGGGTCTTGTATACCCTTACTGATGGCATACACCTTTTGGCAAACCTACTTGAACCCTTTATGCCAAACAAGATGAAAGAGGTATATAGGACGCTCCAAATCGAGCCGGCTAGAGAAATAAAACCCTATCTTAGAGCCGAATATGTAGTAAAAGAAAAGATAATACTTTTTCCCAAAAGAAGCTAAATTCAACTCCACAACGGTGGATTAGCAACGATATCTATTTTAGAAACAAAAAGTTTTCTAAGTTGGTTTC
>JAXSPD010000039.1:0-17141 GCA_037926845.1 Candidatus Pampinifervens yunnanense | reverse complement strand
CAGGCCACAGTTTTACTTTAGGACGGCGGATGTGACTGGGACAGTAGTGAAGTTGCCAGAGGGGCAGGAGATGGTGATGCCTGGGGACAATGTGGAGATAGAGGTGGAGCTAGTAAAGCCAGTGGCTATGGAGGAGCAGCTTAGGTTTGCCATCAGAGAGGGTGGAAGGACTGTGGGTGCTGGTGTGGTAACTAAAATCATTGAGTGAGGTGTAAAAGATGGCAGCGGTTAGAGAGGTTGTAGTGCTTGCTTGCACAGAATGCAAGAGGAGAAACTACTCAATAACCAAGAACAAGCAGAAGCATCCTCAAAGGATGGAGCTCAGGAAATACTGTAAGTGGTGCAAGAAGCACACTCTTCACAGAGAGGTCAAATAGGGGCGCTAGCTCAATTGGCAGAGCGCGGGACTCCAAATCCCGCGGTTGGGGGTTCGAGTCCTCCGCGCCCCGTAGGAAAGAAGGATGGAAAGGCTTAAGGAATTCATAAAGAGTGTAAAGAAGGAGCTGGACAAGGTCTCCTGGCCACAGAGGAACTTGGTGGTAAAGGCCACGATTAGTGTTATAATATTTTCTTTGGCTTTTGGTATAAGCCTATGGGTCTTTGACCTTGTGTTTACTAGGCTTATACACTTCTTGCTTTCTTTGAGGGGCTGAAGATGGACGAGTTTAAGTGGTATGCATTACAGGTAGAAGCAGGAAAAGAGGCCACTGCAAGGGAGAACTTGCTCAAGGTGCTTGAGCTTGAAGGACTGCTTGGGCAAGTGGAGGATGTTATAGTGCCCGCAGAGGAGAAGGTGGTCATAAAAACTATGGGAAAGGAAAAATATAGGTTATCCCTGCTAGGCAACAACAGAGATATAAGCGTTCTAGGCAGGAAGGGTGTTACAACCTTTAGAATAGAAAACGGTGAGGTAAGGGTAGTAGAAAGTGTTGAAGGCGACCTTTGCGTAGAGGCACCTCCCATATCAAAGCCCGGTCAGAAGATAACCTGTAAGGAAAACAAGACGGAAGCCAAGGTGATTCTTGAGTCCAAGATGTTCCCCGGCTACCTTCTCATAAAGGCAGTGATGAACGACGCTTTGATGCGCGCCATAGAGAAAACACCACATGTTTATAAACCTGTGCTTGTGGGTGGAAGGGTCGCACCCCTTGATGAGAAGGAAGTGGAAAGAATAGTTGCCTTCGTGAAGAAAGGTGTAAAGCCTGTGAGGGTGCTCTTTGAGAAAGGCGACCAGGTGAGGGTTATAGAAGGTCCCTTTATGAACTTTACTGGCACAGTGGAAGAAGTGCATCCAGAGAAGGAGAAGGTGGTGGTGCTTGTGAGTATTTTTGGCAGGCTTACGCCTGTTGAATTAGATTATTCTCAGGTGGAGAAGCTATGAGAGAGTGGATAGGCGGTGCCATAAAAAAGGTGACCCTTGAGCTTATATACAACATAGTGGATGAGAGGACATCTAGCATACTGGAAAAGCAGGAAAAGGATAAACAGGAGTTGCTGGGCTATATAAAAAGGCTTGAGGAAAAGCAAGAAAAGGACAAACAAGAATTACTGGGATACATAAAGAGGCTGGAAGAAAAGCAAGAGAGGGACAAACTAGAATTACTTGAAAAGCAAGAAAAGGATAAACAGGAGCTACTTGGGCATATAAAAAGGCTTGAGGAAAAGCAAGAGAGGGATAAGCAAGAGCTACTTGGGTATATAAAGAGCCTTAGAGAGGAATTTAACGAGCGACTCAATAGGATAGAGGATAGGCAGGAAAAATATCAGGAAGAGACAAGAGCGGAGCTAAGGCACTTAAATCAAAGGTTTGACACCCTTATGAACATGCTCTTTAGTCTGTATATGGAAAGAAGAAAGGAGGAAAAGGAATGAAGAAGGTAACTGCCAAGGTGGAGCTTATGCTACCTGCCCAGCAGGCAACACCTGCGCCACCGGTGGGTCCTGCACTGGGTCAGCATGGTGTAAACATAATGGAATTTGTAAAGCAGTTTAACGCCGCTAGCAAGGACTTTGAGCCCGGAACGGTTGTGCCTGTGGTCATAACCATATATCAAGATAGAAGCTTCAGCTTTATACTAAAGACACCACCGGTTTCTTATCTTCTCAAAAAGGCAGCAAAGGTCCAGAAGGGTTCCTCTGACCCCAAAAGGCAGAAGATGGGCAAGGTGAGCCTTCAGCAGGTAGAGGAGATAGCAAGGCTCAAGCTCAAGGACATGAACACAAGGGACATAAAGGCTGCCATGAGGCAGGTGGTGGGAACCGCCAGAAGCATGGGTATAGAAGTAGAAGGATGGAAGGAGTAGAGCCATGAAGAGAGGAAAAAGATATCAAAAATGTCTTGAACTTTATGACAAGGAAGCCTTCTACACAGTAGAAGGAGCTGTGGAAGTTCTTAAGAAGCTCCACGCTGGCTGTGGTCCCAAGTTTGACCAGACGGTGGAGCTTGCCATGAGGCTTGGAGTGGACCCCAAGTATGCAGACCAGATGGTAAGAGGTTCGGTGGTCCTGCCCCACGGACTTGGCAGAGAGCTGAAGGTGCTTGTGTTGGCAGAGGGTGAATACCAAAAGGTGGCAAAGGAAGCCGGTGCAGACTATGTGGGTGGTGAGGACCTTATAAACAAGATTGCCAAAGAAGAGTGGGTGGACTACGACGTGGTTATAGCCACACCCGAGATAATGCCAAAAGTGGCAAGGCTTGGAAAGATACTGGGTCCAAAAGGGCTAATGCCTAACCCAAAGACGGGAACAGTTACCACCAACATCAAGCAGGCAATAGAGGAGGCTAAGAAGGGAAGGGTAGAGTTCAGGGTGGACAAGACAGGAAACCTCCATATGCCTGTAGGTAAAATATCCTTTGAGGACCAAAAGCTAATACAGAACATATACACCGCCATAGATGCCGTGGTGAAGGCAAAGCCCTCTGGCGCAAAGGGTCAGTATGTGAAGGGAATAGCCTTAAGCCTTACAATGAGCCCCTCTGTTAAGCTAGATATCTCTACTACCCTCAGGAGACTTCAGGAGCTCGTAGCATGATAAGAATGCTTGTGTCCTTGAGCTTGGTGTGTGTCTCCTTTGCCTTTACACCCCAAGAAGAAAGGCAAATAGTCAGAGATATAGCGGAGATAAAAGCCACCTTGGAACAACTAAGCAAGAGGATAGAGGATACGAACAAAAGGATAGAGGATACTAACAAAAGGATAGAGGACACGAACAAAAGGATAGAGGATGTGAACAAAAGGATAGAAGATGTGAACAAAAGGATAGACGACCTTATGAACTTCCTTTGGATCCTTGCGGGTATTTTCTCCGCTATAACTGCAGTTACTATAGGCTTTGCCTTGTGGGATAGGAGAACTATGATAAGACCTTTCGAAGACAAGGTAAAATCTATAGAGAAGGATACGCTTGAGAACAAAGAAAAGGTTCAAAGGCTTATAGAAATTCTTCGTGAGCTTGCAAAGGAAGATGACAAAGTAGCAAGGGTGCTCAAGTATATGAACTTAATGTAGGAGGCGTAAGATGAGAAAAAGCTGGGAAGAGAAGGGTAAGCTTATAAGCGCCTACGGCGAGAGGATACAAAGGTCAAGCCTGGTGGTCTTTTTTGACTTTACCGGCATTGACGCTCAGGCTATTACCAAGCTGAGGGCGGACCTCAGGGATGCAGAAGGTGAGATGCTGGTAGGCAAAAACACCCTATTCTACAGAGCCTTTATGGATACCGTCATGAGAGACCACAGGGAGGTGCTTACAGGACCTACTGCCCTTGCCTTTGCTTACGGCGACCCAGTTAAGGTGGCAAAGCTTCTGTATGAATTTATGAAGGATCTTGACAAGGAAAAGCCCCTCTCAAGGATAAAGGGTGCCTATATGCAGGGAAGGTTTTTAAAGCCTGCGGATGTGCAAGCCCTTGCAGAGCTTCCTCCCAAGGAGGTGCTGGTCTCTAAGCTCATGGGAGCTATTCAGGGACCCATATACGCTCTGGTTATGGCTCTCAAGTCCGCACCTCAGAAACTTGTGCTTACACTAAAAGCCATAGAAGAAAAGAAATCTTAATAAGGAGGTATAGACATGGCAACACTTACCATTGACGAGATCGTTGAAGCCATAGGCAGTATGACACTGCTTGAGGTGGCAGAGCTTGTTAAAAAGCTCGAGGAGAAGTTTGGCGTGTCTGCAGCCATGGTAGCCGCAGCGCCTGTGGCAGCCGCTGGAGCACCCGCCGCTGGAGCACCCGCCGCTGAGGAAAAGACAGAGTTCGATGTGATACTCAAGTCTGCTGGAGCCAACAAGATAAATGTGATAAAGGTAGTTAGAGAGCTCACCGGACTTGGCCTCAAGGAGGCAAAAGACCTTGTAGAGGGTGCTCCCAAACCTGTCAAGGAGGGTGTTCCAAAGGAAGAGGCAGAGAAGATTGCAGCCAAGTTGAAGGAGGCTGGTGCGGAAGTAGAAATAAAGTGAACCTGCCTTATGCGAAGGCTCTACAAAGCTTACCCCCTGTGCGCGCAGGGGGTATTTTGTTTTTATTGACATGAAAGTAGCAATGAGGTATAATTACAGGTTTATCCTATCTTAGAGGGTTGAAAGATGAGAAAAAACATGCCCTTACCAAGAAAGTTTTTTGGTAGAAGAGAAGAGCTTGTAAACCCGCCAAACCTTCTTTTCTTGCCAAAGGAGTCCTTTGAGGCTTTCCTTCAGTTTTACACTCCTCCCTCCAAGAGGGAACAGAAGGGTCTTGAGTATGTGTTCTCAACTTCTTTCCCCTTTAAGGACCCCGATGAGAAGATAACTCTTGAATACTTGGGCTATGAGATAGGAGATTGGGAATGCAATAGGTGTGGGTATAAGGCTTACACAGACCAGAGCTTTCTGGGAGGTTACGGTGTAAACTGTCCAAAGTGTGGAACCTTGCTGGTCCATAAGGAAAAGTATACGGAGGAGGAATGTAAAATAAAGGGTTTTACATATTCCCTTCCCCTCAGGGTTATGGTAAGGCTTAGAACCAAGACCAAGAAGGGCGAGAGGATAGGAGAGCCCAAGAAGGTCTATTTTGGCGAAGTGCCCATGATGACACGAACTGGGTCCTTTATTATAAACGGTAGCGAAAGGATAGTGGTGAGCCAGCTTATACGCTCTCCGGGCGTCTTCTTTGAGGAGAAGGAGGAGCGTCAGAAGGAGACCACCATAATTCGTATGATATACAGGGCGAGCATTATACCCGACAAGGGACCCAGGGTTGAGTTTGAACTTTCTAGCACCACGGATGTGCTTTCTTCAAGGATAGACAGGAGAAAGGTGGGTGGAACCTTTGTCCTTAGGGCTCTTGGTCTTGAAACTGCCTATGACATACTTAAGCACTTTTATCCCGATGCAAGGGCTTTCTTTGTGAAAAACGGTGCCATCTTTGACAGAAGCACCGGAGAAGAGTTTAAGCCAGAAGACTTGGAGGGGTTTTATCTGTTCGCTGTGCTACGGTATAGGGCAAGGTTGGAGGACAGGGGTGTGGAGGAGGAGATGCTGGAAGAGAGGTTCATAGAGGATATCTCCCAGCTTGAAAGAATTCTAAAAGACGAAAGGATAAGGATAGAACTAATATCTGCTGTTCCCAAAGAAAGTGCAGTCAAGAGCCCCTATGGAAAGATACTTATAGAGACCCTTGTAGCAGAGACAGCACCCAAGGACCAAGACAAAAGAAGCCCCCTTAAGATACCCGCAAGGTTTACCCTCAGAGACTTTGCCCTTGTGGACATATACAAAAAGCTCAGGGCTGTAGAGCCCATGGTTATGGAGCTTGAACACCTCATAAGCAGGGCAAGGTCTCATTTTGACCTATACTTTGGAGACCTCACCAGGTATGACCTTTCCAAGGTGGGTAGGGTGAAGCTCAACGCAAAGGTCTACAGAGTTCCCAAGGAGTTAAAGCCCGCAGACTTAGAAAAGCTCTCAGAGCTTCCGCCCCTTGCCCTTGGAGAGGATGTGGGCAACTTTAGGGTGGGCACACTGATAACGGAGGAGGTCCTCTCAGAGGTTTTCAAGCTCAAGGACAGCGTGAGGATAAAGGACTATACAGAAGGTCAAGCACGTTTCCTCAGCGCCCTTGATATTGTAAACACTATAAAATACCTCATAAACCTCCGCTACGGAAGGGAGAAAAGGGACGACATAGCATACCTTGGAAACAGAAGGATAAGGGCTGTGGGCGAGCTTTTGGAAAATCAGGCGCGTATAGGTATAGCTCGTATGGAGAAGTTTTTCAGAGATAGGTGCACCGTGGCAAACCCCGAAGACCCAAACCTCAAGCCTCAGGACCTTCTAAACCCACGATATCTTACCAGCTCCCTCTATGAATTCCTCAAGGGTGGTATGCTCTCTCAGTATCTTGATAACACAAACCCCTTGTCTGCTCTCACCCACAAAAGGAGGCTCTCTGCCCTCGGACCCGGCGGTCTCACAAGGGAAAGTGCCAAGTTTGAGATAAGGGACGTGCACCCCTCCCACTACGGACGAATATGCCCCATAGAGACGCCAGAGGGTCAGAACATAGGCTTGGTCACCTCCCTTACTGTCTACGCTCAAACTAACGAATACGGCTTTATTGCAACCCCCTACAGGAAGGTGGAAGAAGGAAGGGTGACCGACAAGGTGGAACACCTGGCAGCTTATGAAGAAGAAAACTTCGTCATAGCGCAGTATACGCCTACCGACGGCGAAGGCAGGATACTCAGCGACAGGGTCTATGTGCGATACAAAAACGACATACAGATAGTAAAACCTGAACAGGTTCACTACATGGATGTATCCCCAAGACAGGTTATATCCGTGTCTGCCTCTCTTATTCCCTTTCTTGAACACGACGATGCCAACCGGGCTCTTATGGGGTCCAACATGCAAAGGCAAGCGGTCCCCCTTATGTTTACCTCCTCTCCACTTGTTGGCACTGGTATGGAAAAGAAGGTTGCCTTTGACAGCGGTGCAGTTGTAGTGGCAAGAAGGGGCGGTTATGTAGAAGAGGTGGACTCCAAGAGGATAATAGTGAGGGCAAACCCAGAGGAAATAAACCTTGCAGACCCCACAGACACTGGCATAGATGTATACGAGCTGAAAAAGTTTGAAAGAACCAACCAGAACACCTGCGTAAACCAGAGACCCCTGGTGGTAAAGGGGCAAAAGGTGAGTAGGGGCGACCTACTTGCAGACGGGCAGTCCACTTTTAGGGGTGAGCTGGCTCTGGGCAAGGATGTGCTTGTTGCTTTTATGCCTTGGAGGGGCTACAACTTTGAGGATGCTATCGTTATATCGGAAAGACTAGTAAAAGAGGATGTGTATACCTCCATACACATAGAAGAGTTAGAAGTAGAAGCTAGAGAGACAAAGATAGGCAATGAGGAGATAACTCGTCAGATACCTGGGGTTCCCGAAAGGCTTCTTGCCCACTTGGACGAGTTTGGTATAGTAAAGCTGGGAACCTATGTAAAGCCAGGCGACATACTCGTGGGCAAGGTAACGCCCAAGGGCGAAGCCCAGCTCACACCCGAGGAAAAGCTCCTGCAGGCCATCTTTGGCGAGAAGTCGAGGGATGTGAAGGACTCCTCTTTGAGATGTCCCCCGGGTGTGGAGGGTGTGGTGGTTGATGTAAAGGTCTTTGTGAGGAAAACCGGCGAGCGCAGAAACTATCTTGCGGAGCATGTGGAAAGAACAGAAAGGGAGGAGCTGGAAAAGGAGCTGGAAAAGAAAAAGAGGCTAATCGTTGAAGGCAGGAACCGAATAATAAAAGACTTGGTGCTTGGAAGAAAACTTGATAAGGAGATAACCGTCAAGAAGAAGGTATACAAGGTGGGCAGTGTGGTGGATGATCAGGCTTTTGATGTGCTTCTCAACTACATAGTAACCAAGCCAGAAAACCTGTTTGAGGACGAAGATCTCTGTGCCAAGATAAACGACCTAAGGGAAAGGACACGTTTTCAAGTGGAGATGCTCTCTAAGCTTTACGAGGAGAAGATGGAGTCCATAGGCAGGAGAAGCGAGCTCCCTCCGGGCGTCACAACCCTTGTTAAGGTATACATAGCCCAGAAGAGGAAGATAAAGGTGGGCGACAAGATGGCAGGTCGCCACGGAAACAAGGGCGTTATATCCGTGGTGCTCCCTGTAGAGGACATGCCTTTCCTGGAGGATGGAACCCCTGTGGACATAGTGCTAAACCCTCTGGGTGTTCCGTCGCGTATGAATGTGGGTCAGATACTGGAGACACATCTTGGCTGGGCTTCCAGAGAGCTTGGCAAGAGGTTGAGAGAGCTTATAGAGGATGGTGCGGAGAAAGAAGAGCTCATAGACTTTCTCAAGAGGGTTTATGCGGTGGGCGATGTGCGGGATGAAAATCAAAGGTATGCGGAGGAGTTTCTGCGGGGGCTTGATGAGGAAAGCTTTGAAGAAGTTATCAATCTTTACGCAGAAAGGGGAATTCCCATGGCAACTCCAGCCTTTGAAGGAGCAAGCGAAGAACACATAAGAGAGCTTCTCAGGATGGCAGGGCTTCCAGAGGATGGCAAAACGGTGCTCTATGACGGAAGAACGGGCGAGCCTTTTGACATGAGAGTCACCGTCGGATACATGCATATGCTCAAGCTCATACACATGGTGGATGACAAGATACATGCGCGTAGCACAGGTCCCTACTCGCTGGTCACTCAACAACCCCTTGGTGGTAGGGCTCAGTTTGGCGGTCAAAGACTTGGAGAAATGGAGGTTTGGGCTTTGGAAGCTCACGGCGCAGCCCATACCCTACAGGAGATGCTCACTGTCAAGTCCGACGACATAGAGGGAAGGACAAAGGTATACGAATCCATCGTAAAGGGCAGGTATATCTACAAGCCTGGAGTGCCCGAGTCCTTCAGGGTTCTTGTCAGAGAGCTGAAGGCTTTGGGTTTGGATGTAAGGTGTGAAAACGGGGCATCCATGCCCTGCGACCAGATAGAAATTGAGGAGGAACAGTGATGAGAAAAGGGCTTTTACCCTTTGAAAGAATAAAGCTCATGCTTGCCTCCCCAGAGGAGATAAGGAGCTGGAGCTATGGGGAGGTGAAAAAGCCAGAAACCATAAACTATAGAACCCACAAGCCCGAAAAGGACGGGCTTTTCTGCGCCAAGATATTCGGTCCCATAAAGGACTACGAATGTCTTTGTGGAAAATACAGAGGCAAGCGTTTTGAGGGAACCATATGCGACAGGTGTGGTGTGGAGGTCACCAGGTCCTATGTGAGACGCAAGAGGTTTGGACATATAGACCTTGCTGCGCCTGTAGCCCACATATGGTTCCTCAAGAGCACACCCTCCAAGATAGCCACCCTTGTGGGGCTATCTGTCAGGGACGTGGAAAGGGTCATTTACTTTGAGTCCTACCTGGTCATAGAGTATCCTATGAGCGAAGAAGAAGAAAAAGCCTTTGCCCAGCAGGAGGATACGCTCCCCCTCAAGGATGACATGGGCAACACAAGGTTTGTAAAGCTCCATGTGGTGGACGAGGACACTTACAACGCCGAGTTTGCAGTAAGCCTTGAGCACAAGTATGAGGGAGGCATGGGTGCGGAAATAATAAAGAAGGTTCTTTCCTCTCTGGACCTTGAGGCTTACGCAAAGAAGCTTAGAGAGGAGATAAGACCCTACAGCCTAGGCTATGAGGACCTCTCCGAGGACCTATTCAACAGATACAAAAAGCTATATGACCGCATGCTGAGGGTTCTAGCTGAGGACTTTAGTCTCTACGGTGCGGATATTCAGGTGCCAGAGGGTTCAACCCTCAACGAAACTCTTCATCAGATAATCTGCGAAAGGATATACCTCCATCCCGAGACAGGACAGATATCAACCGAACCCCTTGAGGGCTACATGACTGGCAAGGAAGCAATACAAGCCTACTACGAGAAGCTTCGCCAGAGGAAGAAGGACCTGCCGGTCTTTGAAAAAATAAAGCTGGACATAAGGAACGCGGTGCTAAAAGAGGTCTCTGAATCAAAGGTAAAGAAGGTTCTCAGGGTCCTCAAGCTGGTGGAGGACTTTATAAAGAGCGGAAACAGACCCGAGTGGATGATATTAGAAGTTCTTCCCGTTCTGCCCCCAGAACTAAGACCCCTGGTTGCCCTGGATGGTGGACGCTTTGCTACCTCAGACCTGAATGACCTCTACAGACGCATAATCAACCGCAACAACAGGCTAAAAAGGCTCATAGAGCTAGATGCGCCAGAGATAATCATAAGGAACGAAAAGAGGATGCTCCAGGAGGTGGTCTCCGCCTTAATAGACAACGGCAAGCGCGGAAGGGTGGTGACCCAGAACGGAAGGGCTCTCAAGTCCCTCTCTGACTATCTGAGGGGTAAACAAGGACGCTTTAGGCAGAACCTCTTGGGTAAAAGGGTGGACTATTCGGGTCGTAGCGTTATAGTGGTGGGTCCAGAGCTAAAGATGCACCAATGCGGTCTTCCTAGGATAATGGCTCTGGAGCTTTTCAAGCCCTTCGTCTACAGAAGGCTTGAGGAGAAGGGCTATGCCACCTCCATAAAGAACGCCAAGAAGCTTGTGGAACAAAAAACTCCAGAGGTGTGGGAGTGCCTTGAGGAAGTGGTAAAACAGCACCCGGTGCTTCTCAACCGTGCGCCTACCCTTCATAGGATGTCCATACAGGCTTTTGAACCAGTTCTTGTGGACGGCAAAGCCATACAGCTACACCCCCTTGTGTGTCCTCCCTTCAACGCAGACTTTGACGGCGACCAGATGGCGGTGCATGTGCCCCTAGGCATCACCGCACAGCTTGAGGCATACATACTCATGCTCTCCACCCAGAACATCCTCTCCCCAGCCCACGGCAAGCCCATAACCATGCCTTCTCAGGACATGATACTGGGTGTCTACTACATGACCCAGGAGATTCCTGGCGTAAAGGGTGAGGGCAAGCTCTTTTTCAGCAGAGAGGAAGTGCTTCTTGCTCTTGAAAACAAGAGGGTTGATATACACGCACGCATAAAGCTAAGGCTTGAAGATGGGAAACTCGTAGAAACAACCCCTGGCAGGGTTCTTTTCAACAGCATCCTACCAGAAGGGCACCCCTTTGTAAACGAGCCACTGGACAAGAAAAAGGTATCCAAGCTCATAGCCAACATCTACAACAGATACGGCACCGAAAGAACCGCCAAATTCTTGGACGACCTTAAGGACCTAGGCTACCAAATAGCCACAAGGGCGGCGGTCTCCATAGGCATAGAAGACCTTCAGATTCCAGGTGTAAAGAAACAGGTGCTTTCTCAAGCCTTTGAGCAGACAGACGAGATAGCAGACCTCCACAGAAAGGGTATAATCACCGCAAAAGAGCGCTACAACAGGATAATTGACCTCTGGTCCGAGATAACAGACCGGGTTTCAAAGGCAATGTTTGAGGAGATAGAAAAGAGCACAAGAAAGGAAGGAGAAAAGACCTACACGGGCATCTTCAACCCCATCTACATGATGGCAAACTCAGGAGCTCGTGGAAACAGAGACCAGATAAGACAGCTGGCTGCCATGAGAGGTCTTATGGCAAAGCACACAGGAGAGTTCATAGAAACGCCTATAGTCTCAAACTTCAGAGAGGGGCTTTCGGTGCTTGAATACTTTATCTCCACCTACGGAGCAAGGAAGGGTCTTGCGGACACAGCCCTAAAGACAGCCTTTGCAGGGTATCTGACCAGAAGGCTTGTGGATGTAGCACAGGACATAACCATAGTGGAGAGGGACTGCGGAACCTACAGGGGCATAGTGATGGAAGCCATAGTGGAGGGTGGTGAGGAGAAGGTCTCCCTAAAGGACCGGATAATAGGCAGAACCTTGGCAGAAGATGTGCTTGACCCCTACACGGGAGAGGTAATAGCCCGCAGAAACCAGATAGTGGACGAGGAGCTTGCGGATAAAATAGTGCATGCGGGTATAGAGAGGGTCATGGTGAGGTCGCCCCTTACCTGCGAATCTCAGCACGGCATATGTGCCATGTGCTATGGCTGGGACCTCTCTCAGAGGAAGCTGGTAGATGTGGGAGAGGCTGTGGGTATAATCGCCGCCCAGTCTATAGGAGAGCCTGGAACACAGCTCACCATGAGAACCTTCCATATAGGCGGTGCAGCGGTGGCAGAGAGGGTAAAGGGCGAACTTCTAAACGAAAAAGCTGGCACCGTCAAATACTACAACATAAAGCTCATAACCAACAGGGAAGGAAAGAAGGTAAACATCTCCAAGGATGGAGCCATAGGCATAGTGGACGCAGAAGGCAGGATGATAGAGCGTCATGCGGTGCCATATGGTGCCAGCATACTGGTGGAGGAGGGCAAAGAGGTTTCAGAAAACACCCTCTTGGCTGAGTGGGACCCCTTCAACACCTTCATCATCGCCGAAGAATCTGGCAGGGTGGAGTTCAAGGACATAGCCCTTGACATCACCGTCAAGGAGGAGAGGGACCCCCTTACCGGTAAAACCTCCACCATAGTTTCCTTTACAAGACCCAAGGACGCCATGCTCCACACGCCAAAGATAGTGGTCCACACAGAAGATGGAAGGGAGGTTTCCTACGACCTGCCGGTCAACTCCATCCTCAATGTCCCCGCAGAGAAGGTGAGCTTTGATTGGCTTGTATGCCCCACCTGCAGTGAGTCCGAAGGCACAGAGATACAACACAAGTATTATGTGGTCAAAGACTATGTGGTTCAGCCTGGTGATGTGCTGGCGCGCATTCCAAAGGAGATGGCAAAGGTGCGCGACATCGTGGGAGGTCTCCCAAGGGTGGAAGAGCTCTTTGAGGCAAGAAAGCCAAAGAACCCTGCTATCCTGACCGAGATAGACGGTATCGTAAGGATATTTGAAGATGCGGATGAGGTTATCGTCTTTAACCCAAGAACGGGAGAGACCAGAAAATACGACATTAAGAAAGACGAATACATCCTCGTGAGCCACGGACAGTATGTGCAAAAGGGTGCAAAGATAACAGACCGTGTGGAAGCAGAGATAGACGGGCAGGTAAGGATAAAGGGAAGGGGCTACAGGGTAGTGGTTTACAACAAGGAGACAGGGCTTCAGAAGGAATACTTTGTGCCAAAGGGCAAGCACCTTTTGGTGAAAAACGGCGACCTTGTAAAGGCAGGGGATGCACTAACAGACGGAACGCCAGTGCCGGAGGAGATACTCAGAATAAAGGGCGTGGAGGAGCTTCAAAAGTTCCTCCTGAAAGAGGTTCAGATGGTCTATAGACTGCAGGGCGTGGACATAAACGACAAGCACTTTGAGATAATGATACGTCAGATGCTCAGACGCAGGCGTATAGTGGACCCTGGAGATAGCAGGTTCCTTGTAAACGAAGAGGTGGAAGTGGAAGAGCTTCAGCAAGAGATAGACAGGATAAGGGAAGAGGGTGGAAAAATTCCAAAGGCAGAGCCCATACTGGTGGGTATATCAAAGGCTGCCCTCACCTCAAGGAGCTGGATATCCTCCGCCTCCTTCCAAGAGACCACAAAGGTGCTCACAGATGCTGCCTGCGAGGGTAAAGTGGACGACCTTAGAGGCATAAAGGAGAACGTCATAATAGGAAACCTCATACCCGCCGGCACGGGCCTTTGGGAATACGCAGAGGTGGAAGTGCTGGAAGAGGAAAAGGCAAAGGTCCTAAAAGATGTGCTATAATATTGGGCTTAGGAGGTTTAAGGAATGCCTACCATAAACCAGCTTGTGAAGCAAGGTAGGGAAACAAGGAAGAAAAAGAGCAAGGCCCCTGCTTTGCAGGGCAACCCTCAGAAGAGAGGAGTCTGCGTAAGGGTATACACTGTCACGCCTAAAAAGCCCAACTCCGCCCTGAGAAAGGTCACCAGGGTTAGGCTTTCCAACGGCATTGAAGTAACTGCATACATACCTGGAGAAGGGCACAACCTTCAAGAGCACTCTTTGGTTTTGGTAAGGGGTGGAAGGGTAAAGGACCTACCGGGTGTTCGTTATAAGGTGGTGAGAGGTGCCCTTGATACCGCAGGCGTAGCCAACAGGCGTCAGTCTAGGTCTAAATACGGAGCTAAGAGACCAAAGCCTGGTCAACAAGCACAGGCAAAGGGAGGTAAGAAGTAATGCCAAGGAAGGGACCCGTTCCAGCAAGAGAGATAGCACCAGACCCAAAGTATGGGGATGTGATAGTGCATAAGCTGATTAACAAGGTAATGGAAAGTGGTAAAAAATCTGTGGCTGAGTGGATAGTCTACACAGCCCTTGAGTCCGCCGCAAAAGAGGTAAACATGCACCCGGTGGAGCTTCTCCACAAGGTGGTGGAAAAGCTAAAGCCAGAGTTTGAGGTGCGTCCAAGAAGGGTGGGTGGTGCCACCTATCAGGTGCCAGTGGAGGTGCCACCCCGTAGACAGATAAGCCTTGCCCTAAAATGGCTGGTGCAATCCGCCAGAGAGAGGTCAAAACACAGGGGAAGCTACACTATGGTGGAAAGGCTTAAGGCAGAGCTACTTGATGCTCTAAACGAAAAGGGTGGTGCCATAAAGAAGAAGGAAGACACCCACAAGATGGCAGAAGCCAACAAGGTATTCGCACACTTCAGATGGTAAGGAGGTTGCCATGCCAAGACTTGTGCCCATAGAAAGACTTAGAAACATAGGCATAGTGGCTCACATAGACGCAGGAAAGACCACCACCACCGAGAGAATACTCTACTATACGGGTAAGACCTACAAGATAGGTGAGGTGCACGAGGGTGCTGCCACCATGGACTGGATGCCCCAGGAGAGGGAGAGGGGCATAACCATAACCGCAGCAACAACTGCCTGCTATTGGAAAGACCACCAGATAAACATCATAGACACGCCCGGACACGTGGACTTCTCAGTGGAAGTGGTGCGTTCCATGAAGGTGCTGGATGGAATAATTTTCATCTTCTCCGCAGTGGAGGGGGTCCAGCCCCAGTCAGAGGCAAACTGGAGATGGGCGGACCGCTTTGGCGTGCCAAGGATAGCCTTTATAAACAAACTGGACAGGCTTGGTGCGGACTTCTATAGGGTCTTCCACGAGATAGAGAAAAAGCTCAGCATAAGACCCGTGGCAGTTCAGATACCCATAGGTGCAGAGGACCAGTTCAAGGGTGTGGTGGACCTCATGGAGATGAAAGCCATAATATGGCTTGAGGAGACCCTTGGTGCCAAATACGAGATAGTGGACATACCCTCCGATTACATGGACAAAGCCCAAGAGTGGCGTGCCAAGATGGTGGAGGCCATTGTAGAAAAGGACGACGAGCTTATGATGAAATACCTTGAAGGAGAAGAAATACCCACGGAAGACCTCAAAAGGGTCCTTAGGAAAGCCACCATAAACAAGGAGCTTGTCCCGGTTCTGTGTGGTTCTGCCTTTAAAAACAAGGGCGTCCAGCCCCTTTTGGATGCTGTGCTGGATTATCTTCCCTCTCCCCTTGATGTGCCTCCAGTGCGTGGCATAAACCCCAAGACGGGACAAGAGGAAGAAAGAAGACCCCTTGACGATGAGCCCTTCTGCGCATACGCCTTCAAGGTTATGAGCGACCCCTATGCGGGACAGCTCACCTACTTTAGGGTCTTCTCTGGCAAGGTCACCGCAGGCTCTTATGTCTACAACGTCACCAAAGACAAAAAAGAAAGGGTTGGAAGGCTTCTTCTTATGCACGCCAACTCTCGGGAAGATGTGCAAGAGGCTTCGGCTGGCGAGATAGTGGCTGCGGTGGGTATGGATGCCACAACTGGAGACACCCTCTGCGATGAGAAATACCCCATACTTCTTGAAAAGCTAGAATTCCCAGAGCCTGTCATATCAATGGCGATAGAGCCAAAGACCAAGAAAGACCAAGAAAAGCTCTCCCAGGTGCTAAATAAGTTTATGAAAGAAGACCCCACCTTCAAGGCAAGCGCAGACCCAGAGACTGGACAGACCCTCATCCACGGCATGGGCGAGCTACACTTGGAGATAATTGTTGACCGTATGAAAAGAGAATACGGCATTGAGGTAAATGTGGGCAAGCCTCAGGTGGCTTACAAGGAGACCATAAAGGGCAAGGCAACCGCAGAGGGCAAGTTTATTCGTCAGACAGGTGGTAGGGGTCAGTATGGACATGCGGTCATAGAGATAGAGCCTCTAGAGAGAGGTCAAGGCTTTGTATTTGAAAACGCCATAGTGGGTGGAATAATACCAAAGGAATTCATACCTGCGGTAGAAGAGGGCATAAAGGAAGCCATGCAAAATGGAGTGCTGGCAGGCTATCCTGTGGTGGATGTAAAGGTAAGGCTCTTTGACGGTTCTTATCACGAGGTGGACTCCTCAGAGATGGCTTTTAAGATAGCCGGATCTCTTGCCTTCAAAGAGGCAGCAAAGAAGGCTGGGCTTGTTCTCCTTGAGCCTATAATGGAAGTGGAGGTAGAAACCCCCGAAGACTACGTAGGGGATGTGATAGGAGACCTCAACTCCAGACGCGGCAAGATAATGGGTATGGAGAACAAGGGCATAATAACCGCCATAAGGGCGTATGTGCCTCTTGCGGAGATGTTTGGCTATGCCACCACACTTAGGAGCTTGACACAGGGAAGAGGAACCTTTATAATGAAATTTTCTCATTACGATGAGGTTCCCCAGAGCATAGCGGAGCAGATAGTTGGGGAAAGAACTGCTGTAGCAAAATAAGGAGGTAAGGCGATGGCAAAGGAGAAGTTTGTAAGGGAAAAGGAGCATGTGAATGTGGGCACCATAGGGCACGTGGACCACGGCAAGTCCACGCTCACATCAGCCATAACATGTGTGCTTGCTGCAGGCGTAATGCCAGGAGGCAAAGCCAAGTGCATGAGATACGAAGAGATTGACAAAGCACCAGAAGAGAAAGAAAGAGGCATAACCATAAACATCACACACGTAGAATATGAAACACCCAAAAGACACTACGCACACGTAGACTGCCCAGGACACGCAGACTACATAAAGAACATGATAACAGGCGCAGCACAGATGGACGGAGCCATACTTGTGGTCTCTGCAGCAGACGGACCCATGCCACAGACAAGAGAACACGTGCTTTTGGCAAGACAAGTTAATGTGCCCTACATAGTGGTTTTTATGAACAAATGCGACATGGTA
>JAXSPD010000038.1:0-17397 GCA_037926845.1 Candidatus Pampinifervens yunnanense | reverse complement strand
AAGACCGCCGGGCTTTAATTCAACCTTTCCGTTGGCGGGTATCTCTACCGCCTTGACCCTTCTCATCTTACCATCAAGGGTTTCGTGTATCTCTGTTATCTCTGAGATATTGTTAGAAGCATCCACAAGCTTGTCGGGCTGGTTTCCTTTGTTTTCTATCACCATGTAGGCAGCGGACATCTTAGAGGTGGGAGGAACTTCCCTTACCCATGCGTCCTTTACTTCAATCTTTGGCTGGGCAAAGGACAAACCTGCGAGCAACAGACCGCTTAAAAGCATCCTTTTCATGGCTTTACCTCCTAAGTGAATTTAAAGACAATTTTAAGGAGGTTTTTATTAAAAGTCAATGAAAGCCAGCCCGGCGGGAGTCGAACCCGCAACCTTGGGATCCGTAGTCCCACGCTCTGTCCAGTTGAGCTACGGGCCGTTTGGAATATATTATATGCCATAATGCTAAAAGAGACCATAGACCCCTTGTCCTTGCAGTATGAAAACACCCGCAAGTATTTTTATGAGTTCATCTCCGAAAGAAACCACCTCCTTCCACATCTAAAGCCAGATAGGACACCTCTTCTGCTCATGGACCTTCAGGGTATAAAAAGCAGATATATAGAGGTAAAGTATCACTTCTCCCAGTTTAAGGTCTACTATGCGGTCAAAGCTAACGACCATGTGGGGGTTTTGAGGACCTTGGCTGAGCTTGGTTCTGGCTTTGAGGTGGCTTCTACAGAAGAACTAAGGCGGGTATTGGATCTTGGTGTAAAGCCCGACAGGATAATCTCAAGCAACCCTGTAAAGCCTATAGACTTTATACTGTTCGCTCACGAAAGGGGTATCAACAGGTTTGTGGTGGACTCCTATGCGGAGGTGGATAAGATAGCAAAACTTGCCCCAAGGTCGAGGGTTTATGCAAGGCTTGTGGTTCCAAACGAAGGAAGCGACTGGCCTCTATCAAAGAAGTTCGGCGTGGATGTGGACATAGCCCTGGACATACTGGAATATGCCCAAAACAGAGGCCTTGTGCCCTATGGAATTACCTTCCATGTGGGCTCTCAGTGCAACAACTTTAGAAACTGGCTTATTGGCATAAAGAAGGCAAGCGAGCTCTGGGAAAAGGCAAAGATGAGGGGGCTAAGGCTTCAGATGCTCAACATGGGCGGTGGTTTGCCAGTAAGGTATACCTACGAAGCTCTTAGGATAGAGGATATAGCCTACTATGTAAAGGGGCTACTTCAGAAGTTTATGCCCTCCCTTCCCCATGAGCTCCAGATAGAGCCCGGCAGGGGTATGGTGGGAGACCAGGGTATAATGGTCTGCAGGGTTATAGGAAAGGCGAAAAGGGGCGAGGAAAACTGGCTTTACATAGACACCGGCGTCTTTAACGGGCTTGCGGAGGCTCTCGGGGGCATAAGGTATCCCTTCTACCTTGAGAGGGAGGGCGAGCTAAAGGAGTGGACCATAGGTGGTGTTTCTTGCGACAGCATGGATGTGGTGGCACGCATGGTGCCCCTGCCAGAGCCAGAAGTGGGAGACTATCTATACATACTCTCTGCAGGAGCTTACACCACCGTATACGCTGCGGAGTTTAACGGCTTTCCGAAGCCTGAAGTTCTGTGTCCCTGAAGATCAGGGATACCGTTCCATCCATGTTGCTTTTTACCTGGACCCATGCTCTAAGGAGGGGTTCAGAGTGTTCGGCAAGGGATTTTTCTAAAGCAGAGGCGTTTAGCAATAAAAGTGTATTCTCCGCAAGCCTAAGCATGTATTCCAATTCCTTGGCGGGTATAAGCTCCCTGTAGCCCATGAAGATTATATGAGGGTTCATATACAGAGCATCCCTCAGACCCTCTTCAAAGCTGTCCACATCCACACCCACCTCTCTTTGAACTACAAGAGATTGACCATGCCTAAGTAAAAAGGTTAGTGGAGACTCCAAAATAAAGATAATCTTGCTGTAGTTGTCGCATACATTCTGGAGAAGGGAGTATATAAATGTGTTTACGAGGATATGGTTTTTCCCTTCAAAAAGAACAATCCCAGAGCTATATAGCCTTATTATTTCTTCTAGCTTACTCACTGCACTTTTATCTGGGCAAAGTTTGCCAAGGGAGGGTATATGGTAGGGAGTTTTCAATATATAGACTACATAGCTCCCTCTTTGGGTTATATACTTTACCCTGAACCTACCCACATTCTGAATACCAAAGGAGAAAATGCCCTCCCTTCCAAGGGGTCCAAGGGCAAAGGGTGTGTGGCTTCTAAGAGCAACCAACGTATCCCTTATGTCCTCGGGGGTGAGAAGGGTGTCTGAAACCCTTACAAGTTTCTGCCCTCTCTTTTCTGTTATAAAGGCCTTGGGCACAAGGTATATCTCTGTGATGTCCTCGTTGGCACTAAGGTAGCTTATTATGTGATGGGCATAGTTCATCTGTTCTCTCCTTGTTGATAATCCTCATAACTGAGTTGAGATTAAGAATTATATTATGCCCTAAAAGTCAGGAGGATAAAATGGCTGTAAAGGATGTTATGGAAGCCCTCAGGGACGAAGTCATTAACAACGCAAGGCTCTCTGACCTTGTAAAGGACATAAAGCTCATAGGAAGAACCCTAGAGATAGTATACAGGCTTCCACATAGGGGTTTGGAGGAGGAGATAGTGGAAAAGACAAGAAATGCCCTTGAGAGGGTGCCAGATGTGGAAGATATAAAGGTAAGATTCGTAGAGGACATCCCCGCACAGCCTGTTATGGGTGCACCAGCCTTTACCCGAAGAAGGGTCCCCGGCATAAAGCACCTTATAGCAGTAGGAAGCGGAAAGGGTGGTGTGGGTAAGTCTACCGTATCCGCCAATTTGGCACTTGCCCTTTCAAAGCTGGGCTATCGTGTGGGTCTTTTGGATGCGGACATATACGGACCCAGCATACCCACCATAATGGGTGTCAAGGGTCAGAGGGTGCATGTGGACGAAAACAATAGGATAATACCGGTGGAGAAATATGGCATAAGGCTCCTCTCCATAGGCTTCCTTCTGCCCTCCGAGGACACGCCCGTCATATGGCGGGGTCCCATGCTTATGAAGGCTCTGACGCAGTTCCTCTTTGATGTAAACTGGGGCGAGCTTGACTACCTTATCCTTGACCTACCACCCGGAACGGGAGATGTTCAGCTGACCCTTGCACAGAATGTGCATATGGGGGGTGCGGTAGTGGTTACCACTCCTCAGGATGTGGCTCTGGCAGATGTGAAAAAGGCGGTTGCCATGTTCAAAGAGGTGCAGATACCTATATTGGGCGTTATAGAAAACATGGCTTACTTTGTATGCCCAGATAGCGGTAAGAAGTATTACATCTTTGGCAAGGGCAGGGTGGCGGAGTTTGCCACCGCCTACGGTCTTAAGATACTGGGTTCTATTCCCATAGACCCAGAATTGGCAGAGACCTCAGACTTGGGCGTGCCGGTGGTGGAAAGTCATCCAGATTCGGACACTGCAAGGGCTTTTGTGAGCATTGCAAAGCTTGTAAGTGATATAACAGAAAGGAGGTAAGAAATGTTTGTAAAAAAGGCAGGCAAAAGGGTGGTTTATTTGGACCATATAGCCACAACGCCGGTGGCGGAGGAAGTGCTTGAGGCAATGCTCCCATACTTCAGGGAGCACTTTGGAAACCCTACATCTTTGCACAGCTTTGGGCAGACCGCAAAGAAAGCCATAAACTCCGCACGCGAGAAGCTGGCAAGCCTTACCAACGCCAACAGCCCGGAGGAGTTTATATTTACCTCTGGAGGCATAGAAGCCAACAACCTTGCCATAAAGGGTATAGCGGAAGCCTACGAGAAAAAGGGAAGGCACATAGTCACCACAGAGATTGAACACCACTCGGTGCTACACCCCCTCAAGAGCTTGGAGAAAAAAGGTTGGGAGGTGACCTACCTCAAGCCTGACAAGTATGGGCTTATAGACCCTCAGCAGTTGGCGGATGCCATCCGCCCAGACACAGTCCTTGTGAGCGTAGGGCACTCCAACCGTGAGATAGGCACCATACAGAACATAAAGGAGCTTGTAAGGGCGGCAAAGGAGAAGAACCCAAAGGTCATATTCCACACGGACGCATGTCCCACACTGGGGCATTATCCGGTGGACCTCAAGGACTGGGGTGTGGATGCCGTATCCTTTACCGCACACCTCATGTATGGTCCAAAGGGTGTGGGAGCCTTGTGGACACGCAAGGGTGTCAAGATTAGACCCCTCATAGAGGGTGGCACGCAGGAAAGGGGCGTAAGGGCTGGCACGGAGAACGTGCCGGGCATAGTGGGCTTTGGTGCAGCCTGCGAGCTTGCCATGAGGGAACTGCCAGAGAGGATACAGAGGCTCTCCTCCTACAGGGACCGGCTGAGGAAGGGTCTTGAGGAGAAGCTGGAGATGATAGAGTTTACGGGGCATCCTACACAAAGGCTACCCCATCATCTGTCGCTAATCGTGCATCTTATAGAGGGCGAAGCCATGCTCTTGAGGCTTGACCTCATGGGCATAGAGACCGCCTCTGGTTCTGCTTGTGTGTCTTTGGCTCTCAAGCAGTCTCATGTGCTTTTTGCAGTGGGTGTTCCCAAGGAAGTAGCCAACGGCTCTATAGTCTTTAGCTTTGGAAGGGATAACACGGAGGAGGATGTGGAGTATGTTATAGAGGAGTTCCCCAAGACGGTGAAACTTCTCAGGGAGCTCTCTCCCTTTAACCCAGAAAATTGGGAGCAGTATGTGAAGGGCAAGAAATGAAGCTGGCGGTTCATATCTGCTGTGCTCCAGATGCGGTCTACTTTCTAAAGAGGCTAAGAAAGGACTACCCGCAGGCTCAGATAGTGGGCTTTTTCTACGACCCCAACATACACCCCTACGAGGAATACAGGCTCAGGCTTTTGGAAACCCAAAGAACATGCAAAGAGCTGGGCATTGAGCTACACGAGGGCGAATACGACTTGGAGGGCTGGCTCTCTGCGGTAAGGGGCTACGAGGAAGAGCCAGAAAGGGGCAAAAGGTGTGCCATATGCTTTGACTACCGGCTTTTCAGAAGCCTCCAGTTTGCCAAAGAAGTAGGGGCTACGCACCTGACTACCACATTGCTTATGAGCCCTAAGAAGGAGTTTCTTATGCTGAAAGAGAGCGGGCAGAAGGTGTGCGAGGGTTCGGGCATTGAGTTTTTGGCTCTGGATTATCGCAAGGGTGGTGGCACGCAGGAGATGTTTAGGCTCTCCAGAGAACTTGAGCTATACCATCAGGACTACTGCGGATGCATATATGGGCTTTTCAAGCAGAAGAAGGGTCCAGTGCAGTGGGATTTGGTCTCATTTGGCGGTAGGAGACCTGGTAGCAAGGAGGAGCTGGGCTTTATAAAGGAGGCAAGGCTTTTTGCGGAGCAGGAGCTTGGGCTTTTTTGTAGGGAGTGGGAGTTTGACTTCTTAAACTGGAAGGTGCTACAGGGCAAGCTGGAGGTATCAGGTCAGACTATACCCTCCTTTGTGAGGGCATACTCCTCTTCCATAAGGGGGCTTCTGAAGGCAGACCCTGTGGAGAAAAGAGGAAGGGTCATATACTACAACAAGGGCGGTCTAAGGGTCATTCTCACAGAAGGTCTGCAGGACGAGCCCTTGGGGTCTGCGGAGAACCTCTGCGGTCCCACCTTTTTAGTGCCAAGGGAATACGAAGAGCTTATCCTGAGTGGCAGAGCCACCGCCAGCCTCCAGACGGAGATAAGCCCAGACAAGTCCCTTGTATTGCTTATAGGAAGCCTTGAGGCTGAAGAGATAGCCTATTTGCCTGCGGACACCCTGCAGGATGGCACAGGGATAAGTCTGGAAGGTTTAAGAGAGTTTCTAAGAAAAGAGCAAAGGGACATAGCGTTGGGAAGAAAAGCCTACCTCTTGGTTGGTGCAAGCACTCTCGGAAACCCCGGAGTGAGATACTTTGAAGAGAGAACTGGTAAAAAGGTTAGCCCTCTTCTGTGTAGTCAAACCTCTTAGCCTCCTGCCAGAGGACATCCATCTCCTCAAGGCTCATATCCCTTAGGCTTTTGCCAAGCTCTTTGGCTCTCCTTTCCATGTAGCGAAAGCGTCTCTCAAAGCGGTCGTTGGCTTTTTGAAGGCACAGCTCCGCATCAAGTCTTAACAGTCTTCCCAGCTCCACCACCGCAGTAAGGAGGTCTCCCAGCTCGTGCTCCAACTCCCTTTTGCTTCCAGAAGCCATAGCCTCCTGAAGCTCCTGAAGCTCTTCCATGAGCTTTTCTATGACCTGCTTTGGCTCTTGGAAGTCAAAGCCCACAAGGCTTGCCCTGTCTTGGAGCTTCTGAGACCTCATGAGGGCAGGCAGGCTCCTTGGCACGCCGTCAAGGAGGCTTTCTCTTTCCTTTAGCTTTCTCTCCTCCCAGTTTTTGAGCACCTCCTCTGGGCTCTCACAGCCAAAGACATGGGGATGGCGGTCTATGAGCTTTTTAATTAGCCCTTCTATCACCTGCTCCATGTTAAAGGCAGACCGCTCCTTGGCTATCTGGGCATGGAAGACCACCTGAAGCAGAAGGTCTCCAAGCTCTTCCTTTAGCTTTTGGTCATCTCCAGAGTCTATGGCATCAAGAAGCTCGTAGGCTTCCTCTATGAGATACCTCTTTAGGCTCTCATGGGTCTGAGCCCTGTCCCAAGGACACTTGGAGCGAAGCTCCTCCATAACCTTAAGAAGTCTATCAAAGGCGGACATGGGCTATATTATACTCAATGGTCAGGGACGCTCTTAAATTGCTCTTTCTAATAGTGTCCTACAACTTTATCCTGCACTATGTTTCTAACTTTTTGCCCCTTCACCTATTTCCGCACCAACCAGAGGGTATTCTAATGGTAGCATCCTTTGTCTCCGCCCTATACCTTGCGTGGCTTTTTGGATACAGGGAGAAGACCGTGGTCTGGCTTGCCTATGTCTATCTTTTTCAGGTCATAGGGCTCTCAGTCATTGATAGAAACTATGAGTTAATAACCCAGTTGCTTCCCTCCATCCTTCTTACCGTGTCCATAATCTGGCTATTTGAGTCTCCTGTGGAGAAAAGGACAAAAAGGCTGGAGGAGGAAAGAAGAAGGCTGGAGGAGGAGCTAAGCAGGAACGAAGCCGAGCTAAGAAGACTTTTTGAGCAGATAGAGCTCTCAAAGGACCTCATAGAGAGGCTATCTAGGGAAAAAGAGCTTATAGAAAGGGATCTTGTAAAACTCAGAGAGGGGGAGCTTGCACAGAGGGAGGATCTAGAAAGAGAAAGGCAGGTTCTGCTACAAAAGCTACAAGAAAACCAAAAAAAGCTCATGGAATACACAGAAAGGCTTGAAAGGCTTACAAGGATAAACAGGGAGCTTTTCCAGATGCTAGAAGCCATGCAGGACACAGAACCCAAAGGAGGCAAAGAAGAGTTATCAAGGCTAAGACAGGAGAGGAAAAGGCTCTCCAGAGAGCTAATAAGCATGCAGGAGCTTTTGGAAGAACTATCGAGGGAAAACATGGAAATAAGAAGCAAGTATGAGAGCCTCCTTCAGAGTTTTGAGCAAGAGAAAAGGGAAAAAGAAAAACTTCAGCTGGAGGTGGAAAGCCTTAGCAAGCAGGTGGCAAACAGGAAGGAGGTTTACGAAGAGATGCTGTCTCTGCTTTTTGAAAACATAGAGTTTGAAGACAGAGCCATAAGGGAGTTCTTAGACCTACACAAAGAGGCAAAGAGAGAGTTTCTAAAGGAGCTTATGCTCCTGAACATGAAAGACATAGAGGAAAGGTTTGAGGTGATGAAGGACTATAAGAATGTGTTTAAGCTCAAGCCTATGGGCGGAAGGATATACTTTACCTTTGGTGAGGTGAGAAGGTGGAGGGTCATTGGCATGCTGTGGGGCGAGGATGATAAGGTCAAGGATAGGTATGCCAGAGGGCTTCTGATAAAATATAAGGACTAAGGGAAAACAATAAGGAGGTAATAAATGACGAAACTTAAAGAGGTCATTGAAAGACTTTTGAACTTTAAGCCAGAGGACCACTTGGTTGTAAACCTATACCTAAGGCTTGGGGTGGAGGAAAGAACGGATAGAAAGTATCTGAGGACTTATAAGGACTTGGTTAAGGCTCAGAGGGAATACCTAAGGGAAAGGCAACTTAAGGAGGAGGTTCTAAAATCTGTGGAGGAAGACTTCAAAAGGCTTGAGGATTTCCTTTCAGACCCAGAAAATCTCAAGGGATGCAGAGGTATTGCCCTCTTTTCTTGTTCAAATAGAGGGCTTTTTGAGGTGGTAAAGCTACCCTATGTATACAGAAACAGGCTTGTGCTTTCTCACGACCCCCTCATAAGAGAAATAGCAGCCATAGACGAAGATCTAGGCAGGGTGGGTTTGGTCCTAATAGATAGAAAGCATGTGAGGTTCTTTCTTATGGACCTTGAGGGTTTTCCCGAGATTGCGGACTTTTTAGAGCCACTAGCCACAAGGGCCCATAGGTTTCATTCTGGGGGCAGTATGTTAAGGGGTGCGGAGGGTATTATGCGTTTCTCCATGCCTTCTAGAATAGGTGGTCCCAATATGGTTCAGCATGCCCTTGGTGAATATAGATTTAACATGAGGATAAAGGAAGAAAAGCATAGGCTCTTTAAGATTGCAAGCGATGCCCTTATGGAAGCTTGGAAAGAGAGTAAGTTTGACAAGTTGGTAATAGGCTCCGATAGAGAAGACATAAGGGAGATAGAAAATCACCTACACCCATACCTCTTGGAAAGGCTTGTAGGATACATTAACGCAAGCCCATCCCATGTGGAGGAGTCAGAACTCAGGGAGAAGGTCTACCAGCTACTCCTAGAGAAAAGCAGAGAAGAGGAAAAGAAACTTATATACGAACTGCAAGAGTTGGAAGGCAAGGGTCTTGCCGTCAATGGCACATCAAGAGTTTTGGAGCAACTATACATGGGTAATGTGAGGCTTCTTATTGTCCCCGAGGCCTTTCAGAAGCCAGGCTATGTGTGTGAGAAATCCCACCTACCCCTACTCATGCCAGAGTGCCCCTTAGAGGATAAAGTTTATCCAGTTCCCGATGTGGTGGATGAGATAATAGAGTTTGCCCTTGAGGAAAGGGCAAGGATAAAGGTGGTCTTCTCAGAAGACCTTCAGAGGAGGATAGACGGACTTGCCTGCTTTATGCGGTTTGCTCTATGAGCTATGAAAGGGTGGTAATATTCATAGACGGCTCTAACCTCTTTCATGCCATAAGGTATATGAACATAAGGATAGACTACCAGAGGCTTGTGGAGTTCCTCAAAGAAGACAGAAGGCTCATAAGAACCTACTTCTATGGGGCGGTGCCTCAGGAAAAGGACCTTAAAAAGAACAGCCCAGAGTGGGAGAGCTACCTTCGGCAGAAGCGCTTTCTTGAGGAGTTGTCCCTTCAGGGCATAAAGGTAAAGCTGGCAAAGTTAAGAAGGCTTCCTTCGGGAGAGTATATAGAGAAGGAAGTGGATATAATGCTTGCAACGGACATGCTCAGCATGGCATACATGAATACCTACGACACCGCTGTGCTGGTAAGTGGAGACAGTGATTTTTCCTACACGGTGGAGGAGGTGCAGAGGATAGGCAAAAGGGTTGAAAACGCCACCTTCAAAAGGACAAGCTCTTATCACCTTAGGAAGGTGTGCGATAGGTTCTTGCTTCTGGATGACTATATGGACAGATTCATGGTGGAGGAGAAGGTGGAGGTGTCTCAGGAGCTGAGCTTTTGGGAGAGAATAAGAAGGTTATGGAAAGGGTAGCTTCTCTTATAACCACTAAGAGCAAATGCCTGAAGGGTCTAAGGTGCCTTCAGGAGCTTGATGATCCCTCTGTGGTCACCGTTGGCAACTTTGACGGCCTTCACAAGGGACATATACACCTTCTGGAGAGGGTAGCCCTAAGGGCTAAGGAGAAGGGGCTAAGGAGCGTGGTGCTGTCCTTTTATCCCCATCCTTTAAAAATTCTAAGCCCCGCACAGGCACCCTGCGAACTCACCAGCATACAGGAAAGGGTAAACCTCATCCTTGAGCAAGGGGTAGAGCAGGTGGTGTTTATAAGGTTTGATAGGAATTTCTCCATGCTCTCTGCAGAGGAGTTTATAAGGGAGGTTCTTTGGAGCAGATTAAAGTGCAGACATCTTGTGGTTGGCTATGATTGGAGGTTTGGCTATAAGCGTGAGGGAGAGATAGAGCTTGCTAAGGAAATGGGGAAGGAAATGGGCTTTGAGGTGGAAGAAATTGAACCCTTCAGAATAAACGGTCATGTGGTGAGTAGCACCCTTATAAGGAGACTGCTTCATATGGGAAGGCTTGAGGAAGCTTCTCTTTATCTTGGTAGAAACTACGCTATAAAGAGAAAGGTGATCGCTGGAGATAGACGAGGCTCTTCCCTGGGCTTTCCAACTGCCAACCTGGAAAACACGGAAAACCTCTGCCTCAAAGAGGGTGTATATGCGGTAAAGGTTGAAGATAGCTTTATGGGTGTTGCCAATTATGGCACAAGACCCACCTTTGGAGGTGGGAAAAGGGTCTTAGAGGTTCACCTTCTTGACTTTGAGGGAGAGCTAAGGGGAAAGGAGATAAAGGTTGAGTTTTTGAAGTTTCTAAGAGAGGAGAGACGCTTCTCCGGTCCAGAGGACCTAAAGAGGCAGATAGCTCAGGACATATCAGCTGTTAGAAGGCTCATAACCCACATATAGCACCTTGCCATCCTCTGTAAGACCAAAGGACTTTTCCATCTTGTCTCTTAGTCCCTTCTTGTTTTCTAAGAAATCCTTAAGGGTTTTGGGCTCCCCATGGGCTCTGAGCATGTATTCTTTTACTTCGCCGTTGTCAAAGTGAACCCTTACTGGCAGACAGTAAAACTTGGAGTTCTCACCGTCATGACACCTATCTATTTCACCCACTACCTCTATGCTTACGCTTCTTGCCACCACCTTCATGAGAATATTTTACCCTATGCCCAGTTCCCTTAGCTTCCTCCAGAGAGTTGTTCTATGCATGCCCAACATTCTCGCTGCAAGACTTCTGTTCCCCCCTACCTGCTCAAGAACCCTTCTTATCCTCTCCCTTTCTTCCTCCTGTTCTCTATGAAGGCTTTCCACCTCTATCTGGATATCTTCCAAGTTTATCAAGCTTCCTCTGCAGGTAATCACTGCACGCTCTACTATGTTTTCCAGCTCTCGCACATTGCCCGGAAAGTGATAAGACAAAAGAAGTCTCATGGCTTCGGAGGAAAAACCCTTTATCCTCCTAGAATATTTCCTCGTGTATTTTTCCAAAAAGTGCTTAATAAGGGCAGGTATGTCCTCTTTCCTTTCCCTGAGAGGTGGAAGGTGCAGTTTTACCACGCTCAGCCTGTAGTAGAGGTCTTCTCTGAATTCACCGCGTTTTATAAGCTCTCTTAAGTTTTTGTTAGTAGAGGCTATTATGCGAAGGTTTGCCCTTCTTGTCCTTGTATCTCCAAGCCTTTCAAACTCTTTTTCCTGCACCAAATGAAGAATCTTTGCCTGCAAAGTCAGTGGCATATCGCCTATCTCATCCAGAAAGAGAGTGCCACCCTCCGCCAACTCCACCTTGCCGGGCTTATCTTTAACCGCACCCGTAAATGCACCCTTTGTGTATCCGAATAGCTCTGCCTCCAAAAGGCTCTCCGGTATGGCAGCGCAGTTTACTTTCACAAAGGGTGCATCCCTTCTGGAGGATAGATGATGTATGTATCGGGCAAGAAGGCTCTTTCCGGTTCCCGTTTCTCCTTCAATGAGCACATTCACATCGTAATCGGCTATGGTTTTTACCGTATCCAGCACCTTCTGAAAGCTTGGGCTTTTTGTTATTATTGTCTCCTCTTCTCCCAGCTCACACAGAGATACATCGTTAATCACATACAAGGAGACCACATACCCAAAGCCGGAGGACATGGGAGAAACAAGAAGAGATGCCTTCTGTCTTCCGCAGGGCGTCTCCACAAATATATCAGACCTTTCGCCCTCTGGGGGTAGCTCCTCAAGGGAAAGGTTTATGAGCTCCTTTATGTTCTTGCCCAGTAGTATATCCTCCTCTTCCCTACAAAGCATTCTACTGGCGACCTTGTTGTGTTCTATTACATTGCCCTCTGAGTCAAGCACAAGCATAGCCTCCACTATGGAGTTAAGTATGGTCTCCTTGTATGTCCTCTGACGCTCCGCTTCCACTATGCAATGAACCACATTGCTGACATCTCTGAAGACCTCAAGAACACCCACAAACCTTCCCTCTTTATACAGGGGGGACATGCTCCAACAGGCATGCCTTGAATTTATGGTTTCCACATCGTAAACTTGAAGTCCCTCCCCCTCCTCCCTTACATACCCAAAGGGGCAGGAATTACATATGGAGAAAAGCCCCTTGCAGTTTCTACCTTCTACATCCTCAAGCTGTAAAAGCACTTTGGCTGACTCGTTGGCATAAACTACCCTGAAATTCTCATCTATCACAAGAACTGCATCAAAAAGACTATCAAAGGGTGAAAACTCCATAAGCAAAATTATAAATCCCAGCTGGTGGGTATCTTTGACATCATCCTAAGGCTCTCTTCAAAGGCGGACATATACTTCATAGCGGTTATCATAGAACCTTTGAACTTGAGCCTTTTTGTAAGCATTGCTGCACGAGGACCCATATCCCCGGTTGCTAGCTTTTTCCAGTTTTCTGGGCTTGCCCACAGCTCAAAGTCGTATTTGTGAGCGTTAGCCTTTCCAGCGGATTTCGCAGTTCCATTTTCCACTACAAGTTCCACTGCCTCTCCTTCCTTGCCCTCTATGTAATACTTTATGCTCGCAGAGAAGTCTCTCAGGTCAGACTTTAGCTTCTCGTTCTTGTTCCATTCCTCCATGTAGGCCCTTATCCAGTCTTCTGACAAAAACTTATACATCTCATACCTCCTATTCAAGAGAGAGTATCCATTGGACTATCTGTCTTGCTTCTGCTTCTGGTATCTTTTGAGGTGGCATAGGAATACTACCCCAAACACCCGCACCACCCTTGAGGGTTTTTTCTGTGAGATAGTCTACCGCATCCTGTCTACCCTTATACTTTTTTGCTATATCTGTATAGCTGGGTCCCACCTTCTTAGCCTTTATATCGTGGCATGCCATACAACCTCTCTGCCTTGCCAACTGCTCGTTCGCCAATGAAAGGCTAAGGGTTAAACCCGCTGTAAGAAAAGACTTCCACATTCAAACCCTCCTCTATAAAAAAAGGGGAAGGCTCAGAACCTTCCCCATGGCGGTTGCTCTTACTTGCCAGCCTCTTCCCTAAGAGCCTTGAAAACTTCGTTGAAGGATACCTCGTCGTTGTTAACGAATACACCCACATTACCCATTACACAGACAGAATACTTTGGACCAGTAAGAGCCCATCCGTGCAGAGGAGCCCATTCCTGACCGGAGAAAGCGGTGTATCCATCTGTTTGCATCATAGCCATCATGCTGTTAGCGGCACACATCTCAGCAGCCATGGCAGCGTGCTCTTCTGAGATATTGCCCTTGTAGGCCACAAGCTTGCCATCTGGAGTGAACTCTCCTGCAGCCCATACACCTTTGATTTTCATAAGTTTGTCAAGGTTTGCCATGGTTTCCACCTCCTTTTAGATATACTTGGAAAGTGTTTCAAATATCTTGTCAAAGTCTGCCTTATCAAGCTCCACAAAGACGCCCACATTGCCCATTATGCAGGCGGCGTATTTGCCTCCAGCCACTGCAAAACCCACGGTAGGATAAAAACCATCCTGCCCCGTGTAGACGCTCCAGCCCTTTGCCTGCATATTACCCATGAGCTTGTTGGCGGCACACATCATAGCTGCTATCTCGGCCGCCTTCTCGCTTATGTTGCCGTAGTAGGCAAGTAGCTTGCCGTCATCGGTAAACTCTCCTGCTGCCACTGCGCCGGGCAGCGACATTAGCTCTTTGAGCTTGCTCAGTGTTGCCATGGTTGCACCTCCTTTAAAGGTTTTCATTTTATAGATATGCAAGTATAATGCCAAAATACGGTGTGTTTTGAGAATAAGTATTATGAGGGTTTCTAGATGATTATGCTTTTAGTCATATGTTGCATGTTGCAACAGTAGTGCAACACCACACAAGACTTGAAACTGTAGTAGGCGGGCATAAACTTTTACTCTTATGGTAAGGGAAATAGTTAGGTTTCCTCACCCTATTTTGAAAACACCCACTCAGAAGGTGGATGTTGTAGACAAAGAAATAAATGATCTTGTTAAGGATATGTTTGAAACCATGTATAATGCGGAGGGTGTGGGACTTGCGGCAAACCAAATAGGTGTAAGCCTAAGGGTTATGGTGATAGACACCACGCCAAAAAAGGAAAGCCCACCTCTTAAACTGGTTTTGATAAACCCCGAGATTATCTCAGCGGAGGGTAGCATAAAATACAAAGAGGGTTGCCTTTCCTTTCCAGGGCTTACGGTGGAAGTAGAAAGATACAACAGATTAAAGGTGAAAGCCCTTGACTTGAGCGGAGAAGAAAGAGAATATGAACTTGAGGGCTTTCCAGCCATAGTTTTTCAGCACGAAATGGACCACCTTATGGGAATAACCTTTATAGACAGAGTGAACGGACTAAAGAGAAGGCTGGCATTGGAAAAGTATTCAAAACTGCAAAAGCAAAAGGCATGAATGTAGAGCTTGTTGACTTTTACCCCTTTGAAGTCTCCACAAGAAGACCACGACTTCTCGCCTATGCGGATGTAAGAATTGACGGTAAGATTCTCATAAGAGGAATAAGGCTCTACGAGTCAAAAAACGGAGGCTATTTTATCTCTATGCCAGAATACAACCCAGAAAGGAAAAGAGCCATAGTGGAGCTTGAAGATAAAGAGCTTCTTGAGAAGGTGAGAAGGGTAGTGGTGGACTATTATAAGGGTTTAATTTCTGTGAGTTGACTCCGCATTTCCATATGTTTTATACTTAGCTCTGCTCATAGAGGGAGCGTTTTAGCTGCCAATTGTGGGATTGAAAGTAATTATGGCTTAGAATTTATACTCTTGGGTAAATTGGAATGTTTTCTCTCCTTTTTGAAATAGACTTACTCTTTCAACTTATAAACCTGCTGGGCATAGCTACCTTTTCTGTGGCAGGTTCTCTAAAGGGCATTAGGGAGGGTCTTGACCTTTTGGGTATCGCCACATTAGGCGTGATAACTTCACTCGGCGGGGGTATTCTTAGGGATATTATTGTAGGAAAAGTTCCCAATGCCTTGACTTCACCCTACGATATGACGGTTGCTCTTATTGGTGTGATGATATCCCTTTTGCTATACAGAAAAACCAAAAAGCAGATTGAAAGCAAATATGCCTTTCTAATGCTTGATGCCATAGGGCTTTCCGCCTTTACAACCACAGGAGCAATATTAGCTTACAAAACTGGAGTTTCCTTTTATGGTGTTGTCCTTCTTGCTACTATAACAGGGGTGGGTGGAGGCGTTATAGGGGATGTGCTTCTTAGAAAAGTTCCATGGGTGCTAAGAGAGGATTTTTACGCCACTTGCAGTATTATTGGGGCTGTAGCCTTTTATGTCAGCGTAAAGGTTAGTGGAGACCTGACCTTTTCTTCCATAGTATGCTTTCTTACTACGCTTACAATACGCACCCTTGCTATTGTCTTCAAGTGGAGGCTTCCCAAGGCTGTGTGAGTTGTTAACATAATAGCAATTATATTAACATCCCTAAGCTTCTGTTTCCCAACTGACATACATTGACATCTGACATCAAAAAGTATAAAATGCTGTCATATACTTGAAAGGAGGCTATCATGCTTGATGACAAGGATGCTGTCAAGGTAAAAGCGTCGGAATATGCACTTTTAACAGACCTTTCGCTTAACACGGTAAAGAACCGCATAAGGGCTGGTGTTTTGAGGGGTGGCAAAGAAGAGGATGGTATATGGTATGTTTACCTTACGCAAGATGAGTTAGAACACATAAGGAGTTTTAAGGAAAGACAGGAAGAGAAAAACAAAAGTCTTCAGTCCAACCTTGAAGGTCTAAAGTCAAGCCTTGAAGGTAGTCTAATAGCCACCTATATGTCCGCCCTTATGCAAAAGGAACAACAAAAGGAACAACTTCTTCATGAACTTTCAAGCCTCTATACGCTTCTTGCCATAAGGGAAAAGGAGATGGAGTTTCTCACAAAGGAACTGGAAAGGGTCAGAGAAAAATGTATGGAAAAGGAAGTTGAGAACCAAAGGTTAAAGGAGATAATCCAAGAGAAGGACGATACGATAAAGAAACTTCAGGAGGAACTCAGAGAAAAGGAACATCTTCTGAGCCAGAAGGAGCTGGAAATCCAGAGGGTTGTGCTGGACAAGGACAGGGAAATACTCAACAGGGAGATGGAGCTGTCCGCACTTCGCATGGAGCTGGAGAAAAAAAAGAGGAAGGAATAAAATTAATAGCACTATGGATAGGCTTTTGGACCTTTGGGTTAAAAGCCTCAGCAGGACAAAGAGTCAAAGGACGGTGACTACCTACAGCATGTGCCTTGCATCCTTCCAGAGGCATGTGGGCAAGAATCTTCTGGAGGTGGGCTCAGAAAAGGTGTTTTCTTATGTGGACTCCTCTGATCTATCTGTTAGCTCTCTCCTGACGCACCTTTCTGCCATAAAGCACTTTTACAAGTTTGCCTTCAGAAGGGGCATGCTTAGCAAGGAGCAATATTCTGAGATTGAGGCAGTCATAGAGGAGATAAGGGAGGACCTATCTGGCTCCAAGACGCAAAGGCGTCCCAAAGCCCTAAGCCGGGAAGAACTAAACAGGATATTTGAAACGGTAAAGAACACAAAATACGAACGGGTTTATAGCCTTCTCCTATACAGCGGAGTGAGGCTCTCAGAATACGCCCAGCTCAGAAGGGAGTTCTTCCAGAGGGACAAAAACAGCATATACTGGCTTAGATTGCCGGCGGAGATAACAAAGAGGGGCAAAGAAAGGCTTGTTCCCATAATAGGTCCATCTAAGGAAGAGACCCTAAGCATAAACGAAAAGCTATACCACTGGCTCCAAGACTACGATGCCTTTATGTCTGTAAAGGCTGGCTCCCTACAGGTATACACCAACAGGCTCTCCCAAAGGCTTGGTATTCCCTTTTCAGTCCACAGCTTTAGACACACCTACATAACAAACCTTGTGAACTCTGGCTTTCCTGCGGAGGTGGTAAAGGAGTTTGCGGGGCATTCCAATGTGAAGACCACCATAGACATATACTATCGCTTTAGCCAAGAGAGGGCGAGGAGCATGGTGGAGCACCTTCTTAAATGAGATTCTTCATACTTACCATCTTTCCTCAGCTGGTGCAGTGTTATGCGGATTACGGC
>JAXSPD010000037.1:0-17935 GCA_037926845.1 Candidatus Pampinifervens yunnanense | reverse complement strand
GGTCTTTATGTTTCTAAATTTCTATATACATCTATAAATTTCTATACTTTCAGTGATTAGTTTCTAATACCACAAAAGCCTTCTTGAGTTAATAGCCTCTCTTAGAAAAAACCTCTCAGAGGGTTTATAATTATCCCATGAGGCAGAAGGGTTTTACCCTCATAGAGCTTTTGGTGGTTATCATCATACTTGGCATTCTTGCTGCCATAGTGGTGCCACGCATAACCGGTAGGGTGGACGAGGCAAAGATAGAGGCAACAAGGGTTCAGCTAAAGGCTATAAAGGATGCCCTTGAGCAGTATAAGTTAGACAACGGCTTTTATCCCACCACAGAGCAGGGACTTAGGGCTCTTGTGGAAAAGCCTACCACACCCCCAGTGCCTACCCGTTGGAGACAGTATTTAGACAAAGTGCCAAAGGATGCGTGGGATAGAGATTTTATATACATGTCTCCGGGTCTTGGAAGACCCTTTGAGCTTAGGTCTGTTGGTCCTGACGGAAAGGAGGGCACAGAGGACGATATTGATGTGTGGAAGTGAGCATGTTTCCACCGCAGGAACGTTTTTTCAACTTTGAGGAGTCAGAAAAGGTCAAAGAGCTTTTCCTGAAAGCCTGTGAGGTTTTTTCTGACTACCGATACATCATGCTCCCTTCCATAGAGCTATACAGTCCGGGTCTCTACGGAGAGGGTGCTCTTGTGGTAGGAAGCCTGCAGGATGGAAGCCTTCTGTGTCTTAGAAAGGACTGGACGGTGAGCTTGGCAAGGTTTTTGAGCCTACAAAGGACGCTAGAGCTACCCCTTAGGGTTTTCTACTTTGGAAACACCTTTTCCATGGGTGAGGAGCTTGAGAGCTTTCAAGTGGGGCTTGAGCTTCTCGGCGAGCCATCGGTGGAGGCGGAGGCAGAGGTTATTCAAAGGGTGGGGGACTATCTGAAAGCCTGCGGTCTGTCTGAGCTTGTGGTGAGCGTAGGGCATGTGGGCATAGCGGAGGCTTTTCTCCAGAGGTATGGAGAGGGCTATAGAGATGCCCTTTTTGAGAAAAACTTTTCACAGCTATCTGGAGCGCCCGAGCTTATGGATCTTCTTACCATGCAGGGGGGTCCAGAGGTGTTGGAGGACTTCAGAAATAAGCATCCGGAGTTTTCCTCAGAGTGCGACAGGCTTATGGAGCTTTACCGCAGGCTCGACAGCCTTCCTGTTCTCTTTGACCTTTCGGAGCTTCGTCCTCAGGGCTACTACACGGGCATAGTTTTTGAGTTCTTCCATCCTTCCCTTGGCTATCCGGTAGCAGGCGGTGGGAGGTATGATGGGCTATACCGCACCCTGGGTAAGGACTTATGTGCGGTGGGTGCTGGGGTCTACCTTGACCGGCTACTTGAGCTCTGAAAACTCCTCAAGTTTTGTGAGCCTTTCCCAAGGCAGGTTTTCCTTGCCAAAATGTCCATAGCAGGCGGTCTGTTTGTATATGGGCTTTCTCAGGTCCAAAAACTCTATCATCCTCTTGGGGCTTGTGGGGAAAACCTCAAGCAGTCTATCTCTTATCCTTTCCCTCTCCACCCTTTCTGTGCCATAGGTCTCTATGTCAAAGGCTATCACCTCGCTCATGCCAAAGGCGTATGCCATCTGCACCATGCACCGGTCCGCAAGCCCGCTTGCCACCACATGCTTTGCCATAAGCCTTGCCATGTAGGAAGCGGTCCGGTCCGTCTTGGTGGGGTCCTTGCCCGAAAAGGCACTACCGCCCGAGTAAGCCACATCGCCGTAGGCATCGGAGACTATCTTCCTACCAGTCTGCCCTGCATCCGCCGCAGGACCACCCAGCACAAACCTGCCTGAAGGGTTCACGAGCATCCTTGTATCCTTTGAGATAAGAGCCTGTGGCACCACCTTTTTTATAGCCTCTTCCACAATGTAGTCCCTTAGCTTGTCCAGTTGAGCCTCTGGGTCGTGCTGACAAAAGATGATTATATCCTTGGCAAAGAGAGGCTTGCCCTCTTCGTATACAACCGTTGTCAACACCTTGCCGTCGGGTCTGAGAAAGGGGGCTTTTCCGGACTTTCTGAGCTCTGATATCCTCTGGGAGAGGCTGTGGGCAAGGCTTATGGGTAGGGGCATGAGGTTCTCCGTTTCCCTGCAGGCATAACCCACCACGGTGGCAGTATCCCCAGAGCCCTCTGAGGATATGCCAAGCACTATCTCTGGGCTTTGCTCCTCTATGGAGGTTATCACCGCAGAGGAATCTGCATCAAAGCCGTTTTCGGGTCTGTTATAGCCTACTTCCTTTATGGTCTTTCTCACCACGCCCGGTATGTCCACATAGCTTTCTGTGGACACATGCCCCGCCACAAAGGTCATGCCGGAGATGAGAAGTATCTCCAAGGACACCCTGCTGTAGGGGTCTTTTTTTATGAACTCATCCAGAAGCGCATCCGCTATTAGGTCTGCCAGCTTGTCTGGGTGCCCCTCCATGGGGGACTCTGCCATCTTTATGGTCCTTCCCATGGAGGTTTATTATAAACTACTCAAGTATCTCAAGGACCACCCTTTTGTTTATCTTCCTTCCCATGGAGGAGAGGATGGTCCTGAGGGACCTGGCTATGCGTCCGCCCCTTCCTATAACCTTCCCAAGGTCGTTCTTGTCAACCCTGAGCTCAATGACTACGGTCTTTTCTCCTTCAATTTCTTGGACGTTTACCCTCTCAGGGTTGTCTACAAGAGATTTGGCAGTTATCTCTACGATGTCCCTTAGCTGGCTCATGCTTTACCTCCTGTTAGAGTATTTTTGCGTTCTTGAGTATGGCTTTTGCCCTGTCTGTTATTTCGGCTCCCTTTTGGAGCCACTCCTTTAGCCTTTCCTCCTTTACCTCTATTAGCCTTTTGTTTACAGGGTCGTAGGTGGCTATCACATCCACCACCTTACCGTCCCTGGGTGCCTTTGCGTCCGCCACCACAAGCCTGTATATGGGGTGATGTCTCCTTCCGTATCTTGATACCCTTATCCTCAGTGCCATCTTTACCTCCTGGGTATAGCCCATGTATTATACACTATTTCCTTATGGAATTCAACACCACACTGAGAGAAGATAGAGCCATCATAAGCCCAGCAATCTCGGGCTTTAGGTATATACCCTTGCTATAGAGAAGTCCCCCTGCTATGGGTATGCCCAGAAGGTTGTAGACAAAAGCCCAAAAGAGGTTCTGC
Source organism: Candidatus Pampinifervens yunnanense (assembly GCA_037926845.1). Taxonomy (GTDB): domain Bacteria; phylum Aquificota; class Aquificia; order Aquificales; family Aquificaceae; genus Pampinifervens; species Pampinifervens yunnanense. The sequence continues at coordinate 14,732 of JAXSPD010000037.1, read as the reverse complement.
CTTATCCTTCTCATGACCCGGTCCTTGTTTTCAAAGAAGTCCCTTAGCCCATCTATGCCTCTTAACAGAACCACATCACCAGCCCTTTTTGCCATATCTGTGCCGGTGCCTATGGCAAAGGAGAGGTCTGCCCTTGCCATGGCAGGGGCGTCGTTTATACCATCGCCCACAAGGGCAACCTTCATGCCCTTTTGCTGGAACTCCTCTATTACCCTCAGCTTGTCCTCGGGCTTTGCCCGAGCCATGAAATTCTCAATCTCTAACTCTTGTGCTACCCTTTTTGCCTTCTCTTCGCTGTCGCCGGTGAGCATAAAGACCTGCATGCCCCTTGACCTAAGATATGATAGCACCTCCTTTGCCTCTGGTCTTATGCGGTCTTCAAAGAAAAACTCCGCAAGCCTTGAGCCATCCTTATAGAGGGCAACGCCCTCCTCCGACCTTCCAAGAAGGTATCCATTGCATACCACTCCAAGACCTGCCTCCTCTTTACAACCTTCCATTACCCCAGCTTCTATACCCCTCTGGAGGCAAAAGTCTCTTATGGAGAGAGAATAGGGGTGGTTTGAAGCCTTTGCCAAAGAGCATGCCAGCTGGAGCGCCTCTGGTGCATGGAGTTTGTAGTCCACAAGTCTTGGCTTTCCTTCTGTTAGGGTGCCCGTTTTATCAAGAACTATGAGGTCTATTTCCTTTTCAAGGGCGGAGGGGTCTTTTATGAGGACGCCCTTTCTGTAAGCTCTGAAAAGTCCTACGGTGAGGGCAAGGGGAACCGCTATGCCAAAGGCACAGGGGCAAGAGACCACAAGCACCGCCAAAGAAAAGCTCACCGCTTTTTGTAGGTCTCCGCTCTTGAAAAGCCACAGTAAGAAAACCAGCACCGACAGGGCAACCACCACCTGCACGAAGTAGTGGGAAAACCTGTCCGCAAACCTCTGAACCCTTGGCTTTTTGCTGAGGGTCTCCTCCACAAGCCTTACCAAAAGGTTTGCATAACTGCCCGCAAAGGTCTTCTCCACCCTTGCCCTTGCGTAGCCCGAGACTATCACGCTACCCGACAGGAGCCTGTCGCCCTCTTTTTTCAGAACTGGCACGCTCTCGCCAGTGATAAGGGATTCCTCCACCTCCAAGGAACCCTCCAAAAGCCTGCAGTCCACCGGCACCATATCGCCAGCCCTCAGCACCAGCACATCTCCCACAAAAACCTCCTGCAAGGACCTCTCCTCTTCCTTTCCATCTCTTATGAGCCTTACCCTCCTTGTCTGCAGTCCAAAAAGCTCCCTCAGGCTCTTCAGTGCCTTTGCCTTTACCCACTCTTCTAAGAACTTGCCCGTCCTCACGAAGGTTATAAGGAAGGCAGAGGTTTCAAAGAAGGGCTCGCCATGGGTCACCCCAACAAGGGCAAGGAGGCTATAAAGCAGGGCGGATGTGCTACCCAGAGCCACAAGAAGGTCCATATTTCCAACCCTTGCCCTCAGAGAGCTTATGGCTCCCTTGTAGAAGCCATAGCCACCAAAAGCCTGCACTCCAAGGGAGAGAAGAGCCTGAAGGAACAGGCTTTCCTTTGAGTGCCAGAACATGAGAGCCATGATAAGAAGGCTTGAAAGCCAGCAAAAAGCCAAAAGCTCAAGGGACCTGCTCTTGCCCTCTACGCTTTCCACCTTATAGCCCAAGGATTCTATAACGGTCCTTATCTGTTCGATGTCTAAAAGATCCTTGTTGAACTCCACCGAAACCCTGCCCAATTCAAAGGACACTTGCACCTCTTCCACACCCTTTAGCTTTCTAAGGCTTACCTCTATTGCCCTTGCGCAGTTTACGCAGGTCATACCAGAGACCCTGAGACTTACACGCATAGGTTTAAGTATGTGACCACGAGCCTGTTAATTTCAAGGGGTTTATTTTACTTTGTTTTTGAGGTAATCTAAAACCTTCTGTGGGTCCGCAGAGGGGTCCACGCCCCTGTATATCTTCTCTACCCTTAGCTCTGGGTTTATTAGCACCGTGTCCCTTGAGCAAAAGCCCGCTATTACAGTGACTCCATAAGCCTTTGCCACGCTACCCTTTGGGTCGGAGAGAAATTCCACAGAAAGGTTGTATTTTTCTCTAAACTTCCTTATGCTCTCCACACTGTCAGTGCTTACTCCAAAAACCTTTACCCTTAGTCTTTCAAACTCTGGCATGAGCTTGGTATATTCCTTTGCCTGGGTAGTGCAACCCGGAGTGTCCGCCTTTGGGTAAAAGTAGAGGACTACCCATCTTCCTCTGTAGTCTGAGAGGTTAACAGTTTTACCCTCGTGGTTTTTAAGACTAAAGAGGTAGGCTTGTTGACCTTCTTGCAGTGGAGCACCTGCCTGAGCTATACCAAGTAGAGCAAGGACTTTTATAATAAATTCCTTCATTTCACCACCTCCAAAAGGAATAGGCTATTAGCAAAACACCAAGAGCCAGAGGAATAAAACCCACATAAAACCAAAAGGTAGCAGAGCCCACCACAAGGAGAATACCGCCCAGCTCAAGAATTTCCTTTCCCTTTGCCCTTGCCAAAGCACTGTAGCACCTTGACTGGATATAAAGCCCAACACCAGAAACAAAGGCGGTAATTAAAAGCCTTTTTATGTCAAAACCATAAGCGTCAAGCACATGCTTTGCCCATAGCCCACCCACTATGGCAAGCAAAAGCCCAAGCCCAAAGGTCTTTTTTAGCTCTCCCAAAGAGGACCTCTCCAAAAGCCCAGCCATACCATACATGAGGCTAAGACCGCCCAACAGGGCAAAGACCCAGCTAAGCCCTCCAAGGGGCAGAAGAAGAGTGCCAGCAAGAGCAAAGCTCTGGGGTTCTAACTTAGGAGCTTTTTCAGCCTTCTGCATCTGTATATAAACATAAGCCTAAGAAAGGGTCTTAACAAGACATTTGGTAGTAGGCTCTCTACAGTAAGATGGTCTTCTATCACCGTTGAAGCTCCCCTTGGCAATAGGTTGTGTCTGTGTTCCCAATGCCTTATGAAGAGGGGCTTTCTGAGAGCCATGTCCGTAAAGCCGAAGGCATCCACATCCTTTATAAGGCTTTCCATGAGCGTAAAGCCAAAAAGGCTAAGCCTTATCCTTAGGTTTTCCCTTAGATCCTCCTTTGGCTGTAGGTCCATTAGAAAGCCCAGGGGAGTTATCCGCAGTAGGTTAATAGGATTGTTGAAAAAGGCACGCACACGCTCAAGGGGAGCATCTATTCGGCATGCATAGAAGAACTCCACCCTTGAGTCCTCTGGATTTAGGATGCACTGCCTTTTCGGATCTGTATACTCTGCAGAAGGTCCCAGACCCTCTCCTCTATCTCGTCTCTTACCTTCCTGAAAAACTCAAGCCTTTCCTCCAATGTCCCCTCAAAGCCTGCAGGGTCAGGAAGGTCCCAGTGGAACATCTGGGCTTCGGGAACTACTGGACATGTCTGTTTTGCACTATCGCAGAGGGTTATAACAAGGTCAAGCTCTTGATAAGGTATGGCTTCTAGCCCCTTTGGTCTCTGAGAGGATATGTCTATACCCTTTTCTTGCATAACCTGAACCGCAAGGGGATTTATCTGCTCCGCAGGCTTTGAGCCGGCAGAATACACCTGAAGGCTCAGCCCCAGAACCTCCGCCAGCCTTCTTGCAAAACCCTCTGCCATCTGACTTCTTGCCGAGTTGCCTGTGCATATAAAGGCTATCTTCATGCCTTTTATTCTACTGCATGGCTGTTAAAATTTCATTAAGATGATAGGATGATGCTAATAAATAGTCATAACACTATTGACAAATCTTTGTTTTCAGGCCTTATCCCTTTGCACCAAGTCCTTTATGTTCTCTACAGCCTCTTCTATGTCCACATCCCACCGCTCGCCAGTGTGCCTGCTTTGGAGCTCCACCTTGCCCTCCTTTACCTTTTTGCCCACCACTATCCTGTAGGGAAATCCGCAGAGGTCTGCATCTGCAAACTTAAAGCCGGGGCTCTGGTCCCTGTCGTCGTATAGGGTATCTATTCCGTGCTCCTGAGCCAGCATGTAGAGCTTTTCTGCCACATTCCTTTGCTCTTCGTCCGAAGGGTTTACGCATATTATATCCAGCTCAAAGGGTGCCACTGGCGTGGGCCATTTTATACCTTTCTCATCATGATACTGCTCCACAAGGGCGGAGATGCACCTTGATATGCCTATGCCATAACAGCCCATTATTATGGGCTTTTCTTGACCTGAAGGGTCCGTGTAGTAGGCTCTCATGGGTTCAGAATAGCGCGTGCCAAGGAGGAATATGTGGCCCAACTCAAGACCTCTTTCCACCTTAAGAGGAGAGCCACACTTGGGACACGGGTCTCCCTCTTCCACTTGGCAGACATCCACAAAGTCCGTGTATTGGAAGTCCCTGCCGGGGTTTGCTCCAAGGTAGTGCCAGTGGGGTCTGTTGTAGGCAATAACCACATTCTTTAAGCCATAGGTGGAGTTGTCCCAGTAGACCCTCACCCTTGGGGGGAGGTTAAAGGGTCCTATAAAGCCCTTCTCTGTTTGGAGAAGCTCCCACACCTCGCCCTCTTCTGCCAGCCTGAAGTTCTCCGTGTGGAGGACCGCCTCCACCTTGTTCTCATCCACATTGCGGTCCCCTCTTATGAGAAAGATAACTGGCTCAGATCCATTGACCATGTATAGCACCGCCTTTATTATCTTTCTTGCGGGCACACCCAGAAAGGAGGAGAGTTTTTCTATGGTGTCGGTGTCGGGCGTGTGGACCTCTTGCAGGGGCAGTTCCTCTTCTTGCTCTTCTTGTCCCTTTGGGAGTTTTACAACCTCTGCGTTTGCTCCGTAGCCACAGCTCTCGCAGTATGCAACCCGAGCCTCTCCATAGGGTGTAAGAGCCACAAACTCGTGAGAGCTTATACCACCTATGGCTCCCACGCTTGCCTCCACAAGGAGGGTCTTGAGCCTTAGCTTTTTGAATATCCTGTCGTAGGCAAACTTCATGCTTTCATAAGACATCATGGCGGAGAACTCATCGGGGTCAAAGGAGTAGGCGTCTTTCATGATAAACTCCCTTCCCCTTATGAGACCAAAGCGAGGTCTTTTTTCATCCCTGAACTTGACCTGTATCTGGTAAAGAACCACAGGAAGCTGTCTGTATGAGTTTACAAAGGACCTAACAAGGTCTGTTATCTCCTCTTCGTGGGTTGGTCCAAGGCAGTATTCTCTGCCGTTCCTGTCTTTTAGAGTAAATAGCTCTCTGCCATACAAGTCCCACCTTCCCGTTTCCTTCCAAAGCTCCGCTGGGTTCAATACGGTAAGCAAGACCTCCTGAGCTCCGCTCCTGTCCATTTCCTTGCGAACTATGTTTTCTATCTTTCTTAGAACTCTCACGCCGGGTGGAGTAAGCTCATATATGCCTGCAGAGACCTGCTTGATAAAGCCAGCTCTTAGAAGCAGTTTATGAGAGGGTGCCTCTGCGTCTGCAGGATCTTCCTTTGAGGTATACCAGAAATACTTGCTCCAACGCATAGGGCTAATTATATCATTTGAGAAGGTCCATAACCTTCTTGATGCTTACCCTCATCCTCTCAAAGGATTCTGCCAGCTTGCCTATTTCGTCTTCGGACTTTACCTCTATGGGTTCGTCCACATTGCCCTTTGCTATCTCCTCTGCCCTTCTTTGTAGATCCTCCACGGGTTTGAAGACAAGCCTGTCCAGAGCTACCACAATAAATAGGGTTATTGCCAGGAATATGCTAAAGACAGCAAGACCTCTGATAAGTCCGTTGAGCTGAGCCCTTAGCAGGATGGCTTCAAAGGGCACAGACACCATAACCGCACCCACCAACTCTCCCACCTTCCAGTTGGGGTCATACTGGGGGTTATACTTGGCAATAAGGCTCTTGGGCATGGCTTCCCTTGTGGAATGGCATTGCATGCAACTTGCCTCCGCCACCTTTCCAAAGGCATGAACAAAATACCTTTGTCCGTTCATATCCACGACGCCAACATACTCCTTTTGGTTTGTGGCTTTCATAAAGTTGATTATCTTTGCCTCCTCCTGCGTTGGATTGTTCTTAGGGTTTATGGGGTTGTAGGCTACTTGTCTTAGTTGAAAGTCTGGCATTTTTTCGTTGACCATGTTGAAGATGGAGGCGGTGAAAAAGCTGGAAGACTGGGCTTCCAGTATAAAGTCCTCCTGAACACAGCCCTTTGCCCTGCTTAAGAAGTCAAAGATAAGAGGCCTAAGAGTTTTTCTCACATATTCCCTTGCGCTATCGCTAAAGGTTATGGCTGCGTTCACCTTCTCCTCTGTGGTATAGACTGCCTTGTCTACCTCCGTTTTGTATGTGTATATGCCTGTTGCAAGACCTGCAATAGCACCAAAGAGCAAAATGGGAAGGCTTATCTTCCATCTGATGCTTTTGGGCAGAAATCTTTTCATGTTAACCACCTCCTTGTTTTTTCTATGAACCTCTTTGAATGTTTTTCATCGGGTATTTCCTCCGCAAGCTTTTGTATAAACTCTGGAAGTCTTTCCTCTGGCAGCTTGTCTGGCACAAGGCCCATCCTTTCAAAGACTTTCTTCCATACTGCCACACCTATGGGACCGATTTCCTCCACAAAGGCATGCTTTATAGAGGAGATGATGGTGCCTGCTACAAGGTTTGTGTCCTTTGGCGACAGAACAAAACGCAAGTCTATGGGCTTTAGGTCTGTGTTTATGTCTAAGGTGTAGAGATTAATCTTGTGTATGGCTTCTTGAGGAAGGGGTATACCTCTCTCTTCTACCTGTCCAAGCTTGTTTAAAACCTTAAAAATCACCGCGTTCCCCTTCATAAGGCTGAAAAACCGCACACCCTCGCCCGCAAGAACTTCCATAAGAAGGTATAAGTTTCCATACCTCCTTATACTATCTCTTAGCCTTTGCACATCTCCACCCTTTATGCTCTCCACCCTTCTAAGGCTATCAATAGAAGCCAAAAAGTTTACAAACTCTGGGTCTGTTTGGAATACCGCCATATAGGACCCGCTTGGACCTATATGCAGGGTTGCTTCTTTTGACGGGCTCATGCCGCTTATAAAGACCGGAATTCCTCCAGAGAAGGCAATAAGAGGTCCCAGCCCATCCTCCTTACTGAACACCATATAGCCGTGCATGTGCATGGACTTGAGGTTCTCAAGAACCTTGGTGGGGTCTGCATGAGAAAGCTGAATGGGTGCTACAAGCTCATGACCGTAGGTGATAAAACTGTATGGGCTTATACCCTCCTTTAGACACTCTAAGAAGGCAAAAACCTCTATGGGGGATGTGGTGTAAAGGGATAAGAGCCCCTTATTTTGGTAGGGCTTGTAGCCTTCGGTTTGTATCCTCTTGCTGATACCCTCTGAAAAATATCTTATACCTCCCACTTCACTCCCACGCAGATAGAATATGTAGTCCTCTGACTCCCAATAGGTTAGTTTCATAAAGCCTGTAAAGGACCGCTCTCTTATCTCCTCCCTTAGGGTATCAAACCTTATGGTGCTTATGTCTATGTCCTTATATAAGGGTGTTCCCCGCATGTTTTCTTACCAGTATATTCTTTACAATTTTTTGAAAGGTTTCTAAAACACCCTCTCCCCTTATGGCCACTGCTGGCACATAGTCCGTGTCCCAGGGATTGAAACGAACTTGCATGTCTTCTATATCCATGGCGTCAGGGAGGTCCCTCTTGTTATACTGTACCACCACAGGAAAGCTAAGCAAGTCTTCTCCTTGCTCCTTTAGCACCGCCGCAGTTTCTCTCATCACCAGGAAGTTTATCCTTTCCCTTTCCTTTGAGCTGTCCACCACGAAAACCAAACCATCCACACCTTTCATTATTACCTTTCTAAGGGGATGTAGCCTAAACTGACCAGGCGTTGTGAGTATCTTTAGCTCAAGTTCATACCCATCTATGTTTATGGAGCTTACAAACATCTCTACAAAAAGTGTTCTTTGTTCTTCGGTTTCCATTACCACCATGTCGCCCTTAGTTAAGCCCTTTTCTTTTAGTATCTCATATAATTTCTTTACATTGGTGCTCTTACCCGCAAGACTAGACCCAAAATAGACTATTTTGAGCTTCATTACGCCCCTCCAAGCAACATATTAAGTTTTTCTTCAAGTGCCTTTATGTCTATCTTTATCTCCTTGGAGGGAACAAGCGTCGCCCTCTCTAGGGTCTCTTCTAAGGCCTCACTAGCCTCTTTTAGAAAAAGCCTCACTGTGCCAAGGGCTACACCTTTCCCTACTATTATGCCAAGCAAGAACCTTGGCCGAATGTATTTTATGACCACATCCATGCTTTTGCTCTCATACTGGAGCACTTCAAGGTCATCCATCTTGAGGATTTTACCCATCTCAACCGCAGCACCGAATATACCACTTATAAGGGTTGCCAAAAACTCTGTCTCTAGGTCCTCTTCCTTCTTGCCCTTTATATCAACTATCCTTCCTGCATCGTCAGTGAGTATTATCACGCTGGCGGATGTCCTATCCAGTAAGTTTTGCAGTATACTCTGCAGACGTTTCCTTGTGTCTGGGTCTAAATCGTATTGGATAATGTCCAATTCCATATAGCTCCCTCCGAGTAGGATAAAGTATATTATAGTGCCATGTTCAGGGAAGGGTGGGTTATTCTTGCCTTTGTGGTTATACTGGGTGCCATAGTCCTGCCCGTGCCTGCCCTACTTCTTGACCTTCTCTTGGCTCTTAGCATTACCTTTTCAATGACGGTTCTTGTGCTTACCACCTTCATAAAAGACCCCCTTGAGCTTTCTGCCTTTCCTAGCATTCTGCTCCTTGGGACGCTTCTGAGGCTTTCTCTCAACATTGCGGCAGCAAGAAGAATACTTCTATACGGGCACGAGGGGACATCTGCCGCAGGGCATATCATAGAAGGCTTTGGCACCTTCGTGGTGGGTGGTGATGTGGTGGTGGGGCTCATAGTGTTTCTTATCTTTATAGTGATAAACTTTGTGGTCATAACCAGGGGTGCGGAGAGGGTTTCTGAGGTGGCGGCGCGCTTTACCCTTGATGCCATGCCTGGAAAGCAGATGAGCATAGACGCAGACCTAAATGCAGGTCTAATAACAGAAGAAGAGGCAAAAAGAAGAAGGGCTCAGCTGGAACAGGAGGCAAGCTTCTTTGGTGCTATGGATGGTGCCAGCAAGTTTATAAGGGGCGATGCCATCGCAGCTCTGATAATACTTTTCCTGAGCCTTGTGGGTGGGCTTGTGGTGGGGCTTGTTTTTAAGGGTATGGGCTTTTCTGACGCTTTGAAAACCTACACCCTTCTTACGGTGGGAGAGGGGCTTGCAAGCCAGATACCAGCCCTTATGCTCTCAACCTCTGCGGGCATAGTGGTCACCAAGTCCTCCTCAAGGGACGAGCTTGGAAAGGCACTCTTTAGGGAGTTTTCAAAAGAGCCAAGGGTCTTTCTCTTCTCCTCCGCCTTGTTGGTCTTTATAGGTCTCATCCCGGGCTTTCCAAAGCTTCCCTTTTTCCTCATGGCAGGTGTTCTCGGAGGACTTTACTATGCCCTAAGTAGGGCACTTAAGGAGGAAGAGCTGAAGAAACTTGAAGAGCTACTCAAAGAGCAGAAAAAGCCACCTGCGGAGAAGAGAGAAGAGGAGATAATCACCCAGCCAGAAACTATAGCCCTTGAGATAGGCTACGGGCTAATACCCTATGTGGATGAGGCTCAAGGGGGTGATGTGCCAGAGAGGATAAAGACTGTAAGAAGACAGCTTGCCAGCGAATATGGTGTGGTTATACCCCTCGTGCATATAAGGGACAACCTAAGGCTAAGACCACATCAGTATCGCATTCTAATTAGAGGCATAGAGGTGGACTCCTTTGAGATAGTGCCAGGGCATTGGCTTGCCATAGACCTTGGGAATGCCAGGGAAGCCCTGCAGGGTATAGAGACCAAGGACCCCTCCTTTAAGCTCAAAGCCTACTGGATAAGGGAAGACCAAAGGGAAAGGGCCCAAAGGCTGGGCTACATGGTGGTGGACATATCCACCGTGCTAATAACCCACATAAGCGAGACCATAAAGAAAAACCTCCACGAAATACTGGGAAGGGCGGAGGTGCTGGAGCTGGTGGAGAACCTTTCAAAGAAGTATCCAAAGGCGGTTCAGGGGCTTGTGCCAGATGTGGTGCCGGTTTCTATTCTTCATAGGGTGCTTCAAAACCTCCTAAGGGAGGGTGTGCCTATTAACGACCTTCTTACCATCCTTGAAACCCTTGCGGACTACATAGAACAGACAAGGGACCCAGACCTGCTTACCGAATATGTGCGTCAAAGGCTTGCCAAAAGGATAACAAGGCTCTACTCCACCAATGGCACTCTTTATGCCATGATAATATCGCCAAAGGTGGAGGCAAAGCTCACCATCTATGTGCAGGAGGGCAAGGAGGACGAATTCTTAGACCTTCTCATAAACAAGGTTTACCCCAAGCTATCCCAAGAGGTCTCAAAATTCACCCAATATCAAGCCATGCCCGTGCTTATAACCTCAAGCACCATAAGAAGACATGTAAGAAAAGTCCTTGAAAACTACCTTCCAAACCTCACGGTGCTATCTTATAATGAACTTGACCGGCAACTGAACCTAAAGGTCATAGGTGTCATAGATGAAGATTAAAAAGCTGGTGGTGGACTCCCTTCAGGAGGCGGTGGAGGAAGTAAGAGCCCTCTATGGCTCAGAGGCGGTCATACTCTCCACAAGGGTTATAAAACAAAGGCTTTTGCCCTTCCTCCCCTTTCCAAGAAGGTCAAAGTTAGAGATAACGGTGGGTATACCCGACAGGGAAGACTTTGCGGTAGAGCTGAAAAAGGAGGAGGCTCTCTATCAGGAAATAAACAGGCTCAAGGAAAACCTAAAGGAGGTTATGGATCTTGTAAAAAAACAGAAAACGGACAAGGAGGAGGCAAAAAGGGATGACCTTGAGGGGGAGTATTCCATAAGGGCATTGCATTTTATGAACAAGCTCATAAACAGGGGCGTTTCAAGGGATGTGGCACAGAAGCTCGTGGAGTCTGCATGTGGGTATGACTTTGAACTAAAAAGGCTTGACCTGAAAGGAGAAAATATGGAATCCCTAGTGGAGGCTCTTAGCAAAAACATAAAGCTCGTGGAGAGTTTTCCAGAGGAGGGCTTTAGCGTGGTAGCTCTTTTGGGACCAACAGGTGTGGGAAAGACCACCACCATAGCCAAGCTTGCCCACCTGCTAAGGCAGAGGGGTAAGAGGGTAGGACTTATAACCATAGATAGCTACAGGGTGGGTGCGGTTCAACAGCTCATGACCTATGCCAACATAATGGAGCTTCCCTTTAGGGTTGCGGACACGCCCTACAGGCTTAGGGAGTGCATAGGTGAGCTATCTTCCCTTGATGTGGTGCTTGTGGATACTGGTGGCAGAAGCCAGTATAACGAGATTAAGCTGAGGGAACTGGTGCCCTTTTTTGCAAAACTGCCCACCCTAAGGGCATACATAACCCTCAGTGCCAACACGGAAGAGAGGGTCCAATACGAGATAATAGAGAGCTTTAGCATAGTGGAGCCCTCTGGGCTTATATTCACCAAGCTGGACGAGACGGGCTACTTTGGAACCGCTATAAATGTGGCATACAGAACCCAGCTTCCTGTGCTATGCTTTACCACTGGTCAGAGGGTGCCAGAGGATATAGTCATGGCAAGCTATGAATACATGGCTAAGATATTCTTAGAGGTGCAATGATGGAGGTGCAAGCCCTTCACCTTATGAGTGTGGAAGGGAAGGAGAAAAAAACGGGATACATAGCGGTTGCAAGCGGAAAGGGTGGAGTGGGCAAGACCCTTATAACCATAAACATGGGAAGGGTCATAGGCAGGAACGGTAAAAGGGTCCTAATAGTTGATGGAGACCTTGGGCTCAGCAATGTGCATATCATGTTAGGAATAACACCCTCAAAGAACCTCTACCATTTCTTTATGGGAGAGGCTTCCTTGGAGGAGGTGGTGGTCTCTGTGGAGGAAAACCTCTCCTTCATATCCAGCGGTAGCGGTGTTAGGGAGCTGGTTAACCTGCCTCCCGCACAGCTCAGAAACCTTATCTTCAGACTCCAGGAGTATGCGGAGAGAAACTACCACTGGGTTATCTTTGACACCCCCCCGGGCATACACTCGGACACTACCGCTCTGGTCTCTTCCTCCCACATACCTGTTATAATAACCACGCCAGAACCCACAGCCATAGCGGACGCATACGGGCTTATAAAGGTTCTAAACCAAGAGGAGAAGGTAAAGGAGTTCTACGTGCTTGTAAACAAGGTAAGTAGCAAAGAGGAAGGTCTTAAGGTCTATGAAAGCATAAGGGTGGTGTGTGAAAAATTCACCTCTGCAGAGACAAGGTATCTTGGTAGCATAAGGTATAACCCAAAGATGATAAGAAACATAGTAAACCAGAACCCCTTTAGCGAAGACCTTACAAAAGAGCTTACCAACGCCCTTTTGAGGCTCCCCCTTGATATAAAGCCCTATGCTCCCAGCTTTTGGGAGAGACTATTATCCAAATTGAGGAGATAGCATGGTGTTGGGAATCATAGGCTATGGAAACATGGGAGAGAGCTTTGCCAAAGCTCTGAAGGGGCATGTGGAGGTCATGGTATACGACATAAGCCAAGAGAAAAGGTCAAAAGCCCTTTCTGAGGGCTTTGCGGTTGCCCTGGAGCTGGATTTTCTGCTGAAAAACTCTCATTGGCTCCTGCTGGCGGTAAAGCCCAAGGATGTGGAGGGTGTTCTAAGAGGGCTAAGGGATAAGCTCAAAGAGAGCCTACTTTTGAGCCTTGTGGCGGGGCTGAGCCTTTCAAAGTTGGAGGAGCTTTCTGGCACAAAAAAACTCATAAGGCTCATGCCCAACATAAACGCCCTTGTGGGCAAGGCGGTCATAGCCTTTGCCTGCGACCAAGACATAAGCAAGGAAGAGAAGGAGAAGTTCCTTGAGCTTTTCTCCCACTGCGGTAGCTTGTATGAGTTAGAGGAGAGCCTCTTTGACGCCTTTACCGCCCTTGCGGGCTCTGGTCCTGCCTTTGTCTTTAGCTTTGTGCATGCCCTTGCACTTGCCGGTGTAATGGAAGGCTTTCCCTACGAAAGGGCAAAGTCCATAGCCATAGATACGGTGCTGGGTTCTTGTGAGCTTCTTAGGGAGCTGGGTGGAAACCCAGAGGAGTGGCTTACAAGGGTAGCCTCGCCTGGCGGGACCACCATAGAGGGCATAAAAGTTCTTGAAGAGCGTGGCTTTAAGGGCATAATAATGGAATGCATACGCAAAACCTCAGAGAAGGCAAAAAGGCTTTGATATTCTCCTTCCAGACCCAAAGGGCAAGGCTAGTCCTCAAGCCCTACGAAGGAGACAAGGATGTGCTTACCCTAAAACAGGTGCACTCTTCAAGGGTATTCCTGTTGGAGGACTTTGTGGAAGGTCTTGAGGGCGACGCCATAATAACCCAGAGAAAGGGACTAAAGATTGGCGTAAAGACCGCAGACTGCGTGCCAATAGCACTCTTGGGAGAAAAGACAGTGGCGCTGGTGCATGCAGGCTGGAGAGGGCTAAAAGAGGGCATCCTTGAGGAAACGATAAAAGCTCTCAAAGACCTTGAGCCTCTTGAAAACTTCCTTGCATTTGTGGGACCCTCTGCCAAAGCCTGCTGTTATGAGGTGGGAGAGGAGTTCAAAGAGCTCTTTACAAGCCTCTACTTTAGAAACTCAAGGCTCTACATGGACACCCAAGAGGAGGCTATTCTTAGGCTCAAAGGCTCTGGTATAAAGAGGCTTTTCCTATACAAGGTATGCACCATCTGCCACCACAGCCTGCCCTCTCACAGGAGGGACAAAACAAAGGATAGAATACTTACCCTTGCGGAGCTTTTGGCATAGAATATTCTATTATGGCTGTTGAGGAAAAGCAAAAGGAGTATATCATAAAGAGCTTCTACGACATACTGCAAGCACTCAGAGAGCATCCCGATTGGGCACAGCAACTGCTTTCCCTTCTTCTCACAGAGGAACTGCTAAGACTTCCTCAAAAGTTTGACAAGTTTGTGGAGGAAGAGTTCAGACCCCTTGCAAAGCGTGTGGAGAGACTTGAAGAGGGTCAGAAAAAGCTGGAAGAGGGTCAGAAAAGGCTGGAAGAGGATGTGGCTATACTCAAGAAGAAGGTCAGCAAGCTGGAGATAGATGTGGGGAGTCTGAAAGGGGACAACCTTGAAAGGAAAGTGCGAGAGCGGGCGCCCGCATACTTTGGAAAGCTCTTCAGAAGGTTTAGGGTTGTTTCCACAGAGGAGTGGGCTCAGAGGTTGGAGGATGCAGAAGAGAATGGTATCATTAGCGAAGAGCAAAGAGAGGACACCATCAGCCTTGACCTTCTTGTGAGGGCAAGAACTCTGGATGGGAGGGATATCCTCCTTGCGGTGGAGGTCTCCTATAGCCTTGAGGACAAGGATGCGGAAAGGGCTCTAAGGAGAGCAGAGGTCTTTTCAAAGGTCTACCAAATGGAAACCATCCCCGTGGCAGTGGGTGTGAACCTTTCAGAGGGCATACAGAACAGACACCCAAAGGTATTAATAGTGCCGGTCTCCTATGATAACTAAGAAAACGGTAGGTGAAATCTTTTCTGCGGTAAGCAAAAAATATGACTTTTTCCTAAACCTTATAACCTTCAAAAGGATTGACCGCTGGC
>JAXSPD010000036.1:0-20480 GCA_037926845.1 Candidatus Pampinifervens yunnanense | reverse complement strand
TATCATGGCACTATGGAAAACTACTTCCTTGCAAAGGCAAGGCTCTTTGAGGAGTATGCATATACCTATGCGGTGATAAATGAGGATGACCCATATGGCAAAAGGCTAAAGGCTATTGCAAAAAACCCAAGAACCTACGGAAGGGAAGGAGACCTTAAAATTCTTGACTTTCAAACAGACTTTGAGGGCTCAAGGCTAAGAGTGGCATACGAAGGAAAGGTGTATGACTTTTTCTCCAACCTGCGAGGGAACTTTCAGGCGTATAACCTCTCTCTTGGTATACTTGTGGGCTTTCTGTGGGGGCTTGAAAGCCAAGCTATACAAGAAGGCATAAGGCAGGTGCAAGTCCCTGGTAGGTTTGAAACCTACAAGGGAAAGGGCTTTGTGGTGATAATAGACTACGCTCATACGCCTGATGCTTTGGAAAAGGTCTTGAGGACCGCAAGGGCTCTTTGCAAAAACAGGCTTATTGTGGTCTTTGGTGCTGGGGGAAACAGGGATAGAACAAAGAGACCTCTTATGGGAAAGACCGCAGAGGCTATTGCAGACCTTATAGTCCTGACCTCAGACAACCCAAGGTTTGAAGAGCCGATGGCTATAATTGAGGATATCTTGAGTGGAATAGAAAACAAAGGAAAGGTCTTGGTGGAACAGGACAGAAGAAAGGCAATAGAGCTTGCCATAAGCATGGCACAGGAGGGGGATGTTATCCTAATAGCGGGCAAAGGACACGAAGACTATCAAGAAATAAAGGGTGTAAAATATCCCTTTAAAGACTCTGAAGTGGTCAAGGAGGTCCTGAGTGTGTGATTTTGAAACGCTCCACTATAACCTCAAAGACGAACTGTTGAATATCTACAAAGAGGCGGAAACGCCACAGCCAAAAATAAAGATAACCAGTCTAAAAAGCGGTAAGGTATGCGGTCTTGCCAACCTTGCCAAGCTCATCCTCTACTTTGAAAGAGAGGGCTATCTGGTGGTGTTAAACAAGGATGAGGACTACAGGGAATGGGAGATACAAATAGAGGCGGGCATACTTGACCTTATGTTTGGGTATGGATAAAATTTAAAGTATGAACATCTTTATGATAGGCTTGGGGAGGATGGGGCTTGGTATGTCAAGAAGGCTACTTTCAAAGGGGCATAAAGTAGCGGGCTATGATGCAAACCCGGAGGCAAGGGAGAGGGCAAGGGCTTATATGGAAGTTTTGGAGAGCCTTGAGGGTCTTAGGGGGCAGAAGTTAGTATGGCTTATGGTTCCTCACGAGGTGGTGGACAAGGTTCTTGAAGACATAAAGCCTTATCTGCAAGAGGGAGACATAGTGGTGGACGGTGGAAACAGCTTTTACAAAGACTCTCAAAGAAGGGCGGAGGCTTTGAAGGATATGGGTGTTTACTTTTTGGATGTGGGTGTTAGTGGTGGTGTTTATGGTGAGGAGCTTGGATATTGTCTTATGGTGGGTGGGGACAGGTCTGCCTTTGAGAGGATTGAGCCAATTTTGAGAGACCTATCCTATGAGGGTAGGGGCTATGCCTATCTTGGTTCTTCTGGTGCGGGGCATTTTGCCAAGATGGTTCACAACGGCATAGAGTATGCCTTTATGCAGGCTATTGGTGAGGGTTTTGAGCTCCTCAAAGAAAGTGGCTTTGAATATGACTTGAGGGAGGTTGCACGCATATACAATACGGGTAGTGTTATCCGTAGCTGGCTTATGGAACTCACTCAAAAGGTCTTTGAAGACTTTGGAGACCTACAAGAGCTTAAGCCTTATGTGGAAGACACGGGAGAGGGTCGTTGGACGGTAGAGGAAGCCATAAAAAGGGCTGTGCCAGTGCCAACTATTGCGGAGGCTCTCTTTGCTCGCTTTCGCTCAAGGCAAGATAACTCCTTTAGAGACCGCCTTTTGGCAGGTCTTAGGTTTGAGTTTGGAAGACATCAGGTAAAGAAAAAGGATGAATAGAAGTTTCTCTCTTTTTATTCTTGGTGGGACGGGAGACCTTGCAAAAAAGAAACTCTTTCCTGCACTCTCAAGGCTTTACGCAAAGGGTTATCTAAGTGGACTTGACAGGGTGTATTCCTTGGCAAGAAGTAAGCGAGAAGATTGGGAGCAGGTAGTTTGTAGACTGGACGCTGGCTTTGGAAAGCTATGCAACTTTTTACCCTTTGATGCACGAGATTGGAACTCATACGCAGAGCTTGGAAAGCTCATAGAAAACCTAAAGGGTCAAGAGCTTATCTTCTTCCTTGCACTTAGTCCATATCTTTTTGAGGACACTATTAGAAATCTTGGAAAGCTCCTAAGAAACTACACAAACCCAAGAAAGATAGTTATAGAAAAGCCCTTTGGTTTTGACCTAAAGTCCGCAAAGAGGCTAAACGATATCCTACATAGGTATTTTATTGAAGAGGAGATATACCGCATAGACCACTTTCTTGGCAAGGATACCATACAAAACATCTTTTCTTTGAGGTTTTCCAATACCATCTTTGAAGGCATATGGAACAGGAATTTTATTGAGCATGTGAAAATATACGCCCTTGAGAAGGTGGGAGTGGAAGGAAGGGGAGAGTTTTATGACAAGGTGGGAGCAATAAGGGATATGC
The DNA here is from genome assembly GCA_037926845.1 of Candidatus Pampinifervens yunnanense. GTDB lineage: Bacteria > Aquificota > Aquificia > Aquificales > Aquificaceae > Pampinifervens > Pampinifervens yunnanense. The sequence continues at coordinate 17,875 of JAXSPD010000036.1, read as the reverse complement.
TACAAAACCATATGCTCCAAATGCTCGCCTTTACCGCCATGGAGCCACCCGCCTACATGTCGGAGAAATTCATAAGGGATGAGAAGGTAAAGGTTCTAAACAACACACGCATTGAAAGGCTCATAAGAGGTCAATACGAAGGCTACAGGCAGGAGATAGGAGTGGAAAACTCCAAAACAGAGACCTTTGTGCTTGCCAAGGTTTTGGTGGAAAACTTCCGCTGGCACGGAGTGCCCTTTTACCTCATAACCGGCAAAGCCCTTGCCCAAAAGCTCACACAAATCGTGCTGGTCTTTAGAGAAGTGCCACAGAGCTTTACAAGACTGCTGGACTGCAAACCCCATCAAAACTGCATAGTCTTCCAAACAGCCCCCGAGAGCAAACTCCAGATAGTCTTTGAACTAAGACCACCCGCCGGCAGGTTTATGGCATGCCCGGTGGAGACGGTTATGGAATACAAGTTTCCCTCAGAGTTTGAAGATGCCTACGAGGTGCTCCTGCTTGACATCGTAGAAGGCGACCAATCCCTTTTCATAAGAGGCGACGAGATAGAAGCCCTGTGGCAGGTAGTCCAACCCTACCTTGACCTTCAAGACGAACCCTTTATCTACCCCAAGGGCGTAGCCCTACCCAAAGAGGTAGAAGAGTTTTTACCTAAGAGCCATCCCGCACAGTAGCCACAGCCCAAGGACGGGCTTGGGTCTTTAAAGTTTTTGGTTAAAGGCTTCAAGTCTCCATCCCTCACGGTGGGCTTAAAACCAGAGGGCATATGAGGGCAAGATACAAGAACAAAGCTTGTCTCCATCCCTCACGGTGGGCTTAAAACTGATATCTTTGAGCTTGAAAGAAAACTAAAAGCAATAATGTCGCCATCCCTCACGGTGGGCTTAAAACTTGACGGTGAAATCCAGAACAAAACACAAGGAAAGCGGTCGCCATCCCTCACGGTGGGCTTAAAACTTTGCTACGCTGTTTGCTACAGAGGAAGACATAAACAGTCGCCATCCCTCACGGTGGGCTTAAAACTGCGATTGCTCCCACCAATCCCTCAGGGCTTTCTGAGGTCTCCATCCCTCACGGTGGGCTTAAAACAAGGAGTTTAAAGATTATGTAAAAGGCTTATACAAGAGGTCTCCATCCCTCACGGTGGGCTTAAAACCATATCCTCCGCAGTCAGGCGGAGGCACTGGATAATGTCTCCATCCCTCACGGTGGGCTTAAAACAGAGTATGACGCAAATCATCTTGACAATGTGGATGGAGTCTCCATCCCTCACGGTGGGCTTAAAACAAAAACCTTGTCATAGTGTTCCCACTCGTATCTCTTTGTCTCCATCCCTCACGGTGGGCTTAAAACCCCAAAACCCAATACAAAGGACAATAAGATTTATCAAGTCCCATACCACTACCCTATCCCTCTCAAAGAGAGGTCTTTTGCCAAAGTGGTAAGGTCTTGCAAGTTTGAGTGTCCTTTTGTAAAGTTCAAAGCCTTGTCCTAAAGGCTTTTTAGCCACACTGCATCAAAGCATCAAAACATCAGAGCATCTTGATGCCCAAGACTCATGACGCAAAGGAACGGCACCCTATTCAGCTGTCAATATGTCAAGGGACTTTTAGTCCCTAAGGCTTTTATAATTATAACAAAATCATGGAGAAGGTTAAAGTCTTTTCCTCAAAACGGGTGGACAAGCTTCTGTTTAGGTTTCTCCTTAGGCTCTTTTGGGTCTTTCTCAAGCACGAGAGGGTCTGTCATATTGCCCTTGCGGGTGGGAGGACGCCGGTAGGACTCTATAGGATGCTTTCTGCCACAAGGCTACCTTGGGACAGGCTTAGGTTCTATCTGAGCGATGAGAGGTATGTGTCTCTGTCTTCTGAGCTTAGCAACTACCGGATGGTCAAGGAAAGCCTTGGGGAGAGGGCAAGGGTTGCCTTTTTCAAGACAGAGATGCCTCCGGAGGAGTGTGCCATGGATTACAGCCTTCAACTGCCCGAGAGGCTACACATAGCTCTGCTTGGTGTGGGTGCGGACGGGCATACTGCTTCCCTCTTTCCGGGTGTGGAGTGTGAGGATGCAAGCCCAAAGGTTTGCATAAGCCAGTCTCCCGATGGGCTTTTGAGGCTGTCGCTAAAGGAGGAGTATCTTGGCTCTTCTTGTGTGGTGCTGTATTTTCTAAAGGGAGAGGAGAAAAGGCAAGCCCTTGAGTGGTTGTTAAGTGGTAGTTATGTGCCAGCGGGCAGGATAAGGGGTAGGCTTGGCACTTATGTGTTCACTGACCTGTAAAGTGAAAGTCCATGCCCACTAACTTCCAGCTGGCAAAACCTCTCCTTTCAAAGAGGAGGTCTATGCCCTCCTTGGTTTCTTTGTCCCTTATGCTATACACAAAGGTGTTTATGCCCTTGTAGTAGGCTTTTGTTTCCACTTGCTCCTTCTCCATGTTGGCGTTTATGCTTTTGTTCTCCTCTGGGATTGCAAGGGTGTTTTGTTCCTGCTCCTGCATCTGTGGGTTAAAATCTTCACCTTCGGTGGGCATGCGACCGCTTTCCAAGATGTAGGCAAGTCCCTCTGGCGAGACCGCAAGCTCCACAAAGGCATCTATGAATAAGCCACCAAAAGCCAAGGCTAAAAGTCCAGTGGCTTCGTCGTAGTTCTCCTTTGCCAGCTCCTTGGCAAAGAGGTCCTTGAGGTCCCTTTTGAGGTCTTCCTTAAGAAGGTCGTAGTCCACATAGTTGGACGCTTCCTTTGCATCGCCCTTTTCCAAGGCAGAGCTAAGCTTGTAGAGGGCAATATAGGGGCTTGCAAGATACCACAAGCCAGCGGAGAGTCCGAGGAGAAGCATAAGGGCTATAAGGGCTTTTTTCATATTTTTTCCCTCCTTTGCTGTTAAATTATAACCTTATGGAAGCAAGCATTCTGATAGTGGACGATGAGAAATCCATAAGAGAAACGCTCAGGGGCATCCTTGAGGAGGAGGGCTATAGGGTTTCTACTGCAGAAAGCATAAAGTCCATGAAGGAAAAAGTAGAGAGGAGCTTTTTCCACTGTGTGCTTTTGGACCTTTGGCTTCCAGACGGCAACGGGCTTGACTATATTTCTTATCTCAAAGAGAGGTTGCCGGGCAGTGCCATAATTGTGATAACAGGGCATGGCAAAACAGAGCATGCGGTAAGGGCGGTAAAGGAGGGAGCCTACGACTTTCTGGAAAAGCCCTTTTCCATGGACAGGCTCATCACCACCGTGGAGAGGTCTCTCAGAGAAACCATAAGGTCGAAAAGACAAGAGGAGGAAGACCCCATAATAGGCAAAAGCAGGCAGATGCTTCAGGTCAAGGAGCTTATCCACAAGGTGGCAAAGACCAAGGCAAATGTGCTTGTGGTGGGCGAGAGCGGAACGGGCAAGGAGCTTGTGGCAAGAAGGGTGCATGAGCTTTCAGAGAGGTCCGAAGGACCCTTTGTGGACATAAACTGTGCGGGGCTTCCCGATGACCTTGTGGAGGCAGAGCTTTTTGGCTACGAAAGGGGTGCCTTTACCTCCGCAAGCCAGAGGAAGCTGGGCAAGTTGGAGCTAGCTCATGGTGGCACCCTCTTTTTGGACGAGGTCTCCGAGCTTAGCCCAAAGGCACAGGCAAAGCTCCTAAGGGTTCTGGAGACAAGGGAGTTTACAAGGCTTGGTGGCACGCAGGTCATCAGGTCAGACTTTAGGCTCATTTGTGCCACCAACAAAAACCTCCAAGAGGAGGTAAAAAAAGGCAACTTCCGTGAAGACCTCTACCACAGGATATCCACCTTTATGGTCCAACTGCCACCTCTGAGGGAGAGGGGCGAGGACATTCTTCTGCTGGCGGAGTATTTTCTCAGTAAGTTCCTAAAAGATTACGGCAAGCCACCCAAGTATTTGAGCGAGGGTGCCAAGAGGCTCTTGGAGACCTACCAGTGGAAGGGCAATGTGCGGGAGCTGAAAAACCTCATGGAGAGGCTCGTTATACTTCATGAGGGAACGCAGATATCAGAGAAGGACCTAAGAAACCTCTTGGGCTTTGACCACGAGCCAGAGGACATAGGCTCTCTGTTGGAGGAAACAGACCTCAGAAAGGCAAGGCAAGCCTTTGAAAAGCTCTTTATAGAGCGAAAGCTCAAAGAGTATGGCTACGACCTTAGAAAAACCGCAGAAGTCATAGGTATAGACCTCTCTAACCTCTATAGGAAAATAAGGCAATACGAGATAGAGGTTGGCATATAATTAATACATGGAAGTCTTTGACAGCTTTACCTTTGATGACCTGCTTTTGGTCCCTCAGTATTCCGAGGTTCTGCCCCACGAGGTGGATGTCTCCACTTGGCTTACCAAGAAGATAAGGCTCAACATACCCATTGTATCCGCTGCAATGGATACGGTAACAGAGTCTCGCCTTGCTATAGCACTTGCCCGTGAGGGTGGCATAGGCATAATTCACAGAAACCTCTCCATAGAGGAACAGGCTGGCGAGGTGGAAAAGGTAAAAAAGTCCGAGAGCGGTATGATACTCCAGCCTGTGACCGTCAGACCAGAGACCACGGTCAGACAAGCCCTTGAGATAATGGAAAGATACAAGATATCCGGAGTGCCTGTAGTGAGCGATGGCAACAGGCTGGTGGGAATTCTCACCAACAGAGACCTTAGGTTCATAAAGCCGACCGACTACGACAAGCCTGTATCTTTGTTTATGACCTCTGAGAACTTGGTGGTGGCTCAGGAGAGGGTGACCCTTGAGGAGGCTACCGAGATACTTCAAAGGCACAAGGTGGAAAAGCTCCCCATAGTGGACAAGGAGGGCAGGCTTGTAGGTCTTATAACCATAAAGGACATAACAAAAAGGAGAAAGTATCCCAACGCCTGCAAGGATGAGCTTGGAAGGCTCAGGGTGGGTGCAGCGGTAGGCACAGGTCCAGATACAATGGAAAGGGTCTCAGCACTTGTTTCTGCTGGGGTGGATGTGGTGGCGGTGGACACCGCCCACGGGCATTCAAAAAGGGTATTGGAGACGGTGGAGAGTATAAAGTCCCAGTATCCAGACCTTGAGGTTATCGCCGGCAATGTGGCAACAAGAGAGGCAACCCTTGACCTCATAAAGGCGGGTGCGGATGCCATAAAGGTGGGCGTAGGACCGGGTTCTATCTGCACTACGCGCATTGTGGCAGGTGTGGGAGTGCCTCAGCTTACTGCCATAAGGTGGACTTATGAAGTGGCACAGGAACATGGTGTTCCCATAATAGCAGACGGTGGCATAAAGTATTCGGGCGACATCGTCAAAGCATTGGCTATGGGTGCAAGCTCTGTGATGCTTGGAAACCTTCTCGCAGGCACAGAGGAGTCTCCGGGTGAGATGGTCTACTATCAAGGTAGGGCTTATAAGGTCTACAGGGGCATGGGTTCTCTGGGGGCAATGCTCAGCAGAAGAAGTGCGGACAGGTATGGGCAGGAGAAAATGGAAAAGTTTGTGCCAGAGGGCATAGAGGGTAGGGTGCCCTACCGGGGAAGGCTTAGCGATGTTATATACCAACTTGTGGGGGGTCTTAGGTCTGGAATGGGCTATGTGGGTGCAAGGAACCTTGAGGAGCTCCGTCAAAAAGCAAAGTTTGTCCGTATAACGTGGGCTGGCTACAGAGAATCTCATGTGCACGATGTGCAGATAACAAAGGAAGCACCCAACTATTGGGTGGAGTAGATGCAAAACTTGGATACCCTCGTGGAAGTGGTTTTTGAGCTTAGGTTTAAACCAGCACCGCTTGGAATAACAGAATTGCTTCCGGGAATATTATACGAAAAGTTAAAGAATTTAAAACTAAAGCCAAAGTTAGATGTGTATCCCTTCCACGAGTTGCCAAAGGATGTTTTAAGTGTAAATCAAGAGCTTGCATATTTACCATACAAAAGGCTGAGTATGGAGGATAATAACTTATACATACAATTTGCCCATTACGCACTTTTTTTAAACAATCCTAAGCCATACTTAGGTTGGAAGAAGTTCAGAGAATTTATAGAAATCTTAATTAAAACCATTGAAGATTTTGGATTTGAATATATACCTGAAAGCATAGGTCTTAGATACATAAACCTTGTCCCAAGTCATCTAAAGGTAAACATGCATATGGAATTTGGGGGGTGGAAAAAATCCGACTTTAGGAATATTGCAGTTAAAGTAGACTTAGAGGAAGAGGACAAGAGTATAACTTTAAGGTTTATGCATCCAGCGAAAGTTATTACAAAAACAGGTGCAGAAGAGGGAACCTTAGTGGATATAACAATATATAATCCACAGCCGAGAGGGCTTGAGGTAGAAAACTTAGAGGAAATGCATGATGCTATAAAGCATATATTTTTTAACAGATTGATTTATACAGGACAAAAAATGCCTTAGGAGGTTAGGATATGTATACATTATACACGCATATTTCACCCTCCTTAGTGCATAATGACTTAAAATTTAGCATATTCCTGCATACCATATCTCGTATAGAGGCTGCCGAGCATAAGGAAGTTAACTTAGAATTTAAGTGGGCTGGTGCACTCAGAAAGTCTGGACAGAATATAACTTCAAAAGAACTAAAAGAGTCTATACTTCAAGATTGGATTGAAACAGATTAATGTCTTACTTACTGGATACGAACATATTTCTTGAGATATTGCTTAAACAACATAAGGCTGAGATTTGTGAAGAAGTTATACGAAGAATGATATATAAAGGCGTCCCTATATTTATTTCTGATTTTTCCTTTTTCAGTATAGCTATAAAATTAGCCAAAGCAAACAAGATAGATGAGTTTATGGATTTCAAGAAGGAGCTTATAGACAGTGGTTATGTGAGGATTGCAAGACTTGACCCTAAAACAGAGCTTGGCGAGATTGCAAACATACTAAAAGATTTTACTTTTGACGACGCATATCAATATCTATTATGTATATTGAAAAACATGGAGCTTATAACACTTGATAGCGATTTTTACGGTGTAGAAGATATAAAAGTGTATAGTCCAGAAGACATCCTAAAACTTTTCTAAACTATCAACATCCCATCTCCATAGCTGTAAAACCTATACCCTTCTTTTACCGCCTCTTTGTAAGCCTGAAGGATAAACTCTCTACCTCCAAAGGCACACACAAGGAAAAGGAGCGAAGACTTGGGAAGATGGAAGTTCGTAATTAGTGCGTCCACCACTTTAAAGCTATAGCCCGGGTATATATATAGGTCTGTCCAGCCTTCAAAGGGTTCAAAACCTGCTGTTTCCAAAGCTCTTACAACAGTTGTGCCAACCGCTACAACCTTGTTTCCTCTCTCTTTTGTTTCCTTTATTAGCCTAATTGTATCCTCTGAAACTTTAACATACTCAGGCTCAACCCTGTGTAGCTCCACTTCAGAAACCTTCACCGGCTTAAAAGTCCCATAGGATACATGCAGGGTTATAAAGGTTTTCTTGATGCCAAACTCCTCTAACCTCTGCAATAACTCCTCTGAAAAGTGAAGGCTTGCGGTGGGCGCCGCCACAGATCCCTCCACTTGGGCAAAAACTGTCTGGTAGTAGACCCTGTCCAAAGGCTCTTCCTCCCTCCTGAGGTAGGGCGGTATGGGTATTTTCCCGTATTTGTCCAAGGCTTTTATTGGGTCTTCTGACAAGAGCCTTACCCTGAACCTGCCACCCTCCAGATGCTCTAGCACCTCCACCTGCAGGTCATGGGCCACAGTAATTTTTAAGCCTTCCCTTATGCCCTTGCCACCTATGAGGGCATACCATTCCTCTTTGCTTATAAAGTCTGTAAGTAGCACCTCTACCCTTCCGCCGGTGGGCTTGGTGCCGTAGAGCCTTGCTGGAAGCACCTTTGAGTTGTTAAAAACCAAGAGGTCTCCTTCCTTCAGGTGCAGGGGCAGGTTCCAGAAAATATCGTGCCTTATACTTTGGTCTTTGCGGTCCAGCACCATAAGCCTTGCGCTGTGTCTTGGCTGGGCGGGATACTTGGCTATTAGCTCTTCAGGAAGTTCATAGTCAAAGTCTTCTGTCCTCATACTCTTTTAAAGGCGATAGCCCGTTGAGCCAAAGCCTCCCTCTGCCCTTTGGGTGAGGCTTAGCTCCTGTGCTTCTTCCAGCTCCACCCTGACTACAGGGCATAGCACCATCTGGGCTATCCTGTCGCCCCTGTTTATAACAAAGTCTTCCTCTCCAAGGTTTATAAGTATAACCTTTATCTCCCCTCTGTAGTCCGCATCCACGGTGCCTGGGGTGTTTAAGAGGGTTATGCCATGCCTTAGGGCTAGACCGCTTCTTGGTCTTATTTGAGCTTCAAAGCCTGGAGGGATTTCAAGTGCAATGCCTGTGGGCACAAGAGCCCTTTGCATGGGCTTTAAAAGAACAGGCTCGTAGACGGCTGCAAGCAAGTCCATGCCGCTTGCTTGCTCTGTGGCATAAAAGGGTAGCGGCAAGCCTTCTGCATGAGGAAGTCTTTTTACCCTAAGTTTCATAGCCTTCTCCAAGCCGGCGGTGGGATTTGAACCCACGACCTAGGCATTACGAGTGCCTCGCTCTGCCACTGAGCTACGCCGGCTCCTTTATGCCCATGTTGGTGAGCTTTGCTCTGCCCTGCTCGTCCACCTCAAGCACCTTCACCAAGAGCTCATCCCCCACGCTAAAGCGCGCCCTTACATCCTTAATATATCCCTCCATCTTGCTCACATGCAATAGCCCCACCTTCCCAGGTAGTATCTCCACAAAAACGCCATAGGGTTCAACCCTTGTTATCTTGCCCTTGTAAACCTTGCCCACCTCCACCTCTGCCACAAGCCCCTGGATTATGCGCTTAACCTCCTCTATGGCTTCCTTTGAGTTAGAAGTTAGCGAAACCCTTCCACCCTCGTGCACCCACACAGAAACGCCCATCTTGTCCCTAAACTCTTTAACATTTCTACCACCCGGTCCTATGACCACCAAAGCCTTGTCTTCGGGTATGGTGATTATCTCTATCTTGGGTGCGTAGGGGGATACCTCTTTTCTTGGCTCAGGAATGGCTTCATACATTTTCTCCAAGATATATAACCTTCCTTCCTTTGCTTGCTGGAGGGCTTCCTTCATTATCTCCTTCTTAAGACCCTTTATCTTTATGTCCATCTGCACGCTGGTTATACCATCCTTTGTGCCTGCCACCTTAAAGTCCATGTCCCCCAGCTGGTCCTCGTCCCCGAGGATATCGGACAGTATTGCATATCTGTCCCCTTCCATGATAAGTCCCATGGCTATGCCTGCCACATGCTTTTTAAGAGGCACCCCCGCATCAAAGAGAGCCAAAGACCCAGCGCACACGGTAGCCATAGAAGTAGAGCCGTTGGACTCAAGTATGTTGGACACAACCCTTATGATGTAGGGGAACTCTGTTTCTGGGGGTATGAGGGGCTCTATGGCTCTTTCTGCCAAGGCACCGTGTCCTATTTCTCTTCTTCTTGGTGGACCCCAGGGCTTGGCTTCGCCGGTGGAGAAGGGTGGAAAGTTGTAGTGGAGCATGAACCTCTTGAAGGTTTCTCCTTCGTATATGCTCTCCACCATCTGAGCCTCTTCTGGCGAGCCCAAGGTGGCAGTGGCAAAAGCCTGTGTTTGACCCCTTGTGAATATGGCACTGCCGTGGGGTCTCTCAAAGGGATGAACCTGTATGCTTATGGGTCTTATGTCCTTTGGACCCCTTCCGTCTATACGCCTGCCCTCCTCAAGGACTTGCTTTCTCATGAGCTTGCTTATGAGCTTTTTGTAGTTATAGCCCACCTTGAAGTGTAGCTCTTCTGGCACTTGATAGGTCTCTATGAACTCCTTTAGAAGCTCAGACTGGGAGGTTTTTCTTTCCCTCTTGTCGGATATGCCAAAGGACTGGATTATCCTTGGTGTGCAAAACTCCTCAAGCTGTCTCTGTATGTCTTCAGGAAGGTCCATGCCCTCAAACTCCACCTTTGGCACGCCCACCCTTTGCCTTAGATCTTCCTGAGCCCTCAGAAGGTCTTGGATAGCCTCAAGTCCAAAGTATAGTGCCTCTGCCAGGGTGTCCTCGTCCACCTCCTTTGCCCCGCCCTCCACCATCACTATGGCATCCTTGCTACCCGCCATAACTATCTCAAGGTCTGCCCTTTGTCTTTCTTCGTAGGTAGGGTTTGCTACAAACCTGCCCTCTATCCTGCAGACCCTTACTCCTGCTATGGGACCATCAAAGGGTATGCGTGATATATGGAGCGCAGCGGATGCTCCGGTTATGGCAAGCACATCGGGGTCGTATTTGTCGTCTGCAGAAAGCGTGAGGGCTGTGATTATCACATCGTGGAAAAAGCCCTCGGGTAGCATGGGCCTTATGGGTCTGTCTATAACCCTTGAGACTAGCACCTCTCTTTCTGTGGGTTTGCCCTCTCTTTTTACAAAGCCTCCTGGGATTTTTCCCCAAGCGGAGGACTGCTCCCTGTAGTCTACAGAAAGTGGAACAAAGTCTATGCCCTGAACGGGTTCCTCGGACATAACTGCAGTCACCAGCACTGCGGTCTGACCCTGACGGACCACCACTGCACCGTCCGCCAGCTTGGCATAAAGCCCTGTCTCTATGGAAATCTCAGACTCTCCAAGCTTTGCCACTACCCTTTCCATCATCGGACCTTCAACCCAAGTTTTTCTACCACCTCTAAGTATTTCTTATAGTCCTTCTCCCTTAGGTATTCAAGGTGCTTTCTCCTTGCGTGTATTAGGGCTATAAGCCCCCTTCTTGAGTGGACATCCTTTTTGTGCTTTTTAAGGTGTTCGGTGAGCTTATTTATGCGCTCTGTTAGTATGGCTATCTGCACCTCCGGGGAGCCCGTGTCCTTGTCATGCCTTTGAAAGCTCCTTATAAGATCCTCCTTTAGTGTTTTGGGTAATGCCATCTTTCTTCCTCCTGGGTTTCTTCAAAAGGTATTATTATAACTCAACCACCACCGTATTCGCTCTGGTCTATTTCCATAAGAAACTCTTCCACCATATCCTTTATGAGCTTTGCAGTTTCCTCTACCGGAGTATCAAAGTAATACTCAAAAAGCTCTATTTTTCTCTCGTGAGCGTGCTGTTCGTCTGTATAATACCTCAAAAGTAGATAGGGCACCTTAAGGCTTTTGTCAAAGTTTGAGTCTTCGGGGGTTATAAGTTCGTATTCCACATCAAGACCGCTCAAGCTCTCCTCAAGGGACCTTTTAAGCTCCTCTAGTTTTTCACTGTAAATTTTCCAGTCTTTCATGGTTAAATATTTTACAATGGAAGGGGTTTCCATAGAGGAGCTTGTTTTAAATCTGCTCAAAGGTAGCAAAAAACCCCTCAGCTTTGAAGAGATACTCCGTAGGCTTGGGCTTGACAAAAAAGGGAAAAAGACCCTTAAAAAAGTGCTCAAGACCCTCAAAAGGTCTGGTAGGCTCATGATTCGTGAGGGAAAGTATGTCCTTGCAGAGGAGGATATTGTAAGCGGAAAGGTAATACCCTATCCTGCAGGCTTTGGTTTTCTGCAGGTTGGCGAGGGCAAGAAGGATATATACATTCCACCCTTTGAGATGTCAAGGCTCTTCGGGGGTGATACAATACGAGCAAGGGTGGTGGAATACAAGGGTAAAAAGGAGATAAGGGTTATAAGGGTTCTTAAGAGGGCAAAAAAGGAGATAGTTTGCAAACTGCAAAGGTGGAAAAGAGCCTGCCTTGCCCTGCCAGTGGACGAAAACCAGCACCAGACCATCGTCATTGAGGGCAACAAGTGTGGAGATTTAAAAGATGGAACCCTCGTGCTGGTTGAGATAAAGAGGTTCCCTACACAAGACAACCCAGCGGTGGGTAGGATAAAGGAGGTGCTTGGACATCCAGAAGAGAAGAACCTTATCATAGAGGTGCTCATAAGAAAGTATAACCTCCCCACCTCCTATCCCGAAGAGGTTTTGAGAGAGGTTGCAAGCATCCAAGTAGATATAGACAAGGAATTAAGGAGGAGAAAAGACCTCACAGACCAGCTGTGTTTTACCATAGACCCCGAGAGGGCAAAGGATTTTGACGATGCGGTTGCCATTGAGAAAACTCCAGAGGGCTACCGGCTATGGGTTCACATTGCGGATGTTTCTTACTTTGTAAAGGAGGGTTCTGCCACGGACAAGGAAGCTTTCAAAAGGGGTTTTACCTTCTACCTGCCCGATAGGGCACTGCATATGCTTCCAGAAAGGCTTGCAGGAGACCTTTGCAGTCTTAGACCCAACGAGGACCGGCTTGCCTTTACCTGTGAGATGCACTTTGACGAAAGGGGAAGGCTCTTAGAATACCACATATACGAAAGTGTCATAAGGAGCAAGGCAAGGCTTACTTATAACGAAGCCCTCAGGCTCATAGTGGGGGACCCAGCCCTTGAAAAGAAATACCCACAGCTTGTGGAAGCTCTCAGGCTTATGGAAAACCTCTACCGTATACTCTCAAGGGTAAGATGGGAAAAGGGAAGCATAGACTTTGACCTGCCAGAGGCGGAGCTTGTGGTGGACGAGTTTGGAGAGCCGGTAGCTCTTATGCCCTATGAGAGGCATGTGGCCCATAGGATAATAGAGCAGTTTATGGTGTCTGCCAATGAAACAGTAGCCATGCATCTTGAAGGTATGGGATATCCATGCCTTTACAGGGTTCACGAAAAGCCAGACCCCCAAAAGGTGGAAAACCTTCTTGAAATTCTTGCGGGGCTTGGCTATAAGGTGAAAAAGCCTTCTCTTAGCCCCAAGTTCTTCCAGAAGATAATAGAAGACTTTGAAGGAAGACCAGAGGAGAACTTGGTGAGGTTTTTGACCCTCAGAAGCATGAAAAGGGCACACTATTCACCCCACAACTTGGGGCACTTCGGTCTTGCCTCGGATCACTATGCCCACTTTACCTCGCCTATAAGAAGGTATCCTGACATAATAGTTCACCGATTGCTCAAAAGGGCCCTCAGAGGCGAGGACATAGACTATGAGAAAACCCTTGCTTACCTTGAGATGGCGGGCATGCACCTTTCACAACAGGAAAGGCTTGCGGAGGAAGTAGAAAGGGAAGCCATAGACAGGCTAAAGGCGCGTTTTATGAAGGCTCATATTGGCGAGGAGTTTGAGGGGATAATAACGGGAGTTGTTTCCTTTGGCGTCTTTGTAGAAATTCAGGAGTATATGGTGGAAGGACTTGTAAACATAAGCACCCTCAAAGAGGACCAGTATGTTTACGACGAGCCTGCCCATAGGCTTGTGGGCATAAGCAGTGGCAAGGTATACAGACTAGGCGATAGGGTAAGGGTCAAGGTGGTGGGCGTGGACGAAGACAGAGCAAGGCTTGAGCTCGTCTTGGTCTAGAGAACCTCTAACTTTGCCCTTAGGGCGCCGGCAGCCTTTATGGCCTGCAGAACCGATATTATCTCTCTTGGTGTAGCCCCTATCCTATTGAGGGATTCCACAAGCTGTGAAACACTTGCGCCCCTTAGCTCCACAAGCCTTGCCTCTTTCTCTTGAACTTTTAGATCCGTTCTTGGGACCGTTCTTGTCTCACCCGGTGAGAAGGGAGGTGGTTGGACCACCTCTGGAGCTTCCCTGATGGTGACCGTAAGGCTACCCACCGCCACTGAGACTGGGCTTATGGTAACATCACCACCCAAAAGCACCGTTCCAGTCCTGCCATCTATAACAACTCTTGCCACTGATGGCACATCTATACTTATGCCCTCCACCTTGGCAAGGAAATCCACTGGGTTCATGCCACTTGGAATCCTAAGCCTTACAGTGCTTGCATCCACAGCTTGAGCTACCTGCGTTCCAAACTCTGCGTTTATCCTGTCCTGTATGAGCTTTGCCAAGGAAAAACTTGGACTGTCTAAATAAAGGTTTAACTCCTCTGATGTTCCTTGCAGGGGCAGTTCCCTTTCTACCACTGCACCGTTTGGTATCCTGCCTACTGTGGGTGTGTTTTTTATCTGCTGAGCACCCCTACCCCTTGCTTCGTAGCCCCCTACTATAACCTGCCCCTGGGCAAGGGCGTAAACCTCGCCGTCGGGACCTCGTAGGGGTGTTAACAAAAGTGTTCCTCCTTCAAGGCTCTTTGCATCGCCTATGGAAGAGACCTCCACATCTATGGGCATACCTGGCTTTGCGTAGGGTGGGAGCTTGGCGGTAACCATAACCGCCGCCACATTTTTTGTAGTCATCCTTCTTGGGTCCACCACAATGCCCATCCTATTTAGCATGTTGGCTATGCTCTTTACAGTAAAGAGGGTGCTTTTCCCATCGCCCGTTCCCCTTAGTCCCACCACAAGACCGTAGCCTACAATATAATTGCTCCGGTTTCCCTCTATGGTTGCTACATCCCCCACGCGTGTAGCAAAGCTAAGAGAAAAAAGAAGCATCAGAAGGGCAAAACCTTTGCCAATATCCTTGCAAACCATCCTGGGCTACCTCCATCTGCCAGAAAACCCTTTCCATCTATGAAAACCTCAAGGTTGGCTATTTTATCGCTGGAGACTGTGTTGGTGCTGTCTATGTCCTCTGGCCGGACTATGCCTCTTAGGACTACCTCCCTCTGGGCATTGTTCATAACTATGTTCTTTCGTGCCTCTATTAGCATGGTGTTGTTTGGGTATACCTTCATAACCCTTCCAGCTAGCCTTGTGGTAAGGACGCCCGTCTGCTGGACCTTGCCACTACCCTTTGTGTTCATCTGTCCAGAGCCACGGCCCCCTATATCCGCAAGGGTATTTTGCGATAGTCCAAAGAAGGAGCTAATCCCTTGCTGGAAGGCTGAGGACCTCTGCGTTTGATTTGAGATGCTCTCCACCGCATTTATACTCTCCACCACCTGAAGAAATATAACATCTCCCACCCTGCTTGCCCTTCTTTCTGAATAAAGGTCTTGGTAGCCACTCTTTGGCATAAGGCTACCCTTTGAACTGTATTCAAGCCTTTCCTCGCCGGCGGGGTATGGATTTTTTCTTTCGTATTCCTCCAAGGTGCTTAACTTTGGACCGCATGAAAAGACCAAGACTAATCCAATAAAAATCAACCTCCCCATGCTTAATAATTTAGTCCTTTTCCCATCGTTTGTTTATGACAACCTCCACCTCAACGGGCACCTGCTTAAGCACTATCTTACCTGCATGTTTCATAGCCCTTTCAAGAAGCTCTTTGACCTTTTCGGCTACTGTCTCTTCACATTCTACGAGCACCTCATCATGGACAAGGTTAACCACATGGGCTCTTAGGTTTTCCCTCTTTACCTCTGCGTCAAACATAAGCACGGAGAGCTTTAGAAGGTCTGCCCCCGTGCCTTGTATGGGATAGTTGACCGCATCTGGGAAGGTATGAGCGCTGTAGGACCTACCCAAAAGTGTATACCCCCTTGACTCTTTAAACTCCCTTAGTTCTTTTTTTACTCTCTCGTGCCATGCCCTTATGGCGGTGTAATAGGCAAAAAAGCTCTCCCTTATCTTCTGAGCCTCCTCCAAGGAGAGGCTGACTCCATATGTCTTTGCATATTCCACAAGCCCCTTGGCAGATATGCCGTATATGAGCCCAAAGTTTACCGCCTTTGCAAGCTGACGCTCCTCCTTAGTTATCTGACCTTCGGGTTTGCCTAAAAATACACTTGCGGTGTAGCGGTGAAGGTCCCTGCCTTCCATGAAAGCCTGAACCATCCTCTCCTCTCCCACATACTCGCTGGCTATTCTTAACTCTATCTGAGAAAAATCCGCTATAACAAAGGTCTTACCCTCCTCCGCCTTAAATATGCTCCTGAGGTTTCTTGGTATGTTTTGCACATTTGGGTTCATGCTTGCCATCCTGCCCGTGATGGCACCTATCTGTTTAAATTCGGGGTATACTCTATTGCCTCTGAGTTTTTCCTTTATCTCTTGGAGCTTTTCTATGGTTTTTTTCAAGCCCCTTATCTCAAGAAGTTCAGACACAGCCGGATGAAGTGAGTGCTCTGCAAGAACCTTATCGTCTGTGGAAACATTGCCCTTTTCTGTTTTTGGAAGGTCAAGACCAAACCTCTTGGTAAGAAGGTCTCCCACCTGTTTTGGGGACATGGGGTCTGTTCTATAGCGAAGCATAAAGTCCATGACCCGCTTTTGCAGAAGCTTTTCCTGTTCCTTTAGCTTTTTCTCCAGCTCCTTACCGTCCACGGGTATGCCCTTCATTTCCATCTTTGCCACTTCCTGCACAAAAGCCATCTCCACTATGGCAACGGGATTAAGAAGCCCAAAAACCTTAGAGGTCCTTGTTTTTAGAAGGACATCTTCTCTTTGGGGTTGTTCGTTTAGCCTTTGGAGGAAAAGGTAAAAAAGCTCCCTGACCACCTTTACATCCAAAGCTGCGTATTCAAGCTGCTCTTTGCCAAGGAAGGGCTGTCCCCAGTTGGATGCCTGAAGGCCCTTGTCCAAAACCTGTCCCAGATAGTGCATGGCAACCTTCTGAAGAGAATGCTTGTCCGTATCACCAAGCAGCTGGCTTGCTATCATAGTATCAAAGACCGCATAAGGCTCTATGTCATAGGAGTATAGGTATTTAAGGTCAAACTTGAGGTTGTGACCCACTATACCCCTATCAGAGAGCAGTCTTTTAAGAAAGAGCACACCCTCTTCCCTAAGGTCAAAAATGTCCAGTATGAATATATCCTCCTTTCCACCAATTTGCACCAGCCTTATCTGGTCGCCATAAACCTCTGTATCCAGAAAGAGATACCTCTCTCCCTTTAGACGCTCGTATACACCGCTCAGCCTCTCCCTTGATGTTATGTAGCTAAACCTTGGCGTCATGTTTAAGCTTGACTTTTTCCAAGTCAATCCACATGGCTATCTCGTCGCATGAGGGAAACTTGACGCAGTTTATGCATTCGCCCCAAACTTTATGTGGCAGTTTTATCTTTTCCACTTCCTCAAAGTTCAGCTTTGAGAAAAAGCCTTGAGCGTAGGTTAGGACAAAGACCCTTTTGACGCCAAGCTCTTCAGCCTCTTTTAGGCATGTTTCCACAAGCATGGTGCCTATACCCATGCTTCTATACCCTTCGCTTACCGCAAGGCTTTTTATCTCTGCAAGGTCCTCCCACACTATGTGAAGGGCAGCACAGCCTACAATTTTTCCGGCATCTTCGTAGAGCCAAAAATCCCTTATGTTTTCATATATGGAGTTCAGACTTCTGGGCAAAAGTATGCCTTCCTTCGCATATTGGTTCACAAGGTTGTATATCTCCACTGCATCCTTTAGCTTCGCTTTTCTTATCACCATTCAAAACTCTGAACTACTATGTATCCTTGTTTGCCTGCCTCTTCCAGAAAAGCCCTGCTGGCAAAGTGAGTAAGTATCACAGGAACTACATGCTCAGGAGTGTAGTCCTTATACTCTTCAAGCACAGCTCTTATCTTATCCTCCAGCTCCTCAAACACCTCCCTTGCTCTCTCGGGACCTATGGAAAGCCTGCTCTTGGCTTCGCCCACTATAAGCACCCTCCTTCCATTTTGCACCCCCTCCGCCAGAAGGTTTATCTCTTTGCCACCTATCTCTTTCCTTATCATACGCTCAAGGACCTTTATACCAAAAGCCTTCTCCAAGTAGTTTGGTAGGTTTCTGTAAGCTTCGTTTTCTAGCATATAACCTATGGTTAAGTCTATACCACCTAGCTTTTTGTTCATCTCCTTCTGAACTAAGAGCATTTCCTGAAGAATTTCTTGCGTTTTCTTAAGCTCTTCTTCAGTTTTTCTTTGAGCTTCTGCAAGTTCTGCAACCTTTTCCTCTGTTCTCTTTTGAGCTTCTACGAGTTCTGCGACTTTCTCATCTGTTTTTCTTTGAGCTTCTGCAAGTTCTGCTAATTTCTCATCTGTTCTCTTT
>JAXSPD010000035.1:0-20877 GCA_037926845.1 Candidatus Pampinifervens yunnanense | reverse complement strand
CTGCTTATAGTGGACGAAGTCCAAACGGGCATAGGAAGGACTGGTAAATTCTACGCCTACGAGCACTACAGACTACAACCAGACATAATAACCCTTGCAAAAGGCTTGGGTGGTGGAGTCCCCATAGGTGCGGTGCTGGCAAAAGATGAGGTCGCTAAGGCTTTTAAGGCAGGCTCACACGGTTCTACTTTTGGTGGAAACCCCCTTGCCTGCAGAGCTTCTATGGTGGTGGTTCGCAGGGTAAGGGAGCTCCTACCACAGGTTCAAAGGGTGGGAGAATACTTCAAGAGAAAACTCCAAGAGCTTGGAGCGGGAAAGGTCAGAGGCAAGGGTCTGATGCTTGGTTTGGAGCTTGAGAGAAACTGCTCCGAGCTTGTGCAGAAAGCACTTGAAAAGGGTCTTGTGATAAACTGCACCGCAGAGAGGGTCTTGAGGTTTGTCCCACCCCTTATAGTTGAGGAAAAACACATAGACCAAGCTATTGAGATACTAAGGCATATTCTTTAAGGCTTGTGAGAATGCGTTTAGCTTTCTTAAAAAATTACTGGCATGACGCTCTATTCTGTTAGTCTTCACCGCTCCTTTTAAAGATTTCTAAAGGATACCAGCTTCTTTCAGGGCTTCTTTTACTTCTGGATTTTTTTCTGCGAGTTTCTTGAGAGCCTTTTCAATCTTTTCCTCCCTTTATGATAGCTGGAGCAAGTGCACTTCTCCTGTCCCATATCACAAAACCTATAAGGCTCATCATACCAGCAAACAAAACTCCAAAGCCCCAAAGCATAATGCTTATCATATCATCTATTCTTTTGTTTGTGTCATCTATCCTTTTGTTGGTATCATCTATCCTTTGCATAAGGGCTCTGAAACCTTCTCTTTGGTTCTCCTCAAGCCTTATAATCCTATCCCTGTCTTCAAGGGTAAAGGGAACCTCCCTGGCTAAGGAGTAAGAAAGCAAGAGACCCAGCAAAAGGATAAAAACTAAAAACCTCATAGGTCTAATTATAAGGCAGGGCGAGTGCTTTATCAATTGTTAAGGGATTTGACCAAGTGTGACTTATACAGTATATTAACCCAAGTTGCAAGTTATTATAAAGTTAGATACCTCTCATAAGCATACTTTCCTAAATAAGCTGTCTAAGGTGCTTTTCTATCAATTACAACTCAACTCAAAAGTCTCTCTTCCCTCAAAAGCCCCAAAACATCTCCAGAGTTTATTAACTTCTCTATCAAGGCATTTAAATATTCCCTGTCTCTTATGTCCTTTATCTTTGCTTCCATACCTTCAGGAATTTGTCCCATCTTGCTCTTTATAAGGGTCAAAACTGTATTTTGCAATGCTTTTAAAAACCCTTCCTCAAGCCCAATCTGCTTACCTTCTTCAAGCCCAATCTGCTTACCCTCCTCAAGCCCAATCTGCTTACCCTCCTCAAGTCCAAGTCTATACAGAATATCCTTTTTCAACTTCCTCTTTGGCAGTTT
This sequence comes from Candidatus Pampinifervens yunnanense, assembly GCA_037926845.1. Lineage (GTDB taxonomy): Bacteria > Aquificota > Aquificia > Aquificales > Aquificaceae > Pampinifervens > Pampinifervens yunnanense. The sequence continues at coordinate 19,398 of JAXSPD010000035.1, read as the reverse complement.
TATATCCTCAGGTCTAACCACTATAGGCATGTGCCTAACCTCCTCTGTTAGCCTTATCCTTAAGTTAGGTCTCAGTTCTGTTAGCGTCAAGGCTTTCAAAAGGTAGTCTTTTCTCTCTTCTTCGTTCATGCTTTCCATTGTCTTTATGAGCTTTTCTATGAGATATACCTCATCCTCTACCTTACATAAACATGCCAATAGCCTATCCATAGGGTCTGGGCTTTCCAATAGCACTCTGCAGTCTATCTGCCTTATGTCAAGTATTTCATACCTAAAGACTAAGTTCTTAAGCTTGAGAGAGGACTTCATTCTGAGCTTTTCATTTCCCACATACACGAGGAGCTGTTTTATGTTGTATGTTTTGTATTTTTCTGCTATGGCGGTATAGTAGCGGAGCATTCTCCAAGGCATGTTGGTATCGTTAAAGGATTGGAACTCCATATGCAAGATGCTTTCATCCTCAAGTCTTGCCAAGAAGTCCACTCTTAGCTCGGTGGATGGCAGAGATGTTGGCAGTAGCTCTTTAATCGGGGCTGGAGAGAGGATTTTGCTAAGCCTGTGTGGGACTTCCTCAAAGATGTCCTTGAGAGTTATATCTTTTGAGGACACAGAAGGATTATATCATCAAACAATTTTCTCCTTGCATCTCTTATGGTGGCTCAAGGCTATTAATTATCCTATAACTTGCAACTTGCGTTATTATAATCTTTCTCATGCTACGCCTTCTCGTCCCTGCAAGCACCAGCAACTTTGGTTCTGGCTTTGATGCCTTTGGTCTTGCCCTCAGCCTATACAACGAGTTTTATATAGAGCCTTCTAAGGTATATACCATAGAGATAGAGGGTGAGGGTGTAAGTCTGCCAAAAGACGAGAGCAATCTCTTTGTAAGGGTCTACAAAAGAGCCTGTGAGGTGTTTGCTCTTGAGGAAAAGCCTTTTAAACTCAGGCAGGTAAACCGAGTCCCTACCGCAAGAGGGCTTGGCTCTTCTGCCACTGCCATAGTGGGTGGCATCTTAGCCTGCGAGTCTTTACATGGCATTAGTCTAAGTCTTGAGGAAAAGCTAAGGGTTGCCTTTGAGTTTGAGCCACATCCGGACAACCTACTTCCTGCCTTTCTTGGTGGCTTTGTGGTGTGTGTAAGCTCTGAGGAAGGTGTTAGGTTTCTAAGGCTTGACTTCCCAGAGGAGCTAAAGGTGGTGGTATGTGTGCCAGACTTTGAGCTTTCCACCCAGAGGGCAAGAGAGGTGCTAAGGAAAGAGGTATCTCTAAAGGATGCGGTCTTTAACCTGCAAAGGTCTGCTCTTTTTGTGGGTGCAATTCTTACGAGGAGCTTTGAACTTTTGAAAGAGGCAGTTAAGGACAAACTTCATCAACCCTACAGGTCTGAGCTAATACCAGGCTTTTGGAAAGTGCTCCAGAAGGCTTACGAGGCTGGTGCTTTGGCGGTCTTTCTGAGCGGTGCGGGTCCTTCTGTGGCAAGTCTGTGTATTGAGGGCTTTGAAAGAGTAGGCTCTGCTATGGTGGAAGCCTTTGAAAGACAAGGTATAAGTGCCAGATACTTGGTGCTGGAGGTTTGCAAAGAGGGTGCGAGTTGTGAAGGTTTTAACCCTTGATGTGGGAAACACTACGGTGGATGTATGTCTTTTTGATGGTTCTCTGGAATACCTTGGAAAGTTCAAGCACCAAGAGTTGCCCTCATTGAGTGCAGACCTTGTGCTAGTGTCCTCTGTCAAACCCTCTGCCAATAGGCTTATCCTTGAAAAATACCCCCATGCCAAGTTTATAAGTGCGGAGGATGTGGCACTGGAGACTGCCTTTGAGGGCAAAAAGAAGGTGGGCATAGACAGACTGCTCAACCTCTACGGTGCGGTCCAGACCTTTTCAAAGCATGTGGTGGTAGCCAGCTTTGGCACAGCCACCGTTGTAGACCTTGCAGTGGATGGTGTTTTTCAGGGAGGTTTTATAACCCTTGGAATTGGTGCGGGGCTTGAGTGCTTATGGCAAAGGGCAGAGCTAATTCCCAAAGTGGAGCTCAAAAAACTTTTTCCTCCCATAGGCACAGACACGGAGAGTGCCATTCTTGGTGGCTTTTTGCGTCAGAGCCTGCACTTTCTTATGGCTTGCCTGCAAAGTTGGAGCGAGCTATACAACAAAGAGCTAAAGCTTATCATAACGGGGGGCGACGGTTGGCTCTTTGAAGACATAGCACCCTATGAACCTTTGCTTATACACAAGGCTATGCTTCTCCTTTTAGGCTTTTATAGTAAGCCTTGAGAAACTCTATGGCTTCTTCCTTGCTTTTGACCTCACCAGAAAGCTGTGCTTCTTCCAAAGCCTTCTTTAGCTGTCCTACCAAAGGTCCAGGCTCAAGACCAAAGAGAGCAATTATTTCCCTTCCATCAAGGAAAGGCTTTGCGGGTATACGAGATAGCTTTTGTCTTTTGAACTCCACAAGGTCCTGAGTAGTCTGCAGGAGTTTTTTTATCTCCTCCTCTTCGTCCCCGCTTCCTATGGCATCCGCAAGGGCATGCAAGAAAAGGTGAGGAGCTATGTCTTCGCACTCTCTCCAAAAGTTTGCCCTCCCCCGGTCCGTAAGCTGACCCCTAGAGAGGGACTCTCTCAGATAAAAGGGTCTTAGGTGCTCTCTTACTAGCTTTGACACAAACTCTGTAGCTTGTTCTCCCCACCGGTAGGCTCTGCCGTATTCTTTAACCAGCTGTGCGCCCAGCTTGTCGTGGTTGTAGAAGGTAACCTTACCCTCCCTTATTTCAAAGGTGTGGGGCTTGGCAAGGTCATGAAAGAGAGCAGAAAACTTAAGAAGTTCTATGTCTGAAAACTCTCCAAGCACTTCCATTTTCCCAAAGCTTTCCAAAAGCTCTGCCGGTAGGTATCTATCCCGTTCTTGTATCACCCCCTCCAAAGCTTCCAGCACCCTAAAGACATGTTCCTCCAAGGGGTAGATGTGATGTTCCCCTTGGTCCCTTATCTCCTTCCAGCGGGCTGTGTCTGGGAAAAGCACCTGCAAAAGTCCATACCCATAGAGTGCCTTCAAAACCTTGTAGCTTTTGGGATTTCTAAGGACCTTAAAAAGCTCCAGTGTGACCCTTTCGGGGGGGGACTTCTTTATAAGGTGTCCCTTTTCTTTTACAAACTTGTAAAAGTCCTCCGTAAGCTCAAGACCCTTCTCCACCGCCAACCTAAAGCCTCTTAAAATTCTCACAGGGTCTTCCTCAAGGTTTTTGAGCGATATGGGTCTCAAAAGTCCTTGCTCCAAATCTTCTATCCCGTGGGCTGGGTCGTATATGATGGTCTGCTTTGCTCCTATGCTTAGCACATCGTCAATGCTTACTGCCATAGCGTTGGCGGTAAAGTCTCTGGAAAGTAGGTCCTCCACCAAAGCCTTTTCCACATCCCTTCCCTTTATCTGAGCAAAGTCAAAGCGGTATTTGTAAGGACCAAGCCTTAGGACCACGGTGGCTATGGTGGGTCTCCTTATAAATAGCCCCTTCTTTTCAAACTCAAAGTATGAACCGCCTATCCTCTCTGCAAGTGCTTTTGCAACCTGTGTGGGCTCGCAAGTTAGCAAAAGGTCCACATCAATGTGGTAGCCCATAGGCTCTCCCAGTATTCTGTCCCTTACCCATCCGCCTACTATAAAGCAGTAGGCTTCCCGAGGTAGAACCTTTGCAATATCGTCAAAGTAGCTCATGTAAAAGTTAAGCCCATGGGCTGTGTGTTTTATGCCTTTTTCAAAGAGAATTTCCTGCATGTTATATAAGATATGCCCCTTAACAATTTCTTAACAATAGGGTCTTATTTTATTAACCCGAGAGGAGGTGTGCCATGAGGTTTTTAACAGAAGAGGAATTCATCATGTATGTGTCAGAGGGCATTGCAGGTATAGGTGGAGAAAGAGCTTACAAGACCTTCTACAGGCTCTGGCAGGAGCTAAATGGGTCGCATCCAATCCTTGCGGTAGAAAAGGCTGTGGGCTATGCCTTTGACAAGGCTGGGCATGTGCTTATGCATCACATAGGCAGAAGGGTTGCTAAAGAAAAGTGCAAAGATATGTCTGTTAAGCCTTTGCAGGAAGGTATTCTTCTGTTGGAGCTTACCAACTGTCCTGTGCATGAGCTTTCGCAAAATCTTAGTCCTACCCAAGCATTTGTTTGCTCTCTTTGTAGAGGATGCATGGATGCTTTGGGAGAAAAGCTAGGACTGGGTCCCCTGAGGGAGGTGGATTACTCGGAGGGAAGATGCACTTTTGCTTACGGAGGTGAAGAATATGGACCTGATTGGCTACAAGTTCAGGGAACAGGAGCTAGAGGAGATAACTAAGAAGCTTCAGGACTACAAGAATTCACTGCTATTGGACCTTGCGGTTCTCATGGACGACGGTGGAAGGCTTGTTAGCTACGCTCCGCATGTGGACAGCTACAAGCCCATAGCCCAAAGGGTTGCCCTTGTGGGTGCGGCGGTGGTGGGTGCGGTGGACCAGCTTGAGCACATAATCTCTTCCAAAAGGAGCATGTTCTTCTCAGGGCAGGAAAAAAACATGTATGTGCATCTTATAAACTCCAAGTTTATGCTGGCTTCTGTTTTTAGCCACAAGGTGCCTTTGGGTAGCGTAAAGCTTTTCAAAGAGAGGTTATCAAAGGAGCTGGCAAGCCTTTTAGAGTCTGCCCTTGGCAGAGGAGAGTCTGTGCTTGTAAAGTTTGAGGACCTTGCCCTATGAACCTACATATCCTATACCATGGGCTTGGTATGGCAGGCAAAACCACAAACCTTGAAAGGCTTAGGGAGATATATGAAGGCTATGTGGTAGACCGCCTGCATCAACAAAGCTCAGAGGGTAGAACTGTATACCTTGACATATTAAGCCTTAACATAAAAACCAAGTCTGGGGACAAAGAGATAGGCGTTAGCGTCTTTACCACGCCAGGACAGGAAAGGTTCAAACTCTTAAGAAAGTGGATATTTGGCCATGTGGATGGGCTTGTATTAGTGTTAGATGCCACTAGAAGCCTGGAGGAAAACCTACAAGCCTTTGAGGAGCTAAAGGAATACGGGCTCAACGACTTGCCCATGGTCATCCAGCTAAACAAGCGAGACATAGGAAGCCTCAGCCCCGAGGCAGTAAGGTCTGCAATAGGTCCCGTTCCCATCATGGAGGCGGTGGCACTAACGGGCATGGGTGTAGCAGAGACCTTTAGGATGGTGCTAAGGGAGGTTTTGAATGCAAAAGCTTTTGCTAGCTAACCAAAGTCTTAAGCTAAAACCCCTCTATGGACCCTTCCACAGAAACATGCTGAACCTCTCTTGGCTCCTTGAGTCCATTAGAAGCTCCCTAAGAAGTGGATACTTTATGTTTCAGTCCCTTGGTGAGCTTCAGTTCTTGCCTGCCCTTGATGGGAAGCCCGAAGGGGACCTGCCACAGGACTTTGATCTTGTAAGCTTTTATCAGTCCACGGAGAATTTTCTTATACACGCCTTTGGCCTGTATGAAAAACATAGAATACCCCTCTACAGCGAAAGACCTCTTTGGGTAAACTTGGAAAGCATAAGCTTCAACATAAGGGAGTTTTTCAAAAAGCTTTTGGATTTTGAGGTGACAGGCTACATGCTGGTGGAGAACCGGGTAAAGCTCACTAGGGCTGTGGTGTTGCTACAAAAGGGCATGGTCATGAAGATAGACTATGCGGACCTTTCAGGCTCCGATGCCCTAAAGAGCCTAATTGAGGACCTCAGCAAAGATGTATGCCTTCTAAGAGTATACGAGCTTTCAGAAGAGATACTTTCAATTATGCTCTCCGAACCCGAACTTGCCGGTGTTTATGAAGATTGGGAGGCAGTCCCCATCAAAAAGCTGGGGGCAGTGGCCCTGCTAGTAAGTGTTTCTGCGGAGAAATACGGCTACAAGGTATACCTGCAAGGAGAAGAGGTCTATTCAGAGGGCTTTGAGGAAGAAGCACCCTTTTATGAGCTCTTTGTAGTGGGCGCACCAATTTCAGAGCCCCTAGATGTGCTCTCCATGATAGAAGAGGGCAACAAGCTTAGAATAGTAAAATACGACCCAGAACATCCTGTTCTCTACTTTTGTCCCGCTTGCTGGAGCGTGATTTCCAAAGATGACAAGGTATGCCCAAACTGCGGTTATGACCTTACAGAGTTTCACAACCTCCCCTACGAATATAAGCTCATAATGGCTTTGGAACATCCCGTCAAAGACATGAAAAAGAACGTCATATACACCATAGGCAGGAAAGACCTGGAAATTGCCCTGCCACACCTTGAGCTCATGATAAGCAGAGAAACAGACCCAATAATCCTTATGGAGATAGCAGACGCCCTTTCCAGGATGAGCTCGCCCGAAGCCATAAGACTTCTGAGGGAGCTTACCCAACACAGATATCCAGTGGTCCGCTCAAGGGCGCTTATGCATCTTCAAAGGAAGCTTAAAAATGCTACAAACTGAGCTAAAAAGCTCCTTGGGAAAGGAGTTTTTCTCAAAGCTAAAAATAGAACCATACTACCAACCCATAGTTGACCTAACTGGCTCGTCGGTCTTTGGCTACGAAGCTCTTAGTAGATTTTTGTTGGATGGTGTTCCCATGAAACCTATAAGGGTGTTCAAAATGGCGGAAGGGCTTGGAATTCTGCCAGAGCTCGACCTTATGTGTAGAAAGCTGGCAATAGAGGGTTTTTCAAAGGGTCTGAAGGGTCAGCTCTTTATAAACATCTTCCCAGCCTATCTGGTGTCTGAGTATGTGGGAAAGGGTCATACCCTTGCCTTCCTTCAACAGATGAAACTTAACCCCTCAAGGGTTATATTGGAGCTTAACGAAGCATCAAAGGTGCAGGATATGGGACTTCTTCAGAAGGCAATAAAATACTACAGAGACCTTGGCTTTGGAATAGCCATAGATGACATAGGCACTGGTTTTAACTCTATACACAGTTTGTTGGAGCTTGAGGGGCTTCTAGACTATGTAAAGATACCCAGGGAGCTTGTAGATGGAGTTTCAAAGAGCAAGATAAAGTATAACCTAATAAAGGTGCTTTCTGAGGTATGTGCCAGCATAGGGGCAAAGGCAATCTACGAAGGTCTTGAGAAGGAAGAAGACCTTATGACCATATACCATGACTTTGGCGCCCAATTGGTGCAAGGCTTTTACTTTTCAAAACCCCTTCCCCTCCAAGAGGCAACAAAATACGAACCCTTTGTAAAACTAGCAGAGGTATGCAACGGCAACTGCCTGCATGGTAGGACCTTACATAGTATTAAACTTGGTCCTTCGGAGAGGTTCTACCAATTCTTTGAAAGGATAGAACGCCTATTGGAAAGGTATGTGCTTCTAGAGTTGGAAGGTAGAAGGTATCTTGTGGACCTTTGGAGGCTCAAAAGCCAGCTAGATAACCGAAGGAAAAACCTTTACCATTACAAGGAACTAGGAGAAGTAATACAAAGGGAAAAGGATATCTTTATGGAACTTCAAAACCTTCCCGTAATAAGAGCAGACAGCACAGATATAAAAAATCTCTTTGACCTGGTTGTTGGTTCTAAGGATGAAGTCTTTCTGCTTTTGAAGGGTGAAGATGTAAGTGTAGTTGAGAGGCATACACTCATGGACCACTTTTATAGAAGGCTTGCCAAGGAGCTTGCTGACATAAACCCCCTTACCCACCTACCCGGCAATGTAGCTATAGAGGAAAAGATAAAACAAATAGGCTCTTCTACCCAGAATTTCTGGGTTTGTTATATGGACTTGGACAACTTTAAGGCTTTCAATGATGCCTACGGCTTTTATGCCGGAGACCAGATGATAAAGAGAGTTGGCTTTCTTCTTGAAAGCTTTCGCAAGGAAAACCCTGACAGGGTCTTTGTGGGACATGTGGGTGGTGACGACTTTGTGGTCCTGCTTTGGAACATGAGTTTAGGGGAAGCAAAGGAGAAACTCTTAAAACTCTTGAAAAACCTACAGGAGAAACTCCTTGAGTTTTATAGCCCCGAGGACAGAAAAAGGGGCTACTTTGTGGCAAGGGACAGGGAAGACGAACTAAGGGAGTTTCCTATCGCCTCAATCTCTGCGGTTCTTTTAAGAGGCTCCCCAGACCCCCTTGACATTTCCAAAAGGTCCGCCCAGCTAAAGAAAAAGGCAAAGTCCCATAGAGGAAGCGTCCTTTTTGTGGAGCATCTTAACGAAATCTTAACAATTAACCTGTAAACTTATAGCAAAATCTAGAAGGAGGTGCTAAAATGAGAAAAGGGATGCTCAAGACAGCGGTCCTTTCTGCGGGAGCTTTGGCTCTCTTGTCCGTGCCTGCAAAGGCACAGCAGATAATCAAAATTGACGGCTCTTCCACCGTCTACCCCATAACAGAGGGTATAGCGGAAGAGTTCCAAAAGGCAAAGAGGGGTGCGGTAAAGGTCACAGTGGGTATATCTGGCACAGGTGGTGGCTTTAAGAAGTTTTGCAGGGGCGAGACAGACATATCCAACGCCTCAAGACCCATACTTGCAAAGGAAATGGAAGAGTGCAGGAAGAACGGCATTCAATACATTGAGCTACCTGTAGCTTACGACGGTCTTGCGGTGGTTGTAAACCCCAGGAACAACTGGGCGACCTGCATGACGGTGGAACAGCTAAGAGAAATATGGAAGCCTGAATCCCAGGGCAAAAAGTTCATGTGGTCAGACCTTGACCCCAAATGGCCCAAACAGGAAATAAAGCTCTGTGGAGCTGGTTCTGATTCTGGAACCTTTGACTACTTTACCGAGGCAATAGTGGGTAAAGCAAAGTCTTCAAGAGGTGACTACACCGCCTCTGAGGATGACAATGTGCTTGTGCAATTTGCCCAAAGGGAAAGGGGTGCTCTCTGCTACTTTGGACTTGCCTATGTGGAAGAAAACAAGGGTAAAATAAAAGCTATACAGATAAAGAACCCCAAGACTGGTCAGTGCGTTGGACCCACATACCAAGCAGTCCAAAACGGCACATACCAACCACTCTCCAGACCACTCTTTATATATGTAAACGCAAAGGCGGTGCAAGAAAGACCTGAGGTAAGAGAGTTTGTAGAGTTCTATATCAAAAACGCAGGCAAAATATCCAAACAAGTGGGATACATAGCCCTTCCTGACAGGGCTTACAAAATGGCAGAGGAGAGGTTCAACAAGAGAGTGCTTGGCACCGTCTTTGGTGGTGAGCCAGAGGTTGGTCTTACAATAGATGAACTTCTCAAGAGGGAAGCCAAGCAATGACACTATCCTTAGGGACAAAGAAGGCTATAGACCTTGTGGTTTTCCTGTTTCTGCTTTTTATGGGTGCTGTGTCTATACTTGTCACCTTTGCCATAGTTTGGGTTTTGCTCGTAGATACCATAAGGTTCTTCACCCACCCCGATGGGGGTGGCTTCCCCACATCTCTTATAAGGTTCTTTACGGAAACTCAATGGACACCCACCTTTTACGAGAAGAAGATAGGCATATGGCCTTTGCTGAATGGAACCTTTATGATAGCGGGTATATCCATGGTCATATCCATTCCTCTTGGTCTTTTGGTTGCTGTATACCTGAGCGAATATGCAAGCTGGAAGGTTAGAGAATCTGTAAAGCCATGGCTTGACTTTCTTGAGGCGATTCCGACGGTTGTCTATGGTTATTTTGCTCTGCTTTTTGTTACGCCAATACTCCAAAGGTTTTTTCAGCTATTTGGTATAGAGGTTCAGGGTATGAATGCCCTTTCTCCGGGTATAGTGTTGGGTGTGATGATACTACCCTTTACCGCCTCTATGGTGGAGGATGCCTTTAAGGGAGTGCCTCAGTATTTGAGGGAGGCTTCTTACTCTCTCGGTGCTTCCAAGCTAAGAACCGCCCTTTTTGTAGTTTTGCCCGCCGCAAAATCCGGTGTGCTTTCCGCTTACCTTCTTGGCTTTTCCAGAGCCATTGGTGAGACCATGGTGGTTGCGGTGGCAGCGGGCATGTATCCTCAGATAACCGCAAACCCTCTTGAGCCTGTTCAAACCATAACGGGATACATAGTTCAAGTGGCTTTGGGAGACCTTCCCTTTAACTCCTTTGAGTATTTATCCATCTTTGCCGCGGGTATGTTGCTTTTTGTGATTACTCTGCTTTTCAACTCCATTGCGGTTTACATGAAATCCAAGTCTGTGGGGTATTGATATGGAACAGAGCGTTGAAGCAAAGCTGAAGGAATTTGATGTAGAAGGCTATACGCACGGTGTAAGGAGAAGGGACAGGCTTTTTGAAATTGCTGGTCTTATTGCTACCCTTTTTGTGCTTACCTTCCTCTTCGCAGTTTCTGTAGACCTTTTAATTGATGGTTGGATAAGGCTCAAAGAACCAAGTTTCTATACATCCTTCCCTTCAAGGTTTCCAGACCAAGCGGGAATACTGTCCGCATGGGTAGGAACTCTTTATGTGATGGCTGGTGCCCTTTTCTGGGCGATAGTGCTCGGTATACCAGCTGGTATATACTTAGAGGAATACGGAGGCAAGGGTAAGATTGCCAGAATAATAGAGGCAAACATCTCAAACCTTGCGGCGGTCCCCTCCATAGTTTACGGTCTCCTTGCTCTTGGTGTATTTGTTTATAGGTTCAAGTTTGGAGAAAGCGTGCTTACCGCAGGGCTTACACTTGGACTTTTAATGCTTCCAGTGGTTGTGGTCTCCACGAGGGAATCCATAAGGAGAATACCGCGTTCCATAAGGGAGGCTGCTTACGCCCTTGGGGCTACAAGATGGGAGACACTTGTCCATCACATACTTCCCTACTCGCTGGGTGGTATACTTACAGGATTGATAATCGGTGCTTCCAGAGCCATAGGTGAAACCGCACCCCTCATAACCATAGGGGCTCTTACCTTCATAGCCTTCCTACCGCCAGCACCTTGGGAAGATTTTATTGGAATGCTTAAGTCTCCCTTTACGGTTTTACCCATACAAATGTTCAATTGGGTCTCAAGACCTCAGGAAGAGTTTCACTACAATGCGGCGGCCGCAGGTTTTGTGCTCCTCGTGCTTGCCTTTTTGATGAACTCTATAGCCTTCTATATAAGGTTTAAAGTCAGGAGGAAATACCAATGGTAAACCCTGCTAAAATGTTAGAGGAGAGGAAAACGGTGCAAAGTGCAGGACCTTCTAAAGTTAAGCTGGAGGTGAAAAACTTTAACTTCTACTATGGCAGTTTCCACGCTCTAAAGAATATAAACTTTCCTATACACGAAAAGAAGGTAACTGCCATAATTGGACCTTCTGGTTGTGGCAAAACCACTCTTTTGAGAGCCTTTAACCGTATGCACGACCTATATCCTGGTGCGCGCTACGAGGGTGAGATACTAATGCATCCTGATGAGGTGAATCTCGTAGACTCCAAAACAGACCCCCTAAGGGTTAGAATGCGTATAGGAATGGTTTTCCAAAAGCCTAACCCCTTTCCCAAGAGCATATACGAAAATGTAGCCTACGGTCTCAAGATAAGGGGTATAAAGAACAAAAAGCTCCTTGACGAGGCGGTAGAAAAGGCTCTTGTAGGTGCAGCACTCTGGGATGAGGTAAAGGATAGGCTTCATACGAACGCCTACTCTCTTTCAGGCGGTCAACAACAGAGGCTTTGCATAGCCAGAGCCATAGCGGTAGAACCAGAGGTTCTCCTTTTTGACGAACCCACCTCCGCCCTGGACCCCATATCCACTGCAAAAATAGAGGACCTCATAGTGGAGCTAAAGCAAAGAGTCACCATAGTAATAGTGACCCACAACATGCAACAGGCTGCGAGGATATCGGACTATACCGCTTTTATGTATCTTGGGGAGCTTGTGGAGTTTGGACCTACAGAGAAGATATTCACAAAACCAGAGAAGAAGCTCACAGAAGACTACATAACAGGAAGGTTTGGATAAAATATCTTTGTGTTTATATACCGCAGGAGAGTTGAGTTTTACGAGACAGATGCTCAGGGAGTAGTGCATCACTCTAATTATTTCAGATACTTTGAGGAGGCGAGGGGGGAGCTTTTGAGGTCTTTGGGCTATCCCTACTCAAGGCTGAGGGAGGAAGGCTTAGAAGTGGTCTTGATATCTGCAAGCTGTGAGTTTATCAAGCCCCTTTATTATGATGAAGAGTTTGAGGTTGAATTAGGTCTTCCACACTTGGACCGCTTTACCTTTTCCTTTCAGTATACTCTTATGGCTTCTGGTATTCTTAGGACTAAAGGCAACACAAAGCACTGTATAATAAGAGAGGGGAAGATAACTTCCATACCTTTGCACCTAAGGGAAAGGCTCACTCAATTCTTTTCAAGTCCCGGTAAGCATTCCGAAAGCCAGAGATAATACCAATAAAAAAGAAAAAGATCATGCCAAAGGGAAAGGTCCTTATCTTAAACAGACCTTCCATAAGCCACCTGTCAAAGGCGTAGCCCACCAAAAGTCCTGCAATGACCCCACCCAGTAGGTTAAAACCCACCGTTAGTGCCAAAAAGTCCTTGCCCTTCATCTTCTAAAAGTATACAGTGCTGGCACAAGGAAAAGGGCTGTAAGAAAAGAAGACACCACACCCCCCAGCATGGGAAGGGCTATGCGGGATATGACTTCTGAGCCTGTCCCTTGAAGGTAAACTGCTGGCAACAGACCAGCTACAATGGTTAGCATGGTCATGCTCTTTGGTCTTATTCTCTTTACCGCACCCTCGTATATGGCTTCCTCAAGGCTCTTGCTTTCTCCCTTCTCAAGGACTTTCATTATGTAGACCACCATCACTATACCCATCTCCGCTGCAACGCCCAAGAGAGCAAGAAAACCCGCTATACTTGCTATGGAAAGTTTATAGTCAAAGAGCCACATGAGGAGAAAACCGCCGAGAAGGGAAGAAGGCAAGGTGAAAAGAACCAAAAGGGTTTCAAAGAGCCTCCCAAGGCTAAGATAAACGAGAAGAATAATGGTTAAAAGCACAAGAGGAACTATGACCTTAAGGTCTTCCATAGCACTCTTCCAGTATTCAAACTGACCACTCCAGCGATAAAAATAGCCGGTTGGCAGGCTTATACTCTCTTTTATTCTTCTTTCTCCCTCTTCTACAAGCCTGCCCATGTCCGCTCCAGGCTTTGGAGTTATGTAAACATAGGCAACAAGCATACCATTCTCCGACTTTATTTCCATAGGACCTTCAACCTTTCTGAGCTCTGCGACCGCCTTAAGGGGAATGAGTTTATCCTTTAAGGGTAGGACGAGGCTTTCAAGGTTTTCTCTGTAGTCTATTGGGACTCCAAGGGTTATGTTGTATCTTTCTCTGCCAGATACATATACAGACACCGGACTATTGGCTAAGAGGTTTTCCACCGCAAAGGTTAGCTCTTCAAGGCTAAGCCCATACAAGCCGAGCCTGTCTCTGAGGGGAATTATCTCTATGTATGTTGCACCGCTTAGTCTTTCTGCGTAGAGGCTCATAACGCCTTCCATGCCTTGAAGGGCATTTTCCAGCTCCTCAAGAAGTCTTGAAAGCTCATCAATGTCTTTTCCGTAGACTTTTATACCAATGGGTGTCCTTATGCCTGTGGTAATCATGTCAATCCTGCCCTTTATGGGCATGGTCCAGCTGTTTATCAGTCCAGGCATTTGAAGTGCCTTGTCCAACTCTTCTATAAGTTTTTCATAGGTCATACCTTTTCTCCACTGGCTTTCTGGCTTTAGCACAATGGTGGTCTCTACCATGGAAAGGGGGGCGGGGTCTGTGGGTGTGCTTGCTCTTCCGGCTTTTCCAAAGACGGTTTCCACCTCAGGAAAGCTCTTTATAATTCTGTCCTGAAGGGTTATTAGCCTCTGGGCTTCTTGTATGGAGATGCTGGGGGCTGTAATGGGCATGTAGAGTATCGTGCCTTCCCTTAGGTCTGGCATAAACTCCCTGCCTATGTTTTTGTAGAGCAGATAAGTGGCTGGTATTGAAAGAAGGGCAACTATTAAAAGAGCATACCTAAGCCTAATAGAGAGATGGAAAAGGGGCGTATACAGTTTTATGAGGAGCCTTACCACTGGGTTTTTTTCTTCGGGCAGAACCCTGCCTCTGCCAAAGTAATACAAAAGGGTTGGAAAGATTAGAAGGCTTAGCAGGGATGCCACAAGCATTGAAAGGGTCTTTGTTATCACAAGAGGTTCAAAGAGCCTTCCCGCCTGACCCTTGAGCGCAAGCATGGGAACAAAAGATACCGCCACCACCAGCAGTGCAAAAAACACCGGCTTTCCCACTTCAGAGGCAGACTCCACTATGGCTGTCCTTATGTCCTTGCCCTCTTCCCTTTTTCTTGAAAAGGCTTCCACAAGCACTATACCCGCATCCACCATGGTCCCTATGGCTATGGCTATACCACCCAGAGACATGATGTTGGAGTTTATACCCATATGGTTCATTAAGATAAAAATGCCAAGAAGTGAAAGCACAAGGAACACAAGTATGGAAAGGCTAAGACTAAGGCTTAGCAAGAATATGCCTATAACCACCACAACCACAAGGGATTCCTCCAAAAGCACCCTCCAAAGGTGGCTAATAGCCCTTTCTATAAGGTCAGACCGGTCATAGACGGGGACTATTTTCACATCCTCTGGTAGCCCTCTTTTTATCTCCTCCAGCCTTTCCTTTACTTCCTGTATGGTCTTGTAGGCGTCTGCGCCGAACCTCATCACCACTATCCCACCCACCACATTACCCATGCCGTTGTAGTCCGCAGTCCCCATCCTAAAGGCTGGAGTTTCCACCACCTTAGCCACGTCCCCCACCCTTATGGGTATGCCTCCCACTTCCTTTATAACAGCCCTTTCTATATCCTCCTTTTCTCGCACATAACCCCCTGCCCTTATGATAAATTCCCTTCCATTTAGCTCTAAATACTTACCACCTGTTTCAAGGTTAGAGCCTGCTACCGCTTTTGCTACATCTTGTAGAGAGAGCCCATAGTATGTGAGAAGCTCAGGCTTTAGGGTCACTCTGTATTCTCTTTCAAAACCGCCTACACTGGCTACCTCCGCCACATTAGGCACTGAAAGGAGGGCATACTTTATGTAGAAGTTCTGCAAACTCCAAAGCTCATCGAGACTTCTTTTTCCCGAGTAGACCACATACTGATATACCCAGCCAAGACCAGTGGCATCAGGACCAAGTTCTACCCTTGCCTGAGATGGTAGCTGACTTCTTATGGAGGACAGCTTTTCAAGAACCCTTGAGCGTGCCCAGTAGAGGTCTGTGCCATCTTCAAATATCACATACACAAGCGAGTAGTTAGGCACCGAGTAGCCTCTTACCGCCTTCACCCTCGGAAGCCCCAGCATGGCGGAGCTAAGGGGATAAGTGAGCTGGTTTTCAATGACCTGCGGAGATTGCCCCATCCACTCGGAGTATATGATTACTTGCGTATCTGTAAGGTCGGGGAGGGCATCTATGGGTGTTTTCTTTAATGCATAGTATCCGTAAAGAAGGAGAAAGGCGATAAATATGAGTGTGATTAGTCTGTGTTTTAGTAGAAGCTCCACAAGGTCCTTCATTTAACTTCTATCCCTTGAAGAGGTATTTGATGAAGGCCGCAGTTCCAAAGAGTAGGAAAAGGACCACAAGAAGGTATAAAAGCCCCATGCCCCAACCCATTCCATGCATATCCCACATCATGTGAGCACCTCCTTTCAATGAACATGTCCCATATCAAGATGTTCTATGAAGACCTTGTCTATTTCTTTGAGCTGATAAACCTTGTTTTTTGCAGACCTTGGGCTTTTGGCAAACTCTTGAGCATCAAGCCTGCTTCTGAAGGGCACAAGGTCATACCCCATGGGTCCCTCCTTTATGGGAACGTAAAAGGCTTTTGTGCCTTCTATCCATCTACCGCTTTTGTAATCCTTTACCCACAGCTCTGCAACCTTTTCCCTGTTTTCAAGGTAATACTTGAGAATGTGCTTTGGGGATTCCGCATACCTGTATGATCCATCCCTTAGCTTTGCTTGCGATGTAAGTTTTGGGTCTATGTTTACATCCATACCACAGACCACACAACGCTCACCCCTTGGTGGTTCTTTGGGCTGTGGAAAGGCGGACAAAGTCCATAGTAGAAGCATTAAGGCAAGGGCTTTCATGGTATCACCTCCTATAATTTTTTTATGGACCTGCTTGTTTACTTTCTCGGGCTTTTTGCTTTCAGCGGGTTTGTCTTCTACCTTCTGCATGTATACGGTAGGTTTATGAGCAGGAAATGACCTAATGGTGGTGTTCATGACCCTTCACCTCCTGTCCATAATAGCCCTTGAGCTGTGCCTCTGAGTCCAGAAGGAATGTCCCCTTTACCACAACCCTTTCTCCTTCCTTCAGACCCTCAAGCACCTCATAGTAGCCCTCTGCCTTTCTTCCGAGTTTGACGCTTCTTGGCTTGTATAGTCCAGGACCTATTTCCACAAAGACCACCTGCCTTCTTCCCGTGTCTACCACCGCAGTCTCTGGCACTGCGAGCACCTTTCCCACAGGCTTTTCAAAGTAAACTTCAAGGGTCTGGTTTATCTTTAGGTCCTTTCTTGGTAGGTCTATCCTCACCTTTATGGTTCTTGCCTCCCTGTCCGCCTCTGGGAATATGTAGTCAACCTTGCCAAAGACTTCTTCTCCACCCACCGGTTTTACCATAACCCTCATGCCCTTCCTTACGCTTCTTGCATACTCCTGAGGCACCTCCGCAATGACCCACACCCTTGATATGTCCGCAATCCTATAGGCCACATCGCCCGCCTTCAAAAAGCCACCAGGATATACCTTCCTCTCAAGAACGAGGCCACCGTAGGGAGAGGTGATTAACTCGCCCGCCTTAAGGTATGAGAGCCTTTCAAGCACAGCCCTTTCAAGCTCTTTTCTTCCCATTTCCTTCGCAAGTTTGAGCTCTGCCTTTGCCAGCTCCGCCTCTGGGCTCATTACCCTCATAAGAGGTGTGCCGGGCTTTATCAGCTCTCCTTGAAACCTTCCAAAGGTGTCCAGAACCCAAGCATCAGACCTAAGCGTAATCTCATAGGTCTTTGAAAGGTCATAAGATACATACCCAACGGTGCTAAAACTTTCCATTAGCTCAAGTCCTTTTACCTCCTCCACCTGCACACCAAGAAGCTGGAGCTTTTCTGGGCTTAGGCTTATGCCCTCTTTTTGTTCCTGTGTTTTCTGCCCTATGTGGAAGGGCACGGATATATCCCTTCTTAGAAGCTTTCCATCCACTTGAGCCATTACCTGCCACGAGCCAGCCATGCTTATGTTCACCGACCCTTCATAGGCTCCCCTTCCCTTCTCTCTAAGAAGGGCATCTTCCCTCATCTCGCCCATGCCGGGCATTGGTGGCATATAAAAGTAGAGGCTCTCAAGCCTTGCCTTTGTCTCCAACTTTACAAGAATGTGGTTCTTGCCTACCCTTAGGCTGCCATCCCTTGTGTATAGCTCAAGCCTTATGCCCTCACCCTCAAGGCTTAACGTCAGAAGGTATCCCTTGGGCATTTCTTCAGTCTTCCTTGAGTGCCACAGAAGGTAGAAAGCCATCGCCACTAAAACCAAGCCGGCAAGAAGGAAGACCCTTCTCATAGGTATACCTCCGCCCTTATGTAGAGGCTTTTCAAAGAAAGGTCAAGCTCAAGAAGGTTCATCCTAAGTTCCCATAGCTCCCTGTAGAGCCTAAGCATGTCTCTGAAGTCCGCCTTTCCAAAGGAATAGGCAAGCTCAAGGGCTTTCAGCTCTCTTTCCTTCTCTTCTATGAACTTCCTTGTAAGGTTTTGCAACTCCTTTATTCTTTCCTCTTGAACCTTGAGGGCACTTATATCTCTCCTTAGCTCCAGCCTTCGTCTCTCCAGCTCCTGCTCCTTTGCTCTTAGCTCCTCCAGCCTTTCAAGCACCATAAGTTCCTCCCTTTTGGACCTTCTTACCGGAAGGCTAATGCTTGCCCTAAGGCTAAACATGTTGTCAAGCCCTGGCCTTATCATGTATTCAGCCATAAGATCCACATCTGGCAAGTATGCAACCTTTTGCTTTTCTATCTCAGCCCTGAGCCTTTCTATCTCTCCCAGCACTACCCTAAGGTATGGGGTCTTCTCTTCATCAAGCCCCTCAAGGGAGACCTCTCTTATGGAAGGTTCCTCACCCCTTAACTCAAAGCTCTTGCCCACCAAGCTGTCCAGGTCCAACTTTAGAAGCCTTCTTTCCTCCAAAAGGTTTTTCATGTCCCTTTCAACCCTGAGAGCCTCTGCCTTCAAGGACAGCAGGTCAGAAAGGTTCGCTTTGCCAAGTCTATAGTCTTCCTCTGTGAGCTTTTCAAGAAACCTTATCTCACCGAGTATTCTTCTTAAAAGCTCCTCCTTCCTGTGGGTGTATAACCATTCAAGGTATCTAAGCTTTATATCTCTTATTAGCTCTCTTTTTACCACCTCTTCCTGCAAGCCCAAAAGCTCTGTCTCCGCCCTTGCCACAAGAGCTTCCCTCTCCCTTTTCACCGCAGGCACATACATCTGGCTTACACCCAGGGAGAAACTGCTCATAGGCTCATACTTGCTTGGGTAGGGTCTATTCAAGGGCAGGTTGTTAAAAGCCACAGAAAAGGATGGGTTTGGCAGGCTTTTTAAGTATCTTTCTCTGTATTCTGTGGACTTTTTCATGTGCGTGTAGCTTTTCAAAAGGGGTGAGTTTTTAAGAGCATAGTCTATAAGCCCTTCCAGCTCCCCCGCCTCGGAAGAGGAAAGAATAAAGAGAATGAGTATCATTAAAAGCATGTGGGTATTATAGGCTTGAGAAACCTTTAATTCAAGGCTTTTATTTCACTTTTCTTTTGTAAACAAATAGCACCACTTTAGCGTTAATTTTATCCTCCCTTATGGCACATATGTGCGTGGTTTCTTCCCTGTAGCACTCATAAACCTCCCCCTTTTTGCGGTTTATGTAGTAGACCTTATCTTCATTATGTTTTTCCTCAGAGAACTCCTCAAGGCTACATATCTTTAGCTCAAATTGTGTATTTCTGTATCCGTAAACGAGCCCCAAGATAAAGGCTATGGACTTGTCGCCCCTTGTGTCTATCCTGTGCATTTAAAAACCTCTACCCTTATATTTTCACTCAAATCAAGCCCAATTCCTTTCTAATAAACCCAAGCACATCCTCCGTGCCTACAAGTCTTTTTATGAGATTGTGAAGATATTCCCTGTCTCTTATGTCCCTTACCTTATCCTCCACACCCTCGAGCACATACCCAAGCCTACCCTCTATCACCGTCAACACCGCATCCTGTGCATCTTTGAGCAAACCAACCTTATGTCCCAACTCATACAGAATATCCTTTTTCATCTCTTCTTCAGAAAGGTTTATGTCCTCTGGTCTCACCACTATTGGC
>JAXSPD010000034.1:0-20892 GCA_037926845.1 Candidatus Pampinifervens yunnanense | reverse complement strand
AGGATAGCTTGTTGTCTCCTGCAGACACCAAAAGATCTGCCTCCAAGTCCACCAAATCTTCAGAATGCCTAACTTCTTCAAAAAGGTCTTCCGCCCTGTCCCTTAGATAAAAATCTTCAGAAACCACCCGAAGAAAGATACTGTTGCCTACTTCTTTGAGAGCCTTGGCTACACTCAAAAGAGGCGCTATGCCCCAAGAGCTAGCATAGAAAACCACTCTACCGTATTGACCCACAGGAAAGGGTCTGCCCAAGGGTCCAGCCACATAGTGAAAATCCTCTGCCTCTTGGAGTATCTCAAGGGTTGACCTACCTACCGCCTTGACAAGACAGCTAAAGCCCTCTTCAAAGGTGTCCAGTATGGCAAGGGGTACAAGCTCGGAGGTTTCTCGGTGTTGTAGCATGGCAAACTGCCCAGGCTTTGCCCTTGAGACATGCGGTGCATGAACCCGTAGTATACAGGCATCCTCCGAAAGCATGGTTTTTTCTAAAACTCTGTGCATAGGAAAATTATCTCAGTTTGTATTACCCTTGACAAGTTTTTAGTGTTTATTAGAATATTCTTAAAACCTTAAAAAGGAGGTTGACCATGACTATGGATAGAGCTTTGAGGCTTACCTCTGGTGGAGTGCTTCTGCTGGTGTTCCTTATTGCCATACTGCCTGCGGACATCCACTGGTTCTGGAAGGTCTTTATCGTGTTTATGTCCCTTAATCAAATGCAGTCCGCCTTTACTGGCTGGTGTCCCATAGTGTCCCTCTACCGGAAGCTTGGCGTGAAAGAGTGCACCTGTTAGTCGGTTTCTAACTCTATTTCACAGCCCTCTTTTTCTATTACCAGCTGGCAGGTAAGCCGGCGGTTTTCTTCGTATTCTCCTATCCTCCAGAGGGTCTCCTCTTCCTGCTCGGAGGGCTCTGCCAAACACTCAAGCCCCTTAAGGACTGTGCAGACACACACACCACATTGACCGTCCGTGCATCCAAACTCAACGCCTGCCTTTTCTATTTCGTGGTGATGGTCTCCAAACTTTTCGCCTGCGGGTATTTCAAGGACCTTTTTGTTTACCTTTACCTTAGCCATGGGAAATATTTTAGCTTTGGAGAGCTCTAAGGGCTTTGATTTAGCTCAAGGATTTTACAAAAGCCTCCGTAAAGCCTGCCCACAGGTTTGAGATGCTCAAAGTTCTGGGCACCTGCCAATAGAACACTTCCAAAGATAAGGTCATAGTCAAAAAGCTCCTCGTGCCTTAAAAGCCTGCACTCAAGCCAAGCCCTTGCTTTGGCTACCCTTGGAGCTTTTACCTTATAGGCTGGTGCCGGCTCAAGCCCACAGACCTCAAACTCGCTCACATGAGGCGGATATTCCTCAGAGCTCAGCTCCACCTCTCTTATAAGCTCCTCAGAGACCACATTTATCACAAACTCGCCAGTCTGTAGTATGTTCCTTGCAGTGTCCTTTTGGCTTTTATCTTCCCTCTTGCTTATGGATATGAGCACCACCGGTGGCTCGTCGCAAACCGCATTGTAAAAGCTAAAGGGTGCAAGGTTTGGAATGCCTTCGGGGCTAAGGGTGGAAACCCAGGCTATAGGTCTCGGAATAACCAATCTCGTAAGCACCTCATAGGGGTCAAAACCTTGAGGCTTTTCCATATCAAAGAGCATCATGTATGATAGTATATGATGAGACTGTTCTCTTTGGATACATCCTTCTCTTCTGTAAATCTCACGGTAGTGGAGGATGGCAGGGTTGTCCTACATCACTGGATAGAAGACCGCAAGAAGACCCTTGAGCACCTGCCCAGCCTCCTTAGAGAGCTAAAGGTAGAGCCAGAGGAAATGGACGCCTTTGCGGTCTCTGTGGGCGTGGGGTATCTGACCTCTTTGAGGATAGGTATAACCTTTATGAAAACCTTGGCATACCTAAGTGGAAAGCCCATAGTGGGCTATGAGAACCTGAGCCTCATGTGCCAGTTTGTAAGACTGCCAGAGGAGAAGGTGGTAGCCCTGAGGGTGAGCAGTAATGTTTTCTGCAGGGTCTGCAGGGAATCGCAGGTGGGTGAGGTGCAGCCCTTAGTAGAGTCAGACCTCCCCCTTGTAGGACTTGCCTCTCAGGATCTTGGAGACTTTCGGCTTGAATACTTTCCCTTCTCCCTATACGGTGGGCTGTGGGCTTACAACCGGCTCAAGGAAGGCTATAGGGGCGATGAGCCTATGCTCTTAGAGCCTTTGTATCTCAAACCGCCTGTTTGAAAGGATATAAAGCAGAACACCAATGGCTGGAAAAAGTAGCATCAAAAGGGCGGAGAGCCTGTAGTCCTCCGTTATAAAAAGGAAAAGGGACCAAGATATAAGCCCAAGGCTTGAGGCTATACGTTCACTGAGAGAATAAAAGGAAAAACGCACCGCTATATCACCGCCGGAAAACCTCTCAATAAGCAGAACCCTTGAGGTGGTCCACAGATGCGACAGACAAAGCCCTGCAAAAAAGCCAAGGGGAAGGAGTAGCTCCTTGGGGGTGGAGTATAGAAGAAGCAAAAAAACACTCCAGAGGAGAAAACCAAGGGGAAAGAGCCTCCTTGCGGAAAGCCAGTCGGTGAGCTTCCCAAAGAGGAGACCTCCCAAGACCCCACCAAGGGCGGAAAAGCCTATGGTTTTGTATATGTCCCTTTCTGAAAGCCCGTAGACCTCCCGCAGGTATACGCCCATCATGGCTATCATAGTATGGGCAAGCTCCATAAGGAGAAGCATAGAGAGGAGAGTAAGCACAAAATTTTTGTCCCTTAGCAGCTTCCTAAGCATCACCTCCTGCCTGCCCATAGGCTCCGGAAGGCTATAGAGGGAAGGCACAGACAAGAGGAAAAAGAGCATGGCGACCCACAAAAAGGCATAGGGAAGGCTAAGGTTGGGGGCAAGGAATATGAGAGCAAGGGCAGAAGCCACATATCCCAGAGCCACACCAAAGCCCGAGGCAAAGCCCTTCAAGTCAAAGGATTTAAGCAAGGAGTTGTAAAAGACCAGAGCCTGCTGGTGGACCACCGCCAAAAGAAGGTAGAAGAGAAAATTAATAAGCGGACTTTCAAAGGACACAAAGAGCAGAAGGCACACCGCCGGCACAGATAGGCTAAAGAAGGTAAAAAACCTTTTCCTCCAGCCTCTTTTGTCCGCAAGTTTGCCAAACTGCAGCGCCAAAAGAAAGGAGACAAAAAACACAAAGCCATACACAAAAGAGTAGCTCTTGACATCTATGTGTTTGGTAATGTATAGGGGATATAGGGTTGAGAATATAAGGGCTCCCAAGATGGTCTCACCGGAGTCGTAGAGGGCAAAGGAGAGGAGCCTCAGTTTATTCATAGCTCTGCATTCAAATCGCCCAAAAGGACCTCTAAGCCGGAGGTGTTTACAAAAAAGTTCTTCCCATGGCTTGCAAGGGATCTTTCTATGTCTTCCCTCTGTTTTCTTGCCTTACCCTGCGGGTTTATGAACTTGTTAAAGTATAAGCCATCCAAAAAGGCTATGTAATGAACCACTTCTGATTTCTCTTCTTGACTTACAAAACTTATGAGCTCACTAATCTGCTTATCCTGCGCACCTCCCTCTTCTTTTATGTGTTTAGCTTCCAAAACAAAGGTCTTCTTTCTCAACTTAATCACAAGGTCTGGCTTTTTATTCTGGTAAGTTCTTCCAAAGCTGTATTCAACACCGGCGGAGTTGCAGAAAACTTCAAAGGGCTCTTTTATATTGTCTGGTAGGGCAAAGGCAAATTCCTTACCCAACAGTTGTTCATAGGAAAAGGCTTGCTCTATGTTTTTAAAGCTCTCCTTCAAAAGGTTTAATACCTTCAAAAGACCAGATGACTTTTTCCTTCTGGAGGCTCCGCTATCATAAAGAGCTTGAGATACAAGGTCAGAAAAACCAAGTTGCTTATACAGGCTAATGCGTCTTTTGCAGTATGTTTTTAGCAGTCTTTCAAGAATTTCAATTCTGTTTTCCTCTGGCAGGTTCATAAAAAGAGTATAGGACATATCCGCAGTCTTCCAAAAGGCTACAAACTCCGTATAACGACTCTTTTCTACACTTACAAGTATGCCATATATCTCCTCTAATATACTACCGCATGGAATAGACTTCTCCATATTCACGCAGTATGCCAATATAAGGTCCCTAAGCCTGTGTATATGCGTCAAAAGGTCTGGCTTGTTGACTATTATCTCGTCAAAAATGTAAGATTCGTCAAACAGCGGTTCAGGATTTTGTAGGGAATAATGCCAATAGTATATGTTCTCTCTAAGAGCCATCAAACAGCGTCTCCTTTATATGAAAATAAGGGTATGTTTGCAATAGAGCCTTTACTTGGTTTAATCCTAAATACTTTCTTGTATACTGGCTGTCTGAGTATTTAAAGTTTGTCATAAAATCGCTATCTGTAAGCGTCCTAAGGTGCTCCAGTGTTCTGTTAAAGTAGTCCCTTATGCTAATCTGCACATCTTTTGGCAAAGGAGGTTCAAAAAATATGGGTATGGGATGGGTTCTGTAGGGCTTTTGGCAGTATATACCATCCGCCGAGAAAGCCTCACCTATGGTATACACACCGGCTCTTTCCTCTCCACCCGTGTCAAGTGTTCTTACAAAAAGTATGTTTTCTTTTATCCTCTTGTATAGCTCGTAGTTTACAAAGAATTCCCTCTTTTCGTAATGTCCTCCGCCATAGGAATTGGCATCTACCAGCAGAACCCTGTAGGGACCAGTGTTTTTTCTTATTTCGTCGTATGTGAGATAAAATTTTATCTTGAAGGGTAAGTGCCTTTTATTCTGCATAACATATATCTCAAACTCCGCACCCGCACGGTAATGATTTTCGGGATAGAGGGTATACTCCACATACTTTTCTTCGTGGTTAACCTTCAGGACTTTGAACCTTTGAACTTGGTGAGATATATTCTTTTTCCTCTCAAAAAAGCACACGCATGTGTGCACTCCAGTATGCTCAAATATCTTTTTCTCGAACACTATTGCAAATTTCAAATAGTATAGGCTTAATAAATCCCTCCTTATTGCGTTGGATGCACTTGCGCCAAATAAAAAGTTCGTTGGCACTATGTATATCATTTTGCTTACACTGTGAACCAGATCTCTATACAGTGCTATCTGATAGAGGTCTTGGTAAGGTAGATTTTTGAAGTATCTAAGAAGTCTCTCCTGCTTGGATTTCACCACATATCCTATGTAGAGGTATGGAGGGTTTGTTATGTGGAATAGGGGTATGCCTTTCTGAAGCAGGAACTCTGGGTATTCTAACAAAGTATCCTTTACTTGGATGTTTCTACTTGCTATCTCATAGGGTATACCACAAGAGACCGCTTTTGCTATTGCCTTTTGAACCATCTGTGGCTGAATATCAAACATATAAACCCTCTCTTTGAAGAAATCTACCCTAATATCCTTTGGTAGGTATTCAAGAAGTGGTAAGAGTAGGTTGCCCTCTCCGCAAAACATATCCACGAATATGTGGCTTTGTATATCCTCTTGGGTTATATGGGGTGCAATGTATTTTCTAAAAACAAGCTCTGGTGTTAGATGTTCACCATAGAGTCTCCCTTTCTTTAGCATGCAAATATGTTATCTTAGCCTTTTGCCTCCACTTCGCACTGGTCGGAGACGCCATATGGGTCCCTCTTGCACTGTTCAAGGGGGATGACCTTCATAAACCTCTCGGAAAACTCCTCCCAGTTTTCAAGTATATGACCCGCCCAGGGGCTCTCTGTGTAGCGATAATGTCTCTCCACAAGAAGTTTTAGCTCTTGGCTCTCCTCCTCGGTTAACGGTCTTGCAAGCACATAGCCCGTGTTTATCTTATCTTGTATCTCCTCATCCAACACGTAGGCATAGCCTCCGGTCATACCTGCTCCGAAGTTTACACCCACCGGACCCAGCACCACCACCACACCACCTGTCATATATTCACAGCAATGCATACCCGCACCTTCTATTACCGCTATTGCACCGCTGTTTCTTACCGCAAAACGCTCTCCTGCCCTTCCGCTTGCAAATAGCTCTCCGCCCGTTGCTCCATATAGGCAGGTATTACCCATTATCACATGGTTATGCGTATCCTCTATACCCTCTGGTTTTATCACTATCCTTCCACCATGCATACCCTTACCCACATAGTCGTTGGCATCACCGATAAGGGTAAGAGACATGCCCTTGTGGTTAAAGGCTCCAAAGCTCTGACCGGCAGTGCCACGGAAGATGATCTGGATGGTATCCTCTGGCAGTCCTTGGTCTCTGTATCTGACCGCAATGTGGTATGCAAGTCTTGCGGGGACGCTCCTGTCCACATTTCTTATGGTGTATTCGCCGTAAAACCTTTGCCCTTTTTCTATGTAAGGCAATACTTCCTCCTCAAGCCTTTTTGCTAGCTGGCTCCTCCTTGGGTTGTCGTTTCTCTCCTGTAGGCACCTGAGGGGTCTGTCTTGTGGATAGCCCTCCTTTAGAAACTCCTCCAGCTTTACCCTCTTTGAGCCAGGTATATGGTCGTAGGTTTTGACCTCAAGGAGGTCCCGCCTGCCTATTATCTCCTCAAGGGACCTCACACCCATCTGTGAGAGGATTTCTCTGACCTCTTGGGCTACTGCTCTGAAGTATGCCATAACGTTCTCCACCCTTCCCTTGAACTTTTCCCTGTATTTGGGGTCTTGGGTGGCTACGCCAGTGGGGCACTGGTTCGTGTGGCACACCCTTGCCATCACACAACCTTCCGCTATCATGGCGGCGGTGCCAAAGCCAAACTCTTCTCCACCAAGGAGCGCCGCAATGACCACATCCCTGCCCGTTCTCATACCGCCGTCCACTCTAAGTCGCACCTTGTCCCTTAGGTTGTTTTCCATAAGCACCCTCTGGGTTTCAGAAAGCCCTATTTCCCAGTAGTTGCCTGCGTTTTTGATGGAAGAGTAGGGGCTTGCACCCGTGCCACCTTCTGCACCGCTTATCTGGATGATGTCCGCATAAGCCTTTGCTACACCCGCAGCTACCGTGCCTACGCCCGTTTCTGCCACAAGTTTGACGCACACCCTTGCCTTAGGGTTTGCTTCCTTTAGGTCGTTTATGAGCTGGGCGAGGTCTTCTATGGAGTATATATCGTGATGGGGTGGTGGAGAGATTAAGGTCACTCCGGGTTGTGCATACCTTAACTTTGCTATGTATTCGTTGACCTTTTTACCGGGCAGTTGCCCACCTTCTCCGGGCTTTGCTCCTTGGGCTATCTTTATTTCAATGTCCTGTGCAGAGGCAAGGTAGGTGGGTGTCACACCAAAGCGACCAGAGGCTACCTGCTTAATGGCAGAGTTCTTTATGGTCCAGTAGCGGGCTGGGTCTTCTCCTCCTTCTCCAGAGTTGCTCTTCATACCGAGCCTGTTGCAGGCTTCTGCGAGCACCTCGTGGGCTTCTGGAGACAAGGCACCCAAAGACATACCACCAGTGACAAACCTCTTGAGTATGCTCTCTATGGGTTCCACCTCTTCTATGGGAATGGGCTTTTCCGCTCTCTTATAGTCAAGAAGATGCCTTATAAAGGTGGGATGCTCTTCGTTGGCAATTTTGGAAAACTCCTTGTAGTCTTGATAGTCCTTTGTCTCCAAAAACTTGTGCAATGCCCTGACCACAAAGGGAGACCATGCGTGCCATTGCCCGCCCTTCCTAAACTTCATATCACCGCCGTAGTCAAGCTCGGGCTTTTCCACCTCGTAGCCTGCGTCATGCCTTACCAAAAGGCTCTCTTGAATTTCAAAGATGCCGTCCGCCTCAAGGGTTGCCGGCGTGCCCGGGAAATACTCCTCCACAAAGTCCTTGTTTAGACAGACCGTGTCAAAGATTCTTGCACCCTGATAGGAGTTGAGGGTGGAGATGCCCATCTTGGACATAATTTTCAAAAGACCGTCCTCCAGGGCTTTCTTGTAGTTAAAGAGTGCCTGCTCGTAGGACACCTTTATCTCACCCTTTTGACAAAGCTCGCCAATAAGCTCATACATAAGGTATGGATAGACCGCAGAAGCACCATAGCCTATGAGACATGCCATGTGGTGCGTGTCTCTGGCTTCGCCGGTCTCTACCACAATAGAAACCCGGTTGGAAAGCCCTCTCTCTGAAAGCCATTTGAAGACCGCAGAAACCGCTAAAAGGCTTGGCACCGCAAGCCTGTAGCGTGATATGTTTCTGTCAGAGAGCACCACTATGTTTGCTCCCTCTCTTACCGCTTCTTCCACACGTCTGCAGACTATCTCCACACCCAGTCTGAGGTCGCAGATGGTAATGCCCTCATACATGGCATCATAGAGGATGTCCGTTATCCTGCGTTCGCCCGCAAGGTCCTGAAGCTCCACCACGCAATAGCTTCTTTCTTTGGGATAGGTCATAGGCACCCAAGCCACCTTGAAGTCCTTCTGCTCCATAAGGGCTTTAAACTGGTAGGGCAAGAGGATTGGACTGTCTATCTGAAGCCTTTTGGCATGCTCTTCTTCTTCCTTTAGAAAGTTCCTCTTGTGTCCTAAGTTCATCCTCAAGGACATAACCGCCTTCTCCCTTATGGGGTCTATTGGCGGGTTGGTCACTTGGGCAAACCTCTGCTTGAAGTATCTAAAGAGCAGGACAGGTTTTTCTGAAAGGGGTGGAATGGGCGTATCGTCGCCCATGGAAAAGGTTATCTCCTTTCCTTCCTCTGCCATAGGCAAAAGCACATGCTTTATCTCCTCCTGCGTGTAGCCAAAGGCAACCAGCCTTCTTATCCTATCTGGGTCCTCTGCAGGCTCTGGCAGGCTGTAGTCCCTTATGACCTCAGAAAGCCTTAGGAGATGTTGCCTTAGCCACTGCCCGTAGGGCTTTTGGGAAGATAGTTCTCTAAGTATCTGCTCTGTTTCCTTTACCTCACCCTTTGAAAGGTCTACCACCAAGGTGTCGCCGGGTCCAAGCCTTCCCTTCTTGAGAACCCTTTTCCCCGAGAGGTCCACCATACCCACCTCTGAACCAAGCACCAAGATGCCATCCTCGGTAAGCACATATCTGGCAGGTCTTAGACCGTTTCTATCAAGGTGTGCTCCTATCTTTCTACCGTCGGTAAAGGCAATGCTGGCAGGTCCATCCCAAGGCTTCATCATCAAAGACTGAAACTCAAAAAAGTCTTTTACCTCCTTGGGGAGCCAAGGCACACCCTCCCATGCCGGTGGTATGAGCATGTTTATGGCATGCTCGGGGCTGTAGCCCACCAGCACCAAAAGCTCAAAGACCCTGTCAAGGGACGCAGAATCGCTCTCTTCGTAAGAAACCAAGGGTCTTATGAGCTTTATGTTCTCTCCAAAAAGCTCGTGCGCCAGCTCGTGCTCAATAGCCCTCATCCAATTTCTGTTGCCCAATATGGTGTTTATCTCGCCGTTATGAGCCAGATACCTAAAGGGCTGAGCCAGCTTCCAGTTTGGAAAGGTGTTGGTGGAATACCTCTGATGGAAAAGGCAAAAGGACGATTCAATCCTTTCATCCCTTAGATCTGGGTAGAACACATCCAGCTGAGGTGCCACCAGCATGCCCTTGTAGACCATCGTCCTTGAGGAAAGAGAAGCAAAGTAGACCTTGTCCCTTAGCTTCCTGTCCGTCTCTATGCGTCTTCTTAGGAGATAAAGCTCTAGCTCCTTTCTGTCCTCTGAGACCTTCTGTGTATCCAGCAAGAGGTGGAATATCTTTGGCATAACCTTAAGAGCCGATTCGCCCACTGCAGACTTGTCTACTGGCACTTCTCTCCATGCCACAAGGGAAAAGGGCGACTTTCTTATGTATTCCTCTATCTGAAGCCTTAGGTCTTCGTAGAGGAAGACCACACCCACCGCCAGGTTGTCTATGTTAGAGACCTCATAGCCTTCTTGTGAGAGCCAGTCTGCGAAGAACTTTCTTGGAACCTCTATAAGTATACCCGCACCGTCTCCTGTTTTACCATCACCGCCAACTGCACCTCTGTGGGTGAGGTTTTTAACTGCCTCTATGCCCCAACGCACTATCTGATGGCTTTTTTCACCCTTTATGTTGCATACAAATCCTACACCACATGCATCATGCTCCAGAAGCTCCATCTCTTCACCTCTCAAAGGGTAAATGGGTTAATATTGTAATATAAGTCTGCAGGTGCAAACTGTGCACCTATAAAATTGGAACTTAGAAGTTCACAGAGGACTAGCCAGCACCTAGTGTTGCAGGATACTCTCCAATTTTATAACAACCAATATAAAGGGCACGAGGGTGCCAACAAGAAGCTTATTGTATAGCTTGGACTTCCCTCTTGCTTGTGTTTGGTATCCAAGTTATTAAGGTAAGCGGTGTTAATTCACAGTTAATGAAGGGGCATTATGGTATACCTATGAAAACTTTCAAAGGAGGTGCAACCATGAGAAAGGCACTTGCCCTTCTCACCGCTTTAGGCACATTGGGGGCTGTAGCCCTCGCAGGCAGTGTTTACATAGGCAACGAGCCTGAACACAGGCACATGGACAAAGCCCAAATTGGGCTTGATAGGGCTAGGGAGATAGCCCTTCAGCAAGTGCAGGGTAAGGTACTCAAAGCCGGGCTTGAAAATGAAAATGGCTACCTTGTTTATGGGGTAGAAATACTAAAGCCCGATGGCACTGTGGCAGATGTTAAGGTGGACGCCGGCA
Source organism: Candidatus Pampinifervens yunnanense (assembly GCA_037926845.1). Lineage (GTDB taxonomy): Bacteria > Aquificota > Aquificia > Aquificales > Aquificaceae > Pampinifervens > Pampinifervens yunnanense. The sequence continues at coordinate 10,203 of JAXSPD010000034.1, read as the reverse complement.
CTGGCAAGGTGCTAAGAGTAGACCTCGGCGAAGATGAGCACGGCGAGGAACACGAAGGTGTAGAAGACTAAAAGGAGGTGCAACCATGAGAAAGGCGATTACCATTCTCACCGCTTTAGGCACATTGGGGGCTGTAGCCCTCGCCTATCCTCCTATGGGCAAAAAGGAGCATAAGCTCTGGTGCCAGCAGAACTGGGACAAGTGCAGGCAGTTCAAGGAGGAAGCCCTGAAGATAATGGAAAGGAATATCCAAAGGGAAAGGGACTGCTTGCAAAAGTCCAAGGACTTTTGGGCTTTTGAGGAATGCAAGGCTCAGGCAAAGGTGCAGGGCAAAAGGGAGATGTCTGAGCTTCGCCAGAGGTTCATGGAGGGTGCAGGAAGGTGAGAGTGCTTCTTGTGGAGGACGACAAGGATCTTGCCAGCACTCTCAAGGAGCTTTTGGAACAAGAAGGCTTTAGGGTGAGGCTTGCCCTTGATGGAAGGCGAGGGCTTGACCTCGCCCTCTCTGAAGATTTTGACCTTATTCTGCTGGACTACTTCCTGCCCGGTATGGATGGCAGAGAGTTTATAAGGAAGTTCAGAGAGTCTGGCTCAAAAGTGCCAGTGATAGTCCTCACAGTAGTCTCGGATGTGAGGAACAAGGTGGACTTTTTCCAGATGGGTGCAGATGATTACCTTACAAAGCCCTTTCACTTTGAGGAGCTACTTGCCCGCATAAGGGCGGTTCTAAGAAGGTATGCGGGGCTTGAAAAGGGAGAGATAGACATAGGCAGTGTAAGGATAGACCTTAGTAGAAGAAGGATTTTCAACGCAGAGGGAGAGGTGTTTTTAACCTCTGGGGAGTATCTCCTGCTTGAGTATCTTGTGCTAAACCGGGGCAGGTTTGTCTCAAGGGAGGAGCTACTTGAGAAGGCTCTGGGGAGCTACGAAGCAGAGAGCAACACGGTGGAGGTGCTCATACATCGCCTGAGGAAAAAGCTCGGCAAGGATATAATAAAGACGCAGAAGGGTCTTGGCTACAGGGTCACGTGATGTCTCTTGGGAGAGAATTTTTCCTCTTTTTCCTTGCGGTGGCGGTTCTAAGCGGGCTTTTCTTTTTTGGAGTATACTGGGGTGTGGAAAGAGCCTTTTACCTCTTTGTGGACAACCATCTTTTGGAAGATGCGGCAGAGTTTGAAAGGCTCTACTCGGAGGGCGAAGAGATAAACAAGCATGAGCCCTTTGTTCTGAGAAACCAAAGGGGGTTCGTGGTGGACGCAAGCAGTCTGGAGCTTATACCCCCCTTTAAACCCGATGCCCTACCCTATATAGAAAACTTCAGCTTTGGAGAACAAACCTATCGCTTTATAACCACAAAGACCTCAAGGGACTTCTACCTGCAGTATGGTATGGATATATCTCAAGGCTTGGAGTTTTTGGATCTTTTAAGGTATGTGCTAATCACAGGCTGGGTAGCCTTTATTTTCTTATTAATACTTTTCTATTGGTTTTTTGTAAGAAGAAGCCTTCGGGGGCTAGAAAGAGCTGTCCGTGAAAGCCTTGAAGGTAAAGAGGTCAAAACCTACAAGGAAATAGAGCCTCTGGCGGTTGAGCTTCGGCAGAAGATAAGGGAGCTAAGGGATCAGTCCCAGCACTACAGGGACCTACTTATGGCTTTGAGCCACTCTCTGAAAACGCCCTTGGGCAGGCTATACCTAAAGTTGGACCTATTCTCCAAAAGGCACAAGGATGCAAACCTTGAGGAAATAAAGATAGAGCTTGAAAGGATAGAAAAAAGCTCAAGGTCTTTTTTAAGGCTTACAAAGTTGGAGGCTCAGGCTTACAGCCCATCCATACAGAGTTGCAACATACGGAGCCTCTTGGAAGGGCTTCTTAAGCTATACGCCTTGCCCAGCATAAGAGCCCAGCTTGAGGATGTTCATGCCCAGTGCGACCCAGAGCTTGCCATGGAAGTCTTTGATGTGCTGTTGGATAATGCCATAAGGCACGGAGAGGGCGAGGTTTTTCTGCATCTAAGAGCCAATGAGCTAAGGGTAGAGAACCTCTCTTCAAAGCCTGTGGATGAGAGCCTTCTTGAAAAGCCAGAAAGCAAAAGATTGGGAGGCGTTGGGCTATATATAGCCAAAAGGCTCTGCCAAGTGCTTGGCTGGTCTCTGAGCATGGAACAAAGGAAGGAGGGCGAACTACACAGAGTAGCTTTTAGCGTGAGGTTTCTCAGCAACGGCGGTCGCCCTTTGAGCTGAGCCCATGCATAACACTTGAAAGCATAAAATCTTTAACTGCGATCCAGAAAATGGGCTGTATCACAGGATTGCAAGCATTAGTTAATCCTCTTGAAGTTTTGGGCTTTTAAATTTAAATTTAGGTAAACCTGCTATGCGGACCAAAAGGGAACGGTGTAAAGACGAGGGTTATTTAGAAGATTGTATGACCTACAAAGGGGAAAAACCTCTCAATGTATTCAAACTAAATGATAGCTACATAATAGCGGTTTATAAGGGTAAGCTGAGCCCCTACGATATAGTTATAAGATATAGACAAAAGGATGCAAGTGGAAATTGGTCAAATATAAGAACTCCAAAGCATATTCATTGGACAGTGGACATGCTTATGAAAATGCAGGTAAATAAACAAATGGTTGAGAATTTTTTAGACTTTTTGTTAAATATGTGGGAAAAAGTTGAACCTATAAGAGGTGAAGTAGAGAGGAAATGTAGGACAACTTATGAATACATCTACTGCAAGTATAAGGAAGAGCTTGATAAATATGCAGAACTAAGCAAATATGGCGAATATTCGGTGAAGTTTCTTATCTTTCTTGCAGACTTGCTAATGGTGCAGGAGAAAACCAACAGGATGGATGCTTACATGTTTGGGAAATTGCTAAAGGCACTTAGAGGGGGTGAACAAATATACAAGATAGTAAGTATAGCCACCCATAAAGGAGATGGAGAATAAAAATGACTTTGCTTATTTCAGGGATAAAAACTAAACCCTTTGTCAAATGGGCAGGAGGCAAAAGGCAGATTGTCCATATACTAAAAGAGTATGCCCCGGAGAAGTTTGAAACATACATAGACCCCTTTGTAGGTGGTGGTGCCCTGTTTTTTGATCTTAGTCCAACAAAAGCAATCATATCAGACATAAACTCAGAGCTAATCAATGCCTATAGAGTTATAAAGGAGCAGGTTGAGGAGCTTATCAAAGACCTAAAAAAACACAAAAACACGCCAGAATATTACTATTGGATAAGGTCCATAAAGCCAGAAAATTTAAACCCTGTGGAGAGGGCAAGCAGGTTTATATACCTTAACAAAACCTGCTACAACGGGCTTTATAGAGAAAACTCAGAGGGTCAATTCAATGTGCCTTTTGGGTTTTATAAAAATCCGAAGATAGTGGACGAAGAAAACCTGCGAGCAATTTCAAAGTATCTCAATGAAGCGGACATCACCATAGAAAACACGGACTTTAGAGAAGTATGCAATTACGCAAAGGCTGGAGACTTTGTATACCTTGACCCACCATACTATCCCATAAAGGAAAATGCCTTTACAAAATATACGAAGTATGACTTTAGCAAAAAGGACCACATAGACCTTGTAGAGGTTTTTAGGGAGCTGGACAAGAGAGGTTGTTATGTTATGCTTTCCAACTCAAACACAGACTTTATAAAGACACTATACAAGGGCTACAGAATCCTGGAGATATCCGCAAACCGGTTCATAAATTGCAAGCCAGAGGGTCGTAAGAAAAGTAAAATAGAACTCATTATCATTAACTATCGTTAATCTTTTGTTAATATTGTTTGTTTTATAATATGCCTTTGATGCTTATAGTCCTCTTTCTTGCCCTTTTTAGTAGCTCTTTTGCCCTTGACCTTAGAGATGCTATTAATCTTTCCACAGAAAATAACCCCTACCTTAAGGGACTGCCAGCAGAAAGGCTTTCCTATGAGGGCAAAAGGCTCTCTTACCGCTCTGGGCTAAACCCAAGCCTTTCTGTGGAGGTGGGCAACTTTGGCACTTCAAAGGAGGGCTTTTCAAAGGCGCCCCTGTATGGCATTACCTACAGCCAGCCCCTGTCTTATCCGTCGCTCTTTAAAAAGGCTGGAGAAGTCCACAGTTTGCAAAACAAAGCCTTGGACTACCGCATAGACTTTGAGAAAAACAGGCTGGCTCAAGAAGTATACCTACTTTTTTACAACGCCCTTTACATGCAGGAGCTTTTGAAGGTGCTTGAGGAGGAGCTAAAGCTTCAGAGAGAAATCAGGGACTTTGTGGAAAGGAGCTTTAAACTTGGTGAGACCACAAGGCTGGAACTTTTGAGATCACAAAGGGAGCTGGAACTTCTTGAGGGAGAAAGGCGCATAGCTCAGGCAAGATACAGGGCACTTCTGGAAGAGCTGTCTACCATGGTTGGAAGACCGGTGGAAAGTCTTGAGGGCTCTTTTTCTCTTCCTCAGTGGAAGGACCTACAGCCAGAAGAAATGCCCCTTTTTGCCTACTACAGAACCCTTCTGCAGAGCTACTCAAAGCAGGCAGATATAGAAAGGCTTTTATCAAGACCCACCTACTCGGTGAGCCTAACGGCAGAAAAGGTAGCAGACAGGGAATATGGCTTCAGAGTTGGGCTAGTGGTGGGCTTGCCAGTCTTTTACGCAAGGCAGGGAGAACTGCTGGAGCTAAAGGCTCAGGAAAGACTGCTCTTTGCAGAGGCAGAAAATCAAAGGCAAAAGGCTTTGGCACAGCTAAGGTCTGCCAAGCTCCAGTTTGAGCAGATAAAAGCGGAGATAGAAAACATAGAAAACAGACTATTGCCCCAGGCTCAAAGGGAGCTAGAGCTAGCACTAAAGAGCTACAAGCTCCGGACCATAACCCTTTTGGAGCTATCTCAGACAAGAAAAAGCTACTATGACCTTTTGAAAAGAAGGCTTGAGCTACTGCTTCAAGCCCACACAGAATACGCCAAGGGCATAGCTTATGGAGGTTCCGCATGGTGTGGATGCTACTGATACCCTTCCTTGTGTTTGCTCAGGTCATAAGGGTTGACCAACAGACCATCCAAAAATTGGGAATAAAGACCCAAAGGGTAAAGGTAGAGAGCTACAGTCCGCAGAGGAGCCTGCCTGCTCAACTCATGACGGACCTAAAGGGTGCGGTGGAGGTTTACTCGCCTCTTGAGGGTATAGTCAGAAGGCTCTACACAAAAGAAGGCGACCAAGTAAGGAAAGGTCAGCCTCTGGCGGAGGTTTACTCCCCAAGGGTGGCGGAGCTGAACGCCCAAATACGCATGGCTCAGGTAAGACTTCAGACCGCAGAGGAAAACCTAAAGCGTGAGGAGCTCCTTTACAAGGAGGAGGTTATCCCCTACGCACGCTACTTCTCCGCAAAGGTAGAATACGACAAAGCCCTTGCCGAATACAAAGCTTTACTACAAAGCAGGAACTCACTTGGAGAGATAAAGGGAGACCATCTGGTTATAAGAAGTCCAGGTAGCGGTGTGGTGGTGGAGCAAAAGGCAGTCCTTGGCTCTTCTGTGGGTCTTGGCAGTCTGCTTTTTAAAGTGCAAGATTACTCAAGGCTTTGGGCATACGCCTACGCAGAGCCGGGCTTTAGGCTAGAGGGCAACAGTTTTGTGGAATACGAGGGCAGGCTCTATCCTGCAAGGCTTGAGTGGGTCTCTCCAAGGCTTGACCCAGCCACTGGCAAACAGGTGCTGCGCTTTGTGGTGGAAAACAAGGAAGGAAAGCTAAAGGAAGGTCTAAGGGTGAACCTTGTGGTCCAGTCAAAGCCCCAAAGGGGCGTATGGCTTCCAAAGGAAGCGGTTCAAAAAGTAAAGGGACAGGATGTGGTCTTTGTAAAGGTGGCGGAGGGCTTTCAGCCGAAGAAGGTTAAAGTGCTACATGTGTCCGATAAGGCTCTTTTGGTAGATGGGCTTTCTGAGGACCAAGAGGTTGCCATAAGCGGTGTAATCTTTCTAAAGGCGCAGGCGGAGAAATGATTAGAGTGCTTCTTAGCTACAGGTTTTTTGCGTTGCTCCTTTTGGTGCTGGTGGTAGGCTACGGTGTTTATAGCTTTTTGAAAATTCCCGTGGATACTTTCCCAGACCCAACGCCGGTGCAGGTGGTTATCTACACAGAAACGCCGGGCATGTCCGCAGAGGAGACGGAGGTTTTGGTTACAAAACCCATAGAGTCTGCCCTTTCGGGCATAAAGGATGCTCAGCTGGTCAGAAGCATAAGCCTGCCAGGTCTTTCCTATGTGACGGTCTTTTTCAAAGAGGGCACAGACATATACTTTGCGAGAAACTTGGTCTCTCAAAAGCTCTCAGAGGTGCAAGGGCTTTTGCCCCAAGGCATAGTGCCACGCATGGGTCCCAACACCTCAGGACTTGGCAATGTGCTTTTTTACATCCTCCAAGATACTACCGGCAAGTATACCCTTGAGGACCTCAAAAGCTTCCAAGAGTGGAAGGTAAAGCCTCTTGTAAAGTCTGTGGAAGGCGTAGAGGAAATATCCCAATGGGGTCCCGACAAGGCTTTTCTGGTAAGGGTAGACCCAGAGAAACTCCTTCAGCATCGCCTTAGCCTGCAGGATGTGATAAAAGCCCTTGAAGAGTATGGTCAGGTGGCAGGCGGAGGCTTTCTCCAGTCGCCAGAGGGCGACCTTGTGGTGCGTGGTCTTGGCAGGTTCAAAAGCCCAAAGGACCTTCTTAATGTGCCCATAAAGAAAACAGAAAACAGCTATGTGCTACTGGGAGATATAGCAAGTGTGGAGGCTGGAGAACTTCCAAACAGAAGGGGTGCCTTTACCTTCAACGGACAAGAGGTGCAGGGCAACATAGTGCTAAAAAGGGTAGGCACCAACACCATGGAGCTGGTAGAAAGACTAAAAAGTGCCCTAAAGGAAGCACAAAGGCTTTTGCCCCAGGGTGTAAACATAAAGGTCATATACGACCAAGCCTACCTGACCCAAAAGGCTGTAGGCACAGTAGAGAGGGCTTTGCTGGAAGGTATGATACTCATTACCTTGGCTATAGCCCTATACCTTTGGAACCTAAGGGTCGCCCTTTTAGTAGTGCTTTCTATTCCTCTTACCCTTCTTTTGACCTTTAGCCTTCTTAAGAACTTTGGCATATCCGCCAACCTTATGACCATGGGAGGACTTGCCATAGGGCTTGGTCTTTTTGCGGACGCCAGTGTGGTGGTAGTAGAAAACATCTACAGACACCTTTCAGAAAACAGGCATGCCACAAAGACCACCCTTATTATCCAGTCGGTGCAGGAGATAATAAAGCCCCTCACCTTTGCCATACTTATCATCGCAGTGGTCTTTCTACCCATCTTCACCTTTGAGTCGGTGGAAGGCAAATACTACAAGCCTTTGGCTCTAGCCATAATCCTTGCATTACTTTCTTCCCTTGTGGTGGCTCTCCTTTTCATGCCCGTGCTTTCCTATTGGCTTTTAAAGCCTGGCAAGGAGGAGAGTGCCCTTTTTGCCTTCCTGCGGAGGAAATACGAGTCCCTTCTGCTTGTAGCTTTCCGTATAAGACCTGCCTTACTGCTCTTTGCCCTCCTTTCCTTCATCTTTTCCCTTTTCTTGCTATCAAGGACAGGAAAGGAGTTTGCCCCACCCTTAGAGGAAGGCGCCCTTTTGGTCAAGTCTTTCCTTGACCCCAATGTGTCCCTTGAGGAAGCAAAGAGGGTGGCAAACCTTGTGGAGAGCACTGCCCTCAAATACCCAGAGGTGGTGCACACCTTTTCCAACATAGGAAGGGCAGAGGTGGGAGAGCCAGAGGATGTGAGCTACATAGAGACCTTCATAATGCTAAAGCCCGCAAACCAGTGGAAAAGCTTCAAAAGCAGGCAAGAGTTTGAGGAGCTTTTGAGGAAAGAGCTTGAGGGCGTGCCCGGTGTGGAGTTTGGCTTTACCCAGCCCATACAGATGCGCATAGATGAGCTTCTCTCTGGCGTAAAAGCTACCCTTGCCATAAAGGTCTTTGGAGAGGACCTGCAGAAGATAAACGAGCTGGCAAGCCAGATAGAAAAGCTGGTGGCAGAAGCAAAGGGAGCGGTAGATGTGGAAACAGAAGCCCAAGCAGGAAAGCTCCAGCTAAGGATTGAACCCAAAAAGGACATGCTCCAAAAATACAACCTCACCACTCAGGACATAATGCAAGTTGTTTCTTACTACCTTGGAGGCACAGAGCTGGCACAACTCCAGCAAGAAACCCTACTCTTTCCGGTGGTCCTGAGCCTAAAGGATAAGACCCTTGAGGAGATAAAGAGGTTGCCAGTGCTTACCCACGAGGGCAGTGTGCTGACCCTTGAAGATATTGCACAGGTTTACATAGCGGAGGGCTACAACAAAATAAGGAGAGAAAACGGCATGAGGTATGCCCTCGTGCAAAGCAATCTTACTGGAAGAGACTTGGGAAGCTTTGTGCAGGAGATAAAGACAAAGATAGAGAAAGGCATAAAACTTCCCGAGGGATATTACATAGCCTTTGGAGGACAGTTTGAAAACCAAGAGAGAGCTATGAAAAGGCTCATGATAGCAGTGCCACTGGCTATAGCCCTCATTTTCCTGCTCCTTTATATGAACTACAACTCTGTGAGGGACGCCCTTGTGGTGATGCTAAATGTGCCTTTTGCGGTGGTGGGTGGAGTTATAGCCCTTTACATATCGGGCTATAACCTTTCTGTGCCCTCTGCGGTGGGCTTTATAGCAGTCTTTGGTATTGCAACCCTCAACGGTGTGGTGCTTGTCTCCTACGCCAAAAGCCTTATGGAAGAAGGGCTTCCCACTAGGGATGCGCTCCTACAGGCAGGCTCAAGAAGGCTAAGACCCATACTCATTACCGCCACCGCCGCCTCCTTGGGACTCCTTCCCATGCTTCTTAGCAGAGACATAGGCTCAGAGGTGCAAAAGCCCCTTGCAGTGGTGGTTATCGGAGGTATATTTACCTCTACCATGCTAACCCTTGTGGTTTTGCCACTGGTCTACGAGCTGGTGGCAGGGAGGAGGAAAAATGGAGCTCATTAAACTGCACCCACCCTTTACCCACTTTGCTATAGCCATGCCCGTAGCCCTTTTGGTGCTAGACCTGTATTACAGGTTCACAAAGAGGCAAGCAGACAGCCTGCACCTTATTTTTAGCCTGCTTGCAAGCCTGTCGGTGCTTTCTGCCACCATAAGCGGTATAGTTGTCTACGAACCCATAGAGGACAAGCTCTACCAAATAACACTATTCCCTACCCACAAGTATTTAGGTCTTTTGCTGGCAGTTTACTTTGTGCTACTGCTGGGAGTAAGGATTAGCTTCTCAAAGGCAAACCTTATGAGAAACCTCTTTAGCCTCATGCTGATAGTGGGCGTGCTGTTGCTTTTCCTGCAGGGCAATCTAGGTGGCACAGTGGTTTACGAGCATATGGTAAAACCTTGGCTTGAAAAGTAAACCCTACAGACCCCAAAGACCCTTTCTGTTCTCTCTTGCATACCTTTGGGCTTCCAAAAGCCTTTCTTGATACTTAACATTGGGCGGTATTGTATATACGGTGGCGTAGCCTTCTCTAACGAGCACCTCATTTAGCATCCTACCATCTTCGAGCCACACATAAGCCAAGAGCCTGCCGTAGCGGTCTGTCTTTTGCACATCAAACTCAAGGTATACAGTCTTGCCAGCAGACAAAAGCCTTCTGGTAAACTCCGCAGACATTTTACCCATCCTTATGATTTCCTCCACGCTTTGACCGGTCCTTTCTGCATCCCTTCTCGCTTTGGGGTTGTCCCTACTTTCTGGCGTATCTACTCCTATGAGCCTCACTTTTACCTTTTCACCAGAAGAAAGCTTACAGCTAAAGGTATCTCCGTCCACCACATGGACCACGGTGCAGGGTGTGGTATTCTCCACCGGAGGCTTTGCAGGTTGGCTATTGCTACAAGAGAATAGAAGAAGGACAAAAAACAGTATGACCCAAGAACCTCTGAGCATGGCTTTTATTTTAACCGACTTTTTGTTATAATCTTAAGGCAGTTGGGGGAGCATCCCCCTTGACATCTTGGCAACTGAATATGGAAGGGTTCCCATAAGCCCAAGGGTTTATTTTGCGTTTTGTTTCTATCTGCAAATAAAACTCATACTGAAACCCCCTGTGGGCGTGTAGATTTTTGAGATTTCCCTACGCTCCTAAGAACCTCT